>JANPGW010000447.1:0-17060 GCA_031424115.1 Saprospiraceae bacterium | reverse complement strand
TGAAAATTTTCAATATTATGGCTCATATTTACCGAAATCATAAACAAGGATTTGAAGATCTATCAGCCGGCATTTGTGCCGCTTTACACAATCTCAAAATATCTATCAAATAACCCTTTTTAATTTTTGAACAAGTCTATTGATTTTATAATTTCTATTTCATAACCAAAAGCTGGTTCACACAGCAACAGCATCTAAAACGTTAAAACCCATGCAGCAATTCAACATCATCCTATTCATTTTAGGCGGCTTCTTTGTCGTTATTTCATCAATCAAACCTCAATCTAATACAAATTCAAACAGGAAAAATTTTGGCAGAGAATAATTCAATAATTATTCAGATTCATTTTCAACATCGTTTTCTTCGGGAATCGTCAACCAAAAGTTGTTCACACCTTCGCCTTGTATAATTTTAATCTGCTGCATATTGAGTAGTTCGAGTAAAGCTAAAAAAGTTACGATGGCGTGAATACGATTTTCCAACCCTCCAAATACTTGCACGAAATCTGTATTTACTCCCTTTTTTAATTTTGAGAACAAATATTCACGTTGACTCTCAATGGTAAAGCTATACGTGTACACATGGTGTACAGGGCGGTTCTTCTCATCTTCAAATTGACGAACGAGGCGCTCAAAAACACGCAATAGTTTGAACAAAGTAACATCTTCGAGTTCGCTATCAACAAGAGCTTTGACGGCAATATCTTTCAGTTCACGGGAGATATTGCCTCGCTCTTCACGCATAGAACGGTCTTCTTCAAGAGTTCGTAGCTCTTCAAGAACACTTTTATAGCGTTTGTATTCCAACAGACGGGTGACTAATTCTTCGCGAGGGTCAATCTCATTACCTTCCTCATCCACCGGCTTGCGAGGGATGAGCATCTTGGCTTTAATCCGCATTAACGTTGCCGCCACAACAATAAATTCACTGGCTAAATCTATATTCATCTTTTCAGCTTGGTGAATAAATTGCAAGAATTCGTCGGTAATCGCGGAAATTGGAATGTCGTAAATATCCAATTCGTCCCGCTCTATGAAGAATAAAAGCAAGTCAAATGGGCCCTCAAATTTATCGAGGTGTATGGTAAAAGTTCCGTTTTGATTCATTTTTTTTTAGCTGATTGAAATAGAAAATCCTACGCAAGCGTTTTTTAAAAAACAGAATTGAAGCGGCAAATTTCGCTTTTTTCTCTAACTTTGCAGCATGGAATTTTTATTACAACATATTGAAGCGCTTATTTTTTCAACTGAACACCCGATTCCGCTTTCAGAAATAAAATCGGTGCTGGATGCGGCATTCGAAACCGACTTTACGGAAGAGGATATACTGAGGGGTATCGATGATTTGAGAATACGCTACACTGACCCGCAATTTTCATTCGAAATTATTGAAATCGCCGGTGGTTATCAATTTTTGACCAAACCCGCTTTTCATCATTCTGTGGGGACTTACCTGCGCCAAACGACTAAAAAGCGGTTGTCTCAGGCGGCTCTTGAAACGCTTTCTATTGTGGCTTATAAGCAGCCGGTTTCTAAAACTGAACTCGAACAAATTCGGGGAGTGAGTTGCGATTATGCCATTCAGAAACTGTTGGAAAAAGAATTGATTGAGATTCAAGGGCGCAGTGAAGCACCCGGACGTCCGCTTATTTATGGTACAAGTGAAAAATTTATGGATTATTTCGGTATCAAATCCTTAAAAGATTTGCCCAAACCTAAGGATTTCAAGGAAATTGACAATCAAATTGGTGAAATGACGACCAGTGAGGAAAGATGATATGAACATACCCCCTCAGTATATTGTTTATAATTGTGAATTAAAAAAAAATGACAATGACTATACCGGAAACGCCGTTAGTAAATAGAGTAGCAGAAAGTGGTTTAATCACCCTGAATCTGGAAGATTTTTTCCCAAAAGAAGACATCCTCGTTTTTGATATCAAAGACTATCTTTTTATGGGCTTGATTCTGAAAGAAAAAGACTTTCGCGAAGCGTGTAAAATTCATGATTGGACGCAATACGCGGGAAAACACCTTGTCATTGACTGCACAGCTGACGCCATTATTCCCGTGTGGGCTTATATGCTCGTGGCGGTGAATGCTTCCCCGTTTGCTAAAGAGATTTTTCAAGGTGATCAGGATAATTTTATTAAAACATACTACGCCAAAAAATTGAATGCTTTTGACGCTGCCCAATATGAAGGTAAACGCGTCGTCATCAAAGGATGTTCTGATAAACCGGTTCCGCCGGCAGCTTACGTAGAGTTGACCCATAAACTTCAACCTTATGCACAAAGCATCATGTACGGTGAACCATGTTCAACAGTGCCTATTTTTAAAAGACCACGGGTGATAAGTCAGAAATTATAAATTAGGAATTAGGAATTGTGTAAGATGTTGATAATGCACGTGTTGTGAAAATTCCTAATTCCTCATCCCCAATTAAATTTTTTTGCCGCGCATCGCTTCCGCAATCGTCACATCCATCGCTCGGTGAGCTAAAGGAGCGGTATAATCATTGAGTTGTTCCATTGCACCATTAATAGCATCTTTGTCCTCGCCAGCGACTGCCCCCCTCAGTGTATTGACTAACTCAACAGTATTGGCTTTCTCCTCTTCACTCAATATTGCATCATTTTGCTTTATAAACTTATCGGCGGAGAGGATAATATTATTGGCTTCGTTTCGAGCTTCCAAAAGTGACCGTATCTGTAAATCACTGGCGGCATTTTGAATAGAATCCAACAGCATCAATGCCATTTCTTCTTCGCTTAAGCCATAACTGGCTTTCATAGTCACTTCTTGCTCCACATTGGAGCGTAATTCTTTAGCTTTGACTCTCAAAATGCCGTCAGCATCTAAATAAAAGGCAATATCAATTTTAGGCAAACCCGCGGGCATCGGTGGGATACCCCTCAGTATAAACTCGCCCAACTTACGGTTGTTCTGCACCAAATCTCTTTCACCCTGAAATACCGCAATTTTCAGGTTTTTCTGACCATCCACGGACGTGGTGTATTGCCTTGCAGCTTTAGTCGGGATTTTGCTATTGCGTGGAATAATAACATCCATCAGCCCGCCCACAGTTTCAATACCTAATGATAAAGGTGTAATATCTATCAACAAAATATCTTTCTGATTGCCGGCTAAAACATCCGCTTGAATAGCCGCACCGAGAGCTACTACTTCATCGGGATTGAGTTCATCGTGCACTTCTCGATTAAAAAATGCAGAGACGGATTGCTTGACCAAAGGTACCCGTGTAGAACCGCCTACCATCACAACTTCTTGAATATCAGAAGGTTGTAAATGTGCATCCGTCAATGCTTTTTTGCAACAATCTATAGTTTTATCTACTAAAGGTTTGATTAGCGATTCAAATGTGTCTTTCGTTATGGCGAAATGATAATCCCCTACTCTATATTCAGTTTCCTGAATATCTGATTGGCTGAGTGTTTTTTTGGCTTTTTCAGCCGCTAAGCGAATGGTTTGACCAAACTCTTTATCATTGATAATCAACGATTTATCAATATTGTTTTCAGCAATCCAAAAATCAACAATCGCTCTATCAAAATCATCGCCCCCTAAAAAAGTATCGCCATTGGTAGAAAGCACTTCAAAAATTCCGTCCTGAATCTGAAGAATTGAAATATCAAAAGTGCCGCCACCCAAGTCATACACCGCAATCGTTTCCGACTCTTTTTTATCCAAACCATAAGCGAGCGCGGCAGCAGTCGGTTCGTTCACAATGCGCAGTACATCAAGACCGGCGAGCTTTCCCGCATCACGCGTTGCCTGGCGTTGCGCATCATTAAAATACGCCGGAACTGTAATAACTGCCTTTGAAATCGGCTTATCTAATACATTTTCAATGCGTGTTTTTAGCTCTTTTAAAATAAAACCGGACAACTCAACGGGCGAATAAAACTTATCTCGCACTTTTATCTTCACAAGGCTTTCATCATCTGGCGCATCAATTATTTTATAACCAAAATAATTTTCAAAGCCTTGCACATCTTTATAACTTTTGCCCATCAAACGCTTAACAGAATAAATCGTATTTTGTGGGTCACTGATGAGTTTTTCTTTGGCTTTATCGCCAACAATAATGCCTCCGCTCGTTTCATTTGCTCCGTTAGCGCCGATATTGGGATGAGAAAAATGTAAAATTGACGGAACAAGGGTGTTTTTGCCATCAGTACCGGCAACGCACGCCGGCGAGCCGTCCTTTATATAAGCCACAAGAGAGTTGGTCGTACCTAAGTCAATACCGACAATGATGTCCTCCTCTTTATTGATTGAACCTGATTTAAGGTTTATTGAAATTAATGCCATTTATTTAGATTGATTCAAAAGAAGTGCGAATATACAACAAGTTTTTACCTCTGTGGTTTTGATTTTATTAGGAAATATGAATAATTTGGAACTTTTTCAACACATTCAATAAATAGTTGTTAAATTTAAGCATTGTTAAACAACCGCTAAATGCCCTTAAAAAGGCTGTTAGCGGATTTTTTTATTTATAAAACATAAAAAATGAATTCAAACTCAGGAAAAATTATTGCTTCCGTCAAAGAAGTTCAGGATATTTTAAAAAATAAGGGCGTTCGCCTTTTTCTTATATTAGGCGGCTTTTTTACTGCCAATGCTTTGAGTGCTGAATTTATGGGCGTTAAAATATTTTCTTTGGAAAGAACGCTGGGTCAAGAACCAGTCAGTTGGCTTATCTACGGCGGAAAATGGAATTTTGACTTATCTGCCGGCGTGCTGTTGTGGCCCGTGGTGTTTATCATGACGGATATCATCAATGAATACTATGGTCAGCGGGGTGTAAAATTTCTTTCTTGGTTGGGTGCGGGATTGATTGCTTACGCTTTTTTTATGTTTTATGGCTCTATTCAATTGATTCCGGCCGATTGGTGGCCCGCCAGTCAACAAGCCAGAGGAGTTGTGGATATCAATGCCTCCTATAGTGGCATTTTTGGTCAAGGTTTGGGTATTATTATCGGCTCTTTGTCCGCCTTTATTTTGTCTCAAATTTTAGACGTTACTATTTTTCATTATATAAAAAAGCAGACCGGAGAGAGTGAACTTTGGTTGCGCTCCACAGGCAGCACTGTGTTTTCACAATTGATTGATACATTTGTTGTCACTTCCATTGCCTTCTATTTTTATCCAATGTTGGTAAAAGGAAACGGGGAACCTTGGCCTCTGAGACAGCTTTTAATGGTTTGTACAGGTGGCTATCTGTATAAATTCACCGTTGCACTATTGATGACACCCGTCATTTATTTAGTGCACAATGTCATTGAACGCTATCTAGGTCATGAATTGGCATCTGAAATGAAAAGGAGAGCGGCAGAAGCGTAGAATTTTGTTTCAGATGTGATTTTTATATCATTTTTCCTCTATACTGAGGGGGGTAAAATTGAGCGGGTATAAGAGGATTTTGTTAATATGTTTGACTTTTTCTAAAATGTCGCCTAACTTTGATTATTGGGATAAAACAATAGCAAACATTTTTTGAACAAACACCTATGACCCATCATGAAAAAACTATTAACTTTTTGCGTAGCAGGGTCTCTTTTCTGTTTCGCCCACTCTCTCTCAGCTCAACCGATACCTATCTTAAAATGGGATTTTACTAAAATGACTGCTTTTTTTAAAAATAAAAAAGAAGAGTCCACTAAAGGAGCAGTTTCTAACACTATTTTTCTCACTGTTGTGAAATGTAATGAAGTTGTTGCCGATAATAAAGTGAAAGAAAAAGTAGTGCAGTAATTTTTTTTAATTATAAATGATGAATGATAAATCACGCTACTCCTCATTCATCATTCATCATTCATAATTTATCATTCAAAAAAACTAATCATCTTTTCTATCCCCGCCTTTGTAGCGTCCCCACGAAAAGCCAAATTTGAGGTTCACTTGACCATATAAACCTGAAAAATCAGAATTTTTGTAGCGAGCAAAATTGGAATCGTTGACAATCCGATAACCCATTTGAGCATCAATATGACACCACCGCGCTAAATTCATCTCGATACCCGCAGCCGGGTGAATAGCGAAAATGCGATCTTCGGTAGCTTCGCCGGTGGCTTTAATTTTACCGGAACCCAATGCCACTGAAACTATGGGATGAATCGGACGATAAGCCAAAGGAGTAATCCCTAATAACAGATTGTTGGATGTCATGTTGAAGACATCGTTGCTGTTCAATCGCTGGTTGTTAATTTTATAGTGCATCCCACCTATGAAGAATTTTTTTCCGAACTCCAATGCCCAAATTCCACCATTGTAGCCACCTCTTTCATCTTTGTTAAAACTGCCATAATTGTAACTCCACCCGCCCCAAGCGCCACTAAAGTTCCAAAGAGAATTATTGATAACAGTTTGTTCGCGTTGAGCGGAGAGTGTGTTTGTTGCCAGTAAGGCAATTGTTGCGAGGATAAAAAGCTTTTTCATCTGATAATAATTTTAAAGAGCTAAAGAATAAGGTTTTAATTTTTATAGATATTCAAAAGACAATACAAAATAATAAAAGGTTACACCTCTTTAATGAAAAAAGCCAAGGCTTAACAAAACCTTGACTTTTTTTAACGGATTTTAACAATTCCTCATAATTTTTTACAACCATAATGACAGAGAACCTTTAAATTTTAACCATTTTTTTTGTCAAAAAATAAGCCCCATTTTTTAAATAGATAAAATAAACGCCCGTCGGTTGTTGAGTCAAATCAACATCCATAATCCATTCTTTATCAAGACTTTGTATGTTTTGTTCAACGACCGTACGCCCTGAAATATCTAAAATTCGGACAACACCTCCACCCTTCACCGAGAAGTCGGGAAAGGTCAGTATACCATTGTCTTGAGAGGTTGCATAGTTCTGATAAGAAATAGTAAAAATACCTTTGGAAGGATTAGGAGAAACGTGTAACAATTCAGAGGCGTCCTTCAAATCGCTAATGCCGGTGTTAATCGGAACCAGATCAAGCGTTTTCTTAACATTAATTCTGCCCCAACCATAGTAATTATCGAAACCTGCTGTATCTTCCGACGGGTCGCCCGTTTGGTCGTCGCACCCTTTTTCAATCAAATTTTTGAGTTGTGTCGAAGTCAAATTTTTATTTTTAGCCAACATCAAAGCTGCTAAACCACTGACATAAGGTGCCGCTTGGGATGTGCCACCCCAATATGTGCCGTAATTGGTATTGGAGCTAAAAGATATACCGTAAATATAATTGCCCGGAGCCACCACATCAATATGGCTGCCATAGTTACTGCCGCTGGTAGTGCTCCAAAAAAAAGGTTTTGTGCGTTTGCCATTGGGATTGATAGACCCTACGGCAATCAAATTGCTATAAGCTGCCGGGTAAAGTACAGTATTCACATTGTTGTTTCCCATACTTGTCACTATCAAAACGCCTTTGTTCCAAGCATAATTTACAGCGGTTTCAAAAGACTGAGAAACGGTTGACGTCCCGGTTAGCGATAAGTTAATAACCTTAGCGCCATTGTCAACAGCATAATATATACCCGCTATAATATTAGAATATAAACCATTGTTGCTGTTATCTAAGCATTTGACAATCATTAGTTTACAGTTCCAATCCATACCCGCGTAACCAATACTGTTATTGCCCGTTACTCCCACAACTCCGGTAACGTTAGAGCCGTGGCCATAATCATCGGTTGGATTATTGTCATTATTGACAAAATCCCAACCTTGGATATCATCAATTTTACCATTATTATCATCATCCATTCCGTTTCCGGCAATTTCCTTGGCATTTTGCCAAATACGACCCAACAAGTCGGGATGATCAAGTTTACAACCGGTGTCAATAATACACACCACTACTGAGGGAGTGCCGGTTGTGACATTCCAAGCGTCCACAGCTTTGATATCGTTACCTGACACAGCTGGAGACAGCGAAAAAGTGCCATCATTTTTTAAGCCCCATTGGCGGGAAAAGAAAGCATCGTTAGGGACAACATCGGGTGGGCAAATCTCCTGTCCTTCGCCATGGGCGATAAAATCAGGCTCAACCCATTCAAATTTACCCGTATTTTGATATTCCTTAATCGCCTTATCAATATCAATAGGATTCTTAAACTCTAAGACAATGTTCAGAATATGACCACTGCTTTCAATAAAACTTGCTTTTATACAGCCCCATTCAGCATTCAATTGATCCACGTCTGCAATGCCTAAAGTCAGAAAGGTGTTGTTTTGCCTTATTTGAAGAGTATTTTGGGTATTTTGTTTGAATTTTACAATCAATCTACTGTTGGAAAAATCAAAATCTGCACTTTGCGCTGTCAAATTGTTAGAGCAGAAAAGAGGAGAAAAAATAAAAGAGAAAATCAATAATCGTATCATGATGCAGATTTGAAGCGGTGAAACAGTCGGCTGATGTATTTACTTATATACATGTCAAAGACAAAATAAGTTGCTTCTCCTCTTGCTTACCTCCTGAAACGATACGCTTTATTGTTCATTGACGGCAGTAATAATATATTGATAATCCAAAGATGTATCGTCTGATTGAATTTGTTTGAATCCGGCTTGTTTCAATTCTTTTTCTACAATACTGAGGGGTACCTTAATACTCACGGGAGGTCCCACCGGAATATTTTTTTCTTTGTAGTCAACAATTAAAACCGTTCCACCTTTGGCAATACCGGTTCTGAGCAATTTCAAATAATCAACTCTATTTTGGATATACATATAGGTATTGACAATGATAACAGCGTTGGCTTCGCCTTTTTTAAGTTTCGGATTATCTGTATCAACAAGTCGGGTTTCAAAACGAGCGCGCCATTCGGGTGAGAGCTCTAACTTAGCACTATCCATAAATGTGATAAAGCGTTTATCAATATCTAAAGCGATGACTTTTTTCGCTTTCGGAACAATACGAAAGGCGAAAAAGCCTGTGCCGGCACCCAAGTCAACAACAGTTTGAGTGCTCAGGTCTCCCAGCCTATTGATGACCATGTCGGGCTTTTGCCATATCAAACGGTCTTTGCTTTCGAAATCAGCTACAAGGTCGTTGAAGCCGTTGTTCTTCTTATCGGTTCCCTTATTATCATTTCCTTGATAACCTCCGGGTTTTTCTTGGTTTTGAACACAAGAAAATGTCGTGGAAAGAATTATTAGAGCAAAAAAGATTTTCAAAGAGTATTTCATACTTGCTTTACTTATCAAACAAATTTCAATTTTTTTTCAAAGGTAACGTTCAATTTTGATATTTTGACTTCAACAATAAACATCTTTTAAAACTTTAATGGCAAAAGAAAAAATTTGAAAAAATTTCAGATTACAGTTTTACCAAATCCGCCATAAATTGTTCCAATCGTTTGCGAATGTCATTTTGCGAACACGTAAAATTATTAAGGATTACAGAAAAAGCTATTAACCGACCATCCAGCGTATTGGCATAACCGCTAAAAGCCCGCGTTCGGGTAATAGTACCACTTTTGGCGCGTATTTTACCAATGGCAATCGGATAATTTTTGAACATGCCTTTCATCGTCCCTGTCAATCCCGACTCAGGTAATGATTGATAAAAGGGCATAAACCATTGATTATCAGCTGCTATTATCCGAAGCATGGAGGTTAATTGAAAGGGTGTTAGCCCATTGCGCGGAGAAAGTCCAGAACCATCCTGCATGAACATTCCATCCGTATTGACACCTTGCGATTGCCAAAATTTCTTGACGACATCCGTGCCCACATCATTAGAGCCTTGTCCTTTTTCTTGCAAGGCTATTGCCCTCAAAATACTTTCACAATACAGATTCACGCTTTCGAGGTTGGCATGCTCAACAATGGTAGAGAGACGAACGGATTGCCAAGTAAAAAAGGTTTTTCGTGGGTTTAAATCCACGCTTTTGTGCTCCAACCAAATCTGAGTAGCCGCTGAATCCTTCACCTCAACCCCTTTTTCACGCAATGTCCGATGCAAGTGCCACGCAGCAAAATAAGGCGGATCCGGTACAGAACCGTTTATTTTAAAAAGCCCATAACCAGCCGGAATCGTTCCGCGTACTACCCCCACCTGAGCATAAGGAGCGGCATAAATATAAGAGTTATCACCCCCTCCGGATGCCGAAGTGACCTCGTTATACATCGTAAAATCCGGAACATGTGGCGTAAAGTTCACTACTGAGGGGGGGCTTCCAATGGTCGGATTTTGGACAAAATTCAGCTCATACATGTTTTCATTCAAATTCAAGCCACTTGGCCCCGCACCATAATAGTTGCCCAAATCTCCCCAAAGCCAAGTAGATAAAGCCGTTTCTTTTTCAAATGCCGTACCATCGCCAATTATCTTACCGGTGATTTTATTAATACCTAATCGCTTTATTTCTTGAGCAAAAGAATCCAAAACCCCTTGCATGATTAAAACATTGTCCATCTTCGGGCTGCCCAACGTAGGGTCACCATACCCTTTTATGATAATATTACCCGACAAAACCGAATCTTTGATATAACCATCATATTGCAATTCTGTTTTAAAGGTAAAATCTCCACCGAGGATTTTCAAGCCCGCAGCCGTCGTCACTATTTTCATATTAGACGCTGGAATTAGGCTCATAGTCGAGTTATGAGAACCCAATATTTCGCCCGTTCGGGCATCCATAATACAAATACCAACCTGACCACTCCTTAATACAGAATCCGTAATGAGCCGCTGAATAGCATTGTCCATGGTAAATTTTTGTGCCCATACTGAGGGGGTGAACGAAAGCACAAAAAAGGTGAAATAAAAGATGAAATAATATATAGTTTTGTACAACATTAAATAAAGCCCTCTGCATCTATTGGTCAAATTGTTGAATTTCATAGTATTTTATTATATAAGATTAACGATAATAAGCGTTATTTTATTGAATATTTTATTTTATCCTATAATTTACATTCAAAGTTAATTTTTTTTAGGTGCAATGTAAATACTTAAAAAGAATTTATATGATATTTCTGAAAACAAACATTGAATAAAAAACCTATTTATATCCAAATGAGGCATTATTTTACGGTTATAATCCTAATTTCGAGCTGTTATTCTACACTGTATGCCCAATTTATTGTGAATGGAAAAGCCTTTCAAAGCAGTAGTACCTGTTGGACACTGACGCCGGCCACCAACAGCGCAGTTGGTTCGGTATGGAATGAGAAAAAAATTAATTTGAATGAATCATTTGATGTATCGGTTGATATTTTTCTCGGGTGCAAAGATGCTGATGGCGCCGATGGTTTTGTGTTTGGTTTTCAACCTGTGAGCACTTCTATTGGCACGCAAGGTCAAGGCTTAGGTTTCAGTGGCGTCAAACCCTCCATCGGTATTGAGTTAGACTCTTATCAAAATTTTGACGAGGGTGACCCGGCTTTTGACCATGTGGCTATTATCAAAAATGGCAATGTCAACCATAATTCGGGGAATACGCTCGCGGGACCCAAAGCTTTCGGGAATAACGCCAACGTAGAAGATTGTAATTATCACGATTTGCGAGTGGTTTGGAATGCAACTCTCAAAAAATTGGATTTATTTTGGGATTGTGACCCGCTTCTGAGTTATACGGGTGATATCGTAAAAGATGTTTTTAACGGTGATCCTTTGGTGTATTGGGGTTTTACAGCTTCAACCGGCGGCGCTAATAACGAACAAAAGTTTTGCCTGAAATACAACACTTTTCTTGACCAATTACCCGACACCACTATTTGCGTGGGTGGGCAAGTCCGACTCAAAGCCTCGGGTGGTATATCTTACAAATGGTCGCCAACAACCGGTTTGAGCAACTCCACAGTAGCTGACCCCATTGCAAAACCTGCCAATACGACCCTTTATAAAGTAACGGTCACTGACAAATGTAGTAGGCAATTCACAGATTCATTGACGGTAAAAGTGGGCGGCAATCCCGTCGAATTTGACCTTGGCAAAGACACAACTATTTGTGAAGGGCAAGTCATTGTATTGATGCCAAATATCAGCGGCGCCAATTATCGCTGGCAGGATAATACAACCGATTCGATTTATGTGGTTTCAAAAACGGGAAAATACAAGGTCAATGTGGACAAAAACTTTTGCTTGGCTTCCGATAGCATCAACATTCGTATTTTAGCCACCCCCTCAGTAGAGCTGGGTGTGGACACTGTTTTATGTTTGGATAAAAAATTGATTCTGACAGTCAATACTGAAGAAGCCACATATCAATGGCAAGATGGTTTCTCCCAAAATAGTTATGTTGTTTTAAAGCCTGATGTTTATACGGTTGTTGTAAAAAACAGATGCGGAGAGTCTCGCGATGCCATTAGAGTAGATTATCAGGATTGTCATAAAGCATACATTCCCAATGTTTTTTCACCGAATGGCGACGGACAAAATGATATTTTAATGGTTTATGACGGCGGTAATGTCAAAAACATCAAAACCTTTCAAATATATGACCGTTGGGGAGGTATCGTTTATAAAGCCGAAAATTTCAAGCCCAACGACGTTAATATTGGCTGGGATGGACGCCCGTATTTAGCCGGTGTTTATGGGTATTTTATTGAATTAGAATACAAGGATGGGGCGGTCGAGGTGAGGAAGGGGTCGGTGACGTTAATGAAATAACGGTATTAATTACAAACAAAAACGCACGTGTCAGACACTTAAAAAAAAGTGTCTGACACGTAACGAGTATTAATTATCGTCGAATTCTTCCGCCAAAATACGGAGAATTTCAGCCGCAGTTTCTTCTTCTAATTCTGTCCGGCGCACGATTTCGTCTTTGCTCAACGCCAAAACGTCCCGCGCGGTATCGCAACCGATGCGCTTGAATTCGTCAATTATCCAAGGGTCAATTTCATCACGGAATTCGACCAAATCGACGTCATCAATTTCCACTTCATCTTCTTCACGGAAGACATCAATTTCGTAGCCGGTCAATTTGCTGGCTAATTTGATATTCGTCCCGCCTTTACCGATGGCTAAAGACACTTGATCCGGTTTGAGCGTCACCGATGCCCTTTTATTTTCGTGGTCAATCTCTACGCCACTCACTTTTGCCGGAGTCAACGCCCGCTGAATATATAGTTGAAGATTTGTCGTAAAATTAATAATATCAATATTTTCATTACGCAACTCACGGACAATACCATGAATCCGCGCACCTTTCATACCGACACATGCACCTACAGGGTCAATACGATCATCATAACTTTCAACTGCAATTTTAGCCCGTTCACCCGGAATGCGGACAATATTTTTGATGGTGATAACACCGTCTTCAATTTCAGGTACTTCCTGCTCCAACATTTTCGCCAAAAAGTCTTCGTCCGTGCGGCTCATGATAATGATTGGCGTCGCATTTTTCATTTCTACTTTCTTGATGATACCTCTCACGGCATCGCCTTTCCGGTAAAAATCACCGCGAATCATCTCCGTTCTTGGTAAAACAACCTCATTATTGGTAGCATCATCCAAAACAAGTAATTCTTTTTTCATCACTTGACTGACTTCGCCGATAACCAAATCACCCACCCGCTCAGAGTATTTCTTGTAAATATCATCTTTTTCAAGATCCATAATGCGTGAAATCAGTGTTTGACGAGCCGCCTGAATCGCCCGACGACCAAACTCTTCTAAGCCCAATTGCTCATAACATTCATCATCCACGTCATAGTCATTATCAATCAATTGTGCTTCCGAAGCCGATATTTGCGCCGTTTCGTCCGTTACCTCACCGTCAGGCACAACTTTACGCACGCGCCACAATTCCAAATCACCTCGAGTAGCATTGACAATTACATCAAAGTTTTCGTCAGTGCCGTATTTTTTCTTAATTAGAGTACGGAATACGTCTTCAAGGACACGCAGAAGCGCAGCGCGGTCAATATTTTTCCCCGCTTTAAAGTCCGAAAACGAATCAACTAAATTCATCATGGTTCAGTTCTTTTTTTTGTTAAACGTTATTCGTTAACCATTATTCGATACCCGACGAATAACCCTTAACGATTACTTAAATGAAATTTTTACAAATGCTTTATTTATTTTGTCAAACGATATTGTTTTCACAATGTTTTCTTTAATTTTCTTTTTTCCTTCCTTGCGTATTTCTTCATATTCGATTGTAACGCCTTGATTATCAGCCGCTTGTAACTTACCTTCCAATTTCACAGGCTCTTCACTGGGTGTTTCTTGTTCGTCAACTGCAACCGGTTTAAGCGTCAATTCAAGGGTTCTACCGATATGTTTGGTGTATTGTCGTGGATACATCAACGGGCGAGAGACGCCGGGAGACGACACTTCCAACGTATAATCATCATTGATAAGCCCGCCGGTGACCCCCTCAGTATCCAACCAATTTTCCACATGGCGACTGATGCGTTGGCACTTTTCAAGCGTCAAACCTTCATCGGCATCCAGAATGATTTCGATTGTGTTCCGAGATGTCATGCTGATTTCAATCAACAAACAATCTTGAAACTCAGGTTCTTGAAATTTTTCAAGCAGTATTTCTTCTATTTTATTTTCAATCATAACAGTAGGGCGGAACTTGTTCCGCAAAAAAAGTTAAAAAAACGCAAAAGAGGAGATGTGTCAACACCTCCTCTTTTCCCAAGAGTAAAAATCTGATGCAAAGATAGTGATAAATTATTAATTGTCAATATTTATTTAAAAAATTGCATTCTTTTCACCGCAATTGACTGATCCGATTTTAAGCGATAAAAATAGACCCCTGAATTTTTAAAAACCGCGTTATGAAGGGTGACCTCATTATAGCCTTTCATGAAAAGCCTATTGAGGGTGTACACCTCCTTGCCATTGACATCATAAATGGTCAATTCTGCTGCCTTGGTGTCAGGTAATGTAAATGAAATAGTGGTTTCATTCACAAAAGGATTTGGCCGATTTTGATGGAGTTCAAATACCCAATTGTCGGTTTTTGAGCTTATGAACTTGAGTTGTAGTTGTTTTTCTTTACTCTTTTTTACTTCCCCACCGGTATTTGCTGTTTCATTCGCATACGCCAAATTCTCCATAAACTGTTCATCAAGGCTTATCAACTCATGCAACCAAACCGAATGGCGAGGTGTAATAGTGAGTTGTACAATCGTATTTTCAGCCGTTAAATTTTCCTTTTGGGTATTGACCCAAGCAATCGCGACTGTACCATCTTTTTCAATGACTTCAAAATTACCTTTTTCAAACTGAGGCAAATTACCTTCGCTGATGGCGAAAGAAGAGACTTTCGTTTTATCCATTTTGAGGGCAAATTGTAGGGCTTCTAAATTGTAGTTATTGATATTCACATCAACAACATAGGTTTTATGGGCTTCTAATTTTTTATCCGTCAAATAGATATTTTCAAAAGGGCGAGCCGTTCGGGTAGCCAGTGCGAGGGCGTTGGCTTTTGCGGTCAAATTGACATCACCGATTTTTACGGCAACAAAATCACCGTTATTGACATTGGCGGTTAGATTCAGGAAATTCAAGAGTTCAGGGAAATCATCCGCTAATGGATTGGTATTGTCCCTGAAAACATAGTTTTTGGGAATAAAACGCCATGCAGTATTGTTCGGGAAACGAGTAATTCTTTTTAAAATAAGGTTACGGATGAGTAAAATATCTGCACCATCAATGTCTCCATCTCGGTTCACATCGGCAGCAATCATTTGATAAGGTGATGTAAATGGCTGAAGGTCTAAAATATGTTTGCTGATAAGGGCAATGTCAAAAGTTGTAACACCATTCAACACATCATTGTCTCTTTCAGGCTTAACACGATAAGAATTGCCCTGAACCAAATTGGAAAACTGGTAGTTAGTACCTTGCATTTCGCCCATTGCATCCGTAGGATTCGATATTTTGACCATCGCGTTTACTTCCTCACCTGTTTCTTTATTCATGCCACCCGATACAGCTAAAAGTGGGATATTGATACAAAAATGACTATCGTCAACAATTTGAATAGTCGTTGTACAACTACTGGCATTGCCCGCCGCATCTTTGACTGTTAATAGAGCCGTTTTAGCCCCTAAATTTGCACAGGTGTAAGTGAATGAAGTGTTTGTATTACCCCCCTCAGTCATACTCCATATCAAGGCATTTTGAGGTGTACAATTATCAGAAGCGGTGGCTATACTTGACGCTAATATGACTGCTTTTTTATCGGCATCTATAGTCACGATTTTATTGACAGGACAAGAGATAGTCGGTTTTGTATCGTTGACAGTGATTTTTTGTTCACAATTTTGACGGTCTTGAGTATTTCTATTCACTAATGTCCATAATCTTTTGATGGTGTAGCCTATATTCTCTTCGGTTCTTTCATCGGAATAGAAATAATCAATACCGCATGAAACATCTTGCAATGAACCCCCATTTCTTATGAAAGGAACGCCCGTGCTTTGAATACCTGTATGATAATCCCCCTGCACGCAAGCCACAGTAACATCTTTTGGACATTCTATTTGATACAGTTGTATGTTTTTAACATATATCACGCGATGAACGATAGAACTGTTATTGAATTCATCGGTGGCTGTATAAGTGCGAACGATGATTTTGGAAGCATTATACGCCGAAGATAAATTAAAGTATTTATCTAAAGGAAATCCGGCAGGTTGTGTATTAAAAGATGTTTGACCAATAGGCGGCGTTAAGGTTCTATCTTGATAGGTAAACGTTGTTTTACCACATTCATAAATAACAATCGGGAGTGCCAAACTCGGCAATATTTTGCCATCTCGGCTCAAATCCGCACAGGTAATGATGGTGTCTTGAGGAGGATTCACAACGGGTGCTTTTGTGTCCACCACTGTGACGCGAGTCGTACAGCTGCCGCTGAAATTATCGGTGACGGTAACAGTCAAGGTTTTACCCAAATCAGCACTGGTGATATAATGACTGGGGAAGGTTAAATCTGTTCTGCCGGGAATAGAAGCGTAGTAATAATTTGCACAATAATAGGTATTATCAATCAGCAAAGAAGCAGCGTCAAGGACATTGATACATTGTCTATCGTCCAATGCAAGAGTCAAAGTTGGTACACAGGTTAAGCGACCG
>JANPGW010000446.1:0-1760 GCA_031424115.1 Saprospiraceae bacterium | reverse complement strand
CCAAAATAAAAGTCCCTTTCCAGCGGGTTTTTATTTTGGTCAATTATGATTTTGACCTGCTCATGAATCATTTTAAAACTTTCTAACGCGATGAGATTTTGTGGTGGAATGGGGTGTCTTTTCACCGCTTCCATAAAACAGTCCCCGTAATAAGCAACTTGTTGGGTAAAAAGGCTTTTTGGAATGCCTTCGTCATCATAAATAGAAAATTTGCCACCATAAGGCGATAGCATAGACATGAACGTATTAAAAGCGTCAGTAAATCTTGCTTTATTTTTTTCCGCATTCGGCAATGCGAAAAGCTCTAATCTTGAATCGGTGACTAAATTCGGCGCAACTTGTATATTGGGAAATAATATTTGCGCAAATTTTAAGGCAAATACTGAGGGGGCCTCGTTGAGTATCTTAACAAGCTCGTGATTGTAAGGACGATCGATTAAAGTGGCGTGCACGACGATTGCATCAAATATGAGCCAACCCATCGCATCCAAATTTTCAACGGACAGATTTTCTTTCCGAACCGATAGCCATTTTTTTACGAACGTCCAAAATGTATTGGGATAAACCTTGAAATCTTGGTTTTGATAAAAATTCAGATAAAGCGACAGCGACTCAGGAATCAGGGCAAAATCATCGGCATATTTGACGATAACGTGTTTTATGCCACTTTCAGCAATGTCAAAATCATCTTGATTAAAAGCGTTGACAGCCTGATTGTAAGCAATATAAGGACGCTGTTCCGCTGATGAAGCCTGCATCAACTGCGCTAATATCGCTTCATGTAATACTTTTTGCTCATTGTATTGGGCGGCTATTTCTTTTTGAAGAGATAAGTGGAGTTTGTTTTGGCTTTCAAGAAGCGGTGACAAGACCCCTATTTCTTTATCTAAATCTTTGAAATAAGCCTTTTCAGAATCAGACAATGCCTCATTTAAAAGTAAGCGGTACAAAGGTTTGACTTTTTCAGAAAGACTTTCGGTACTCTCGGAAGAAGATATAAAAATCCGTTTGAAGGCATCAAAATTAATGTGCTGAAAATGGCTTTGATTTTTTAAAGATTTAACAATTTCCTCGGCTTCTTCTATCCTATCGTTGAAAACGCAGATGATAATTTGGATATATTGCTTTTGACTATCAGAACAGTGATTCCATTCGGTTGAAAAAAAATGGATAAATCCTTCAAAATCAATATCTTTTTGTTGATATATTTCGCTTAAAAGTTGATAAAAGGCAAAAGAAGGGTATGATTTGGCGGCACTCTTGAGCAAGGGATTGGCTAAAGTATATTCCGAAAGATAAAGATGGGCAACACCGGCAAAAGAAGAAGCAATGGGGTCATGCGGCAATAAAGGCTGTAACAACTGGATGGCTTTGCGATAATTATGCGCCGTTATTTCAGCAAAGGCGAGCCGCAAAGTAAGGGCATATTGAAGGTTTTTAGCTTGTTGCTCTTCACCTGGTTTCAACACTGCCGCTTTCAAGCGTGTTAAAGCACCCGTATAATTTTTAACGTTATACTGTAAAATAGCATCACTTAATTTTACACCTTTTCCTTTCTGCGGTTTTTTCTTCCCTTTACTCATATAATGGTGAAAATTCTAATCTTTTAACTCAAATATTTGGTTAACGGTTATCTCAAAATCAGGAATGGCGGGTTGTGCGCTGCATATTTCATCGTCGGTAAGGATAGATACATGCCGAGGAGATGTGTAAACCTTTACTATTTGGCGATATGGGAGAATATGCCACACCACTTGAAC
>JANPGW010000445.1:0-3047 GCA_031424115.1 Saprospiraceae bacterium | reverse complement strand
ACCTTCGGTGTGTGCGGCTAAATTAGAATCCGGTGAAGCAGATTTGGGTTTGATTCCGGTGGCGGCTATTCCACATCTCAGCACACCCCATATTATATCTGATTATTGCATCGGTTCAGTAGGAGCGGTCAAAACGGTTTGTTTGTATGCCAATTCGCCCATAAAAGATGTGTCAAAAGTATATCTCGATTTTCATTCCAAAACGTCGGTGGCGTTGACCAAAATTTTATTGAAAAAATATTGGAAAACCAATCCTGTCCTCATCAATACTACTGAGGGCTACTTAGATAATATCGAAAAAGACGCAGCTTACTTAGCCATCGGTGACAAAACCATCGGCTTAGATATGCGCTTTGAACATGTGTATGATTTAGGCGAAATTTGGCATGATTGGACGGGTTTACCCTTCGTTTTTGCCGCGTGGGTGTCCAATAAAAAATTGCCAGATGACTTTATCCAACGTTTCAATGAAGCGTTAAATATTGGTTTGGAACATATTCAAGAACTGATTTATATCCTGCCAACTCAATATTTTGAGTTTGACTTGAAAGAATATTTCACTCAAAATATTTCTTACGCCCTCGACGATGCCAAACGTAAAGGGCTTGAACGGTTTTTAAGTGAGATTGATATGTACGCGGAGGCTTTGAGTTGAAAGAATAATCAATTCGAAAAAACCCTTTTCATCGGGTTAATACTCCTGCATCAGTACTTCTAATGGTATGTGCAATTTCTTGTTTAATCCCCTAATCATATCAAGCGTTAATTTTCGTTTGCCTTTCAAAATTTCGCTTACTCGACTGTCATATCCCATTATTGAAACCATGTCTTTATTTTTTAAACCTAATTCAGCCATTCTAATTTTAATAGCCTCGATAGGGTGAGGTAATCCGATTGGGAAATGTTTTTCTTCGTACTCATCAATCAATGTTGCTAATATTTCCGCTTCATCTCCCTCAGGTGTTGCCAATGGTGCGCCAGAGATAGCTTCTAATCGCTTTACAGCCGAATCGTAGTCCTGTTTAGTTTTGATAGACTGAATAATAATTTCTGTAGTCATTTAATTTTTTTTATATATTACTGGCATCTATTTTATCGTATTCCGCGTGAGTTCCGACAAATCTAATAAAAACTAATTTTTTTGAATATTCTATTTTGACAACTATTCGGTATTTATTTCCACTTATACCAAATACCACTCTATTATCTTTTAAAAAACTCAATTTAGCATTCGGATATAATGGTCTAATATCATCCGGACTTTTCCAATCAGAAGCTTTTGTGATTTGAAACCAAGTTTTAAGAGCCTGTTCACTGTCAGAGTGTATTGCCCAAAAATCACGCAAAGTTGATCGAGTAATTATTCTCATTTATAGTATGCTTTTACAAAGTTAAGTATTTTTTACCAAATTGGTAAAAAATTTATTAGTTAAGAGTTTAAAAAGACTCTTATTTTACAACTGAAAATTTATTAACCGCTAAATCTTTTCCTCGCTTATTTTCAATTAAATAGGTATAAACACCCGCCGGCAAATTCAGGCTTTGAATATCGACGACCTGTTCATTTTTGCCTTCCGGAAAATCTTTTTTTCTGAAAACCTCCGCTACCATTTTGCCCGTTGAATCAAATATTCTGAGGTTTAATTTCATTGCTTTTTTCAATTCAAATTGGATAATCAGTTGATTATCAGCCGGATTGGGATAGCAAAAAGTTGTAATAATATCTTTTTTCATAGCCGTACCCCAAGCCGTATCAACATTCAACTCTCGCGTCGCAGTGTACATTTGTGTATTGATGAGGGCAGTAAAAACAGTCTTTTTACCCGCCGGATTCATGGCTGTCCAAATCGGGCGCACGATGTTATTATGCGCTACAACATTCGTATAGTCCCCAAAAAAAGCATTTTTATTGGGTAAAAAAGGGGTTTGACTGACTTTGAAATTCTGAAACGTTTCGCCCCCGTCCCGACTAAACGCCATATACACATCAGTTGAGTCGCTCGTGAAATTGCGCCTATCATAAAACACAAACCACAAATTGCCTTTGGCTTGGTCAACGGTCATCCACGTCATAAATTGATGTCGGTTGGTTTTGTCGTCGTTCACTTTTTTTGGTGCTGACCATGTATTACCCCCATCTTTTGACTTGGCTAACCAAATATCGGTATTCGTTTCTCCATTTTTTTGGTCGCTCCAGTTCACGTAGATAGTGCCTCTATTAGGACTTCTACTCGTATCACACACTGTAATCGGCAGACCGTTGCAGCGATAAATGCTCGGCACATCGTATGTCCAACCACCGCCAATATTGGCTATTTTGATGTCTTTATTGAGCCAAGTGTCGCCACCATCTAATGAACGGTCGAATGCCAAACCTTCTGAACCCGCCCAAGTGACATACACTTCGCCATTCGGCCCCATTGCAGGGACAGCCCCTTCAGTTGTGTTATCATCGTCAAGGCAATCGCCCGCACGTTCGTTGATGCGTTTGGCAGGAGTCCAAGACATACCCCCGTCCATGGATTTTGAAAACATAATATTCGAACTGTCCTTTGGATTACGGCTTTCATAGAGGTCAAATTGCGTCCAAGTGCAATAAATCACATTGGTTTTTCTATCAATTGTCACCCAGTGTTTGTCTTGATTTTTAGTACCATTTAAGCCCGTAAATGAACCATTGTTCCATGTTTTACCGCCATCGGTTGATTTTTGACAGACAATTCTATCTATCCATGAGCCATCGCTGGGATTTGACAAATGGAAGTGGTAGAAGGCCCCCTCAGTATCACACGCCATAACAGGGTCTCCCCAAACGCCAAAAGATGATTTTTGATTAATCTTAGTCCATGTTCTGCCGGTATCGCTTGAATAATAGGCATTAGACACATTCGAACCGGCAACCATCCGAGCAGGATTTTTGATATCCAAAGTGATACTCGGTTCGTCTGCATCACCGCTGTTATCAACTATGATATTGGGGTGTTGAGAAAAAAGTGCGCTACATGAACACAGTAGGATAAAAACAAGCAGTGTTTTTTTCATAATTC
>JANPGW010000444.1:0-22067 GCA_031424115.1 Saprospiraceae bacterium | reverse complement strand
AACTCGTGAATATGTGAAAGTTTTGTCGTACTTTCTGTATTGTTTTATAAAATTTTTAAAAACAATACAAAAAGTACGACAAAACTAATCTTCTTTTTTTAAATTTAAATTATCAAATGGGCTTTTTATTTTTTCAAGCGTCAAATTACTTACGTGGGTATATCGAAGTGTTGTTTTTAAATCATTATGCCCCAATAACTCTTGGATAAGTTTAATGTCTGTACCTGCCTCGTGTAAATGCGTGGCATAACTATGCCGTAAACTATGAAATGTAACAGGCTGCATTATTTTAGAAGCATCTTTCGCTCTATGAAATATCTGCTGTAAACTCCGTGTGCTGTAAGGGCTGTCTTTGTACTGACCCTCAAAAAGCCATTCTTTGGGTGTGTAAACAGTGTAGTATTTTCTTAAAAGTTCTAAAATACCCTCCGACAAACTAACGGTTCTGTCTTTCTTTCCTTTTGCGCCTTTGATATTTATCACCATACGCTCCGAATGAATATCTTTTATTTTCAAGT
Source organism: Saprospiraceae bacterium (assembly GCA_031424115.1). Classification (GTDB taxonomy): domain Bacteria; phylum Bacteroidota; class Bacteroidia; order Chitinophagales; family Saprospiraceae; genus JAAFJT01. Next base: position 21,549 of record JANPGW010000444.1, on the reverse strand, counting down.
TGACAACCTCACTCACACGCAACCCTGCCGAATATGCCAAATAAAGCATCGTTTTATGTTTCAAGTTTTCTAAGTTCGAAAACAGTTTCTCTACTTGACTAATTGCCAGCACATTGGGTAAAATAGACGGCTTTTTCGGACGCGGTATTTCAAAAAAGAATTTCTCCCTTTTCAGCACTTGTTCAAAATAAAACTTCACAGCATTGATACGGCTGTGCAAAGTATTTTCAGAAAGTTTTAAAGTGTTAATACAATATAGGAAGTACCCCCTCAGTCTATCGGCATCCAAATCATCCACTTTAGTATCTTTCAAAATATACAGTAATTGCGCAAACTCATTCCGATACGTATTGATAGTATTAGGGCTATATGCCTTTAATTGTAAAATCTCGATGTACCGCTGTAATACAGGCTGGTTAATGGGATGAATATTCGACAAAACCTCTTTTCCAATTGGATTTTTAGGCGATAAACCAAATTTTTCACGATACATAGCCGTGTCTAAAACATACCACGCCTTTTGAGATTGACTCCACTGCACACCCACCAATTTTTTGACCCGTGCAATCAATGCCACATCGTAATCAAAGCGGATAAAAATGACTTCTTTCCCTTTGTGGTGAGCAAGTTCATATTTTACGATACTATTATTATTCATACCCCCCTCAGTATTTCGTCCACAATCTTACTTTATGAAAGGCTTCGCCCTTCATGAGTCCTTGACATGGGCACATTTACTAAACTTACTCACGAATGATTTTGCGTGCCCAATATCTTCAAACTTATCCGAATATTTATCATTTAGTGCTCGAAAATTTGTTAAATTCGGTCTCATTGGTTTTCCCTATTTCCCCCCTCAGTATTTTTCTTATTCAACAAAATAATTTGTTCCGCTACCACTTCGGTGACATACCTTTTGTGCCCTTCTTTATCGTCATAAGAACGGGTTTTGAGCTTCCCTTCTACATACACCAAACTGCCTTTATGACAGTATTTTTCGGTCAAATCCGCCAAACCACGCCACAAAACAATGTTGTGCCAATCCGTAACAGACTGTAATTGACCATTATCGTCTTTAAACGTTTCGGTAGTAGCCAATGAAAATTTGGCCACTTTGATATTTTTTTCTAAGGATTGTACATCGGGGTCTTTGCCTAAGTTCCCGATTAATGTTACTTTGTTGAGTCCTCTCATAGTTCAGTTTTAGATAAAAGCCATAAAAGTGTGTATATTTGAAAAATCTTTGCCTATTTGTTCAATTATTATTCAAATGACAATCCATTTTTCAATGAAAAACCTCATCCAACTAATCGTTTTATTTGTCTTTTCAACCGTTTTTTTGTCTTTAAAAGTGTGGGAAAGCAAGAAAAGACCGCATATAGTTTTCGTCATGGGCGATGAAGAGTACCGCTCTGAAGAAAGTATGCCTATGCTCGGTAGAATATTGCATCGCGAATTGGGCGCAAAAATCAGTTTATGCTTTCCTTTGGACACTGCGGGTTTTATCAATCCTAATGTCAACAATAATATTGTCGGTTTAGAAGCCTTGAAAACAGCCGATTTGATGGTCATTTTCACCCGTTGGCGAGAATTGCCTAAGCATCAAGCCAAAATGATTTCGGATTATGTCGAGTCAGGAAAACCCATAGTAGGTTTTCGTACGGCGACACATACATTTAAATACAACAAAGACAGCACGATGTTTTATCTCAATGACGAATGGCCCGCCAAGGTTTATGGGCAACAATGGATAACGCATCATGGGCATTTTGGGGATAATGAAACCCCTCTGACATCAGTCTATTTGAAAGGTGAAAGCACCCCCATTTTGAATGGTGTTCAACCTTTTCAAGCGTATTCATGGTTGTATCATGTGGACGGCGGTAAGTGGAAACTCAATGGCGATTGCAAAACGTTTTTAGAAGGCAAAGCTTTAAAATCTAACCATGAGAAGGAAGGGAAACTGGACCAATATCCAATAACAAACCCCGTAGCATGGACAAAATCCTACGCCACAAAAAGCGGTAAATCTGCTCGCGTATTTTTCACCACTTTGGGGCATCCTTTCGATTTTAAAGAGGTTTCGATGCGAAAATTGGCACTCAATGGCATGTATTGGGCATTGGGCTATGAAAAAAAAATCCCGAAAACGGGCGTCAATGCTGATGTTGTGGGGGAATACCATCCGAGTAATTCCGGATTTGGAGAGAAATTTAAGAAAGGAGTGAAACCGTTTAAGATTGGGAATGTTAAATGAAATTATACCCCCCCTCAGTATAAACCCGTCTTTTTTAAAACAAAGCCAATATTTCATCCAATGAAGGAATTGATGTTTGCGCACCCACACGACTAACGGAAATAGCCGCCGCGGCACTGCCAAATCGAATAGCGTCATCAAAACTTTTATTCTGCGTTACTGCTACTGCTAAGGCGCCATTAAAAACATCACCCGCCGCAGTGGTATCAACGGCATGTGCTTTAAAGGCTTTGAAATGTTTTACCCCTTCGGCATTGCACAGCAAACTGCCATTTTCGCCCAGCGTAATAATCACATTTTGAATCCCTTTTTGCCGTAAGGCTTCAGCGGCTTGTTGTGCCGAGGCGTTGTCAACCACTTTTAAACCCGTTAGTAAGCTGGCTTCGGATTCATTGGGGGTCAATAACCACAATTTTTTAAGCAAATTATCGCTCAATGCTTGGGCAGGGGCAGGATTTAAAATTACCTTGACATTGTGTGCAGCAGCCAATTCTGTGATAAACACTACCGTTTCCAAAGGAATTTCTAATTGCATCAAAACGACGGTTGCCTGTTTTATCAAACCCTCGAACGGTTCAATATCCGAAGGCATTAAATTCATATTGGCACCTGGGGCAACAGCAATGGAATTTTCCCCTTTTGCCGACACAAATATTTGCGCAATGCCGGTGGGTTCGCTATCATCGGTCAAAATATAATCAATTGGCAACCCTTCCGTTTGAAAGTGCGATGTCATGTTGTTGCCAAAAATATCGTCCCCTAATTTGGTAATAAAAGCCACTTTGCCGCCTGCACGCGCCGCTGCCACGGCTTGATTCGCTCCTTTGCCACCGAAAATCATGCTTGATTTGCCGCCTAAAATAGTTTCTCCAACGGCCGGAATCCGAGGCAAAGAGATAACCAAGTCCATATTTGAACTGCCTACAACCACTAAATTGATGTCCATGCGTTAAAATTAAGCAACTTTTGAATAAATAATAAGCCCTAAACCCAATATAAAACAAACAAACATCAGACTGATTAACCAATTTTTGGCAGCCGGCAAATCCTTAAACTCTTTCCAAATGAAAACGCCCCAAAAGGCTGCCACCATCGTAGCTCCTTGCCCTAATCCATACGCAATGGCAGGGCCCGCTTGTTCGGAGGCAATGATACTGAACGACATGCCGATGCCCCAAATAATGCCGCCTAAAAGCCCGATAAAATGCAGTTTGGGCGTTCCTAATGTAAAATAATCTTTATACGTAACCGATTGCCCCGTAATGGGTTTGTACATATTGATGGTATTGAAAACAAAATTAGACAGCAATAAGCCCACCGAAAAAACCACCAGAGCGGTATAAGGCGTGAGTTTGCCGACTTCGGGCGTGACAAAATTAGAGGCCATGGATTGCGCCACGTATTTATAAAAAAAGCCCATCGCTATGCCTGCCAATACTGAAATGAGTATTCCTTTCAAGGGTGTTTGTGTACCTTTTTCGAGGATGTTTTTGTAGGCTATGGCATCCAACACAATGGCAAGCGCGACAAAAGAAACGCCCAGAAAAAGGATTATCGGATTGCCTGCCGGATTGTCCATATAATTGGTGATGACACCCAAAACCAAAGCAATGCCGATGCCAATCGGAAACGCAATCGCCATACCGGCTACATCAATGGCAATAACTAAAAGCAAATTGGCAAAATTAAAAATAACACCGCCAAGTAAAGCCGAGTTAAGAGACTTGCTGTCCGCTTGATTGAGGTCGGTGATAAAACTTCTCCCTTCATTCCCCCATGAACCCATTGTAAACGCTAAAAGCAAAGTAACCAATAAAATACCGAAGGAATAATCCCAATAAAACAATTGGAAAGACCACTTTTGGCTGGATAGTTTTTGGGTATTCGCCCATGAACCCCAACAGAGCATGGTGATGACACAAAAAAGAACGGCAATTGAGTAGCTGCTGATGATGTACATTGATGTTGATATGCGCTTTATATTTGTAAAAAACTTGGTGTTTGAAAAAGATTAACACTATTTTTTAATCTGTTGTTAAGTTAAGACAATCATAAGTGCAAAATAAAAAATATAGTTTGAATAGTATATTTTTTGACAAAAAAACTTGTTTCGTATTGTTTACACTCACAAATTCCCTTGTAATCATCCCAAAAAAAACTTAATTTTGATTCTTAATCTCTTAAGATACTATGAAAATGAACTACTTAACACCGATTATTTGCTTTTTTTCCATCATCCAGAGTTTTGCACAAACCACGCCATCCCGTCAAAATGTACCAACGGATGCCTTCAAAATAAATGAAGAGGAGCTGACACCCCTTGAAAAAGATTCCCTTAAGTTGGGTCACATTCCTTATGTCCTGAGTCAAAAATGGGAAGAACAAAGAAAAAGGCAACAATTTAAGCAAGACAGTATTTTGAAAACTTTGGTAGGCACACACGTGCCTGACTTTGAAGCCAAGGATACTGAGGGGTATCCGCATCGGCCTTTTATGTACAGGGGTAGGGTGCTGATATTGCATTTTTGGAATTTTTGGGACAACTCATTCAGAAATGAAATTCCGGCATTGAATGAAATTGTGGATAAATACCGCAAAGATGGGGTAGAAGTGTTGTCGTTTGTGAACCTGAAAATAGGGGATAGCGAACGCGAATATTTGAAGCAGAACCCGGTTCATTTTCCGATTGTAGAAAACTCATATCAATTTGCCGATGCGTTTTTATCCATCAAAATATGGTTGCCGTATATGATTATTGTTGATAAAAACGGCAATATGCGTTTTTTTTATAAGCACGAAAATTTAGTCAAAATCAATTCTAATATCAACGAAAAATATACAGAAGTGAAATTGCCAACTTTTGACTTCGAATATAAAATTCAGGAATTATTGAAAGAGTAGGTGTATTCGTTTTTTTATTTCCGAATAAGTCTATTGAACCACTTTTCTTTATCAACGTTTATTAAAATATTTATACCTTGTAATCGTCATAACTTGGGAGCACAGCTCTATTTACTATACATCCAAATCCAAATCCGCATTTATTATCTTTTTGAAAATTCATTCATTTTGAACAAATTAAATTTTCCTTTAATTTTAAAATTGGCTTGGCGCGATAGTCGGCGCAATCGAGCGCGTTTGTTGCTTTTTGTCTCGAGTATCATTTTGGGTATCGCCGCTTTAGTGGCTATCAATTCTTTCAGCGAAAACCTCCAAAAAGACATCAACGGTCAGGCGAAAGAGCTACTCGGCGCGGATTTGGCGATTGATGGGCTGACGCCTCCGACCCCCTCAGTACAACATATTTTGGATAGTATCGGCGGTCAGCGGACTGAGATGGTTTCGTTTCTATCAATGGCGTATTTTCCTAAAAATGAGGGCACTCGCCCTGTACAAGTCAAAGCGCAAAGGGGCGTTTATCCTTTTTACGGCGATTTAATCACTGAGCCTGAAAATGTCTCCAGAAAATTCACGGATGGTCGTAAAGCACTCGTTGACAGAACATTGCGCTTGCAGTTCAATCTGAATATTGGCGATTCGGTCAGAATTGGTGACATCAATTACGAAATCATTGGGCAGGTTAACAGCGCTCCCGGACGCATGGGTTTGCAGGCGAGTATCGCCCCCTCAGTATATTTGCCGTTAGATGCCATTGATTCTTCAAATCTGTTGCAACGAGGTAGCCGTGTACAATATCAGTTTTTTTATAAATTCTCTGAAATAAAAGATTTGGATGCTCTGGCGAAAGTTTTAAAACCCCGACTTGAACCGGATAAATATAATATCGAAACCATCTCTGACCGGAAGGAAAATACCGGTCGTTCGTTCAACCAAATGGCGGATTTTTTAAATCTGGTGGGATTCATTGCGCTTTTGTTGGGGTGTATTGGCGTGGCCAGCGCCGTTAATATATATGTGAAAGATAAATTGCCGACCATTGCTATTCTTCGAACGCTTGGAGCCAGCGGAAAGCAAGCTTTTTTGATTTATTTGGTACAGATATCAGCAATGGGTTTGGGCGGGGCGGTGATTGGGGCTTTGTTAGGCACGCTCATTCAACGTTTTTTGCCAATCATTTTAGCGGATTTTATCCCCATCGAAGGGGTATCGTCTGACCCCTCGATTGCCGCAATTTTATCGGGTATTCTGACCGGTTTAGGTGTTGCAGTTTTGTTTGCTCTTTTGCCGCTTTTGAATATTCGGAAAATTTCGCCTTTGCGCACCTTGCGTGCGGGTTTCGAGGAGGACAAAAGCGGCAGAGATCCTTTACGTTGGGTGGTAGTAGTCTTGATTGGTGCGTTTATTTTTGGCTTTACGTATATGCAAACGGGTCGAGTCAAGGATAGTTTGATTTTCATTTCTGGCATCGGTATCGCCCTCGGTCTTTTGACCGGCACCGCATTGGGTTTAATCTGGTTTTTGAAAAGATTCTTTCCCAAAAACTGGAGTTTTTCGGTCAGACAAAGTATTGCCAATACGTATCGTCCTCAAAATCAAACACTTACGTTGATGGTGAGTATCGGATTGGGTACAATGCTGATTTCATCTTTATTTCTGATACAACAACTTCTTATCAAACAAGTGAGTTTTGCGGGCAGTGGCAATCAGCCGAATATGATTTTGTTTGATATCCAACCCGCACAAAAGGACAGTATAGCGCGGCTTGTCACTAATAGTAAAATGCCTTTATTGCAGCGTGTGCCCATTGTTACAATTCGTTTGGAAGAGTTAAATGGAGTCCCTCGCATGGCTTTTTTGAAAGACTCAACCAGTAAAATTCCTAAATTTATCTACGAAAGAGAATGGCGCGTCACATACAGAGATACTCTAATTGATAGCGAAAAGCTCATAGCCGGAAAACTCCCTCCAAAAGGTAGAATGCCGGACGGTTCAGTGGGTATCACCGTGGCTGAAAGTATAGCGGACAATATGAAAGCTGAAGTTGGTACAAAAATAGTATTCAATGTTCAGGGGGCTTTAGTCAATGCCGTAGTGACGGGCATTCGCCGAGTGGATTTTGGGCGGGTTCAGACCAATTTCCTTATTCTGTTCCCGAGTGGCATTCTTGAAAATGCGCCACAGTTCAATGTTATTATTACCAGAGTCAATTCGGCGGAACAATCGGCCGCATTTCAAAGAGATTTGGTCAAAGCTTTTGCTAATGTTTCGGTGGTTGATTTGACTCAGATATTGAAAACGGTGGATGAAGTATTGACTAAAATCAGTTTTGTGATTCGTTTTATGGCATTATTTAGCATATTGACCGGATTGATGGTTTTGATCAGTTCAGTCTATTTGTCAAAATATCAGCGCATAAAAGAAAGTGTTTTGTTGCGTACCATTGGTGCAAGCCGCCGCATCATATTGACAATCAATGGTTTAGAATATCTGTGGTTAGGAGGTTTAGCGACCTTGACCGGCGTCGGTTTATCCGTTTTATCGGCGTGGGGGTTGGCACATTGGGTATTCAAAATCCCGTTCGAAATCAATTGGTTACCACTTTTAGCGACCCCCCTCAGTATAACGGCATTGGTGGTCATTATTGGCTTACTCAATAGCCGGAAAGTAGTCAATGAATCACCGTTAGAGGTTCTCAGGCAAGAAGTGGGGTAGAGAGAAGCATAGATTGAAGCGAAAAAAGGGACTTGACGCTAAGCCAAGTCCCTTTTTAATCAAATCATTAGAGTTGTCAAAATTTTTTATAAAAAAAATAAAGGTATTTTTAGCCGATTAATCGTCACTAAATACCGTTTTCTAATGAATTAAATACAAATATAAATTATTAGAAAAATTTACATTTAAAATCTTGGTTTTTATAATAGTTGGCACATTTTTGGTTTTAATTAAAGTATATCGGAAATAAAAACGTATTAAAATAAAATAAAGATTTTGTTATGATTCGTCGTCACGTTTAGAGGCTTTTCCGGTTTTTAATTTTAGATTAGTTTCTGCTACTTTGACCTATGAAAAGCGGGAAACGCCGACAGAAACTCATAACCATTAATTTTTTTTTGAGAAATATAGAATTTTGTTTGATGAAACATTTTTTGGCATAATATTTGTTAATTTAATCATATAATTATTGCAAACAAAATTCTTATTCCATCTCGAAAACCGATTTAAAGTTCAATTTTAAGCCCAAAGAGCAATTGCTCGGTTTTTTAGATTGCCTCTGTCCTGATATTCTTTCATACAGAATTGATAAAAGAGGCTTCTTCGCAAAATCTTCCGGAAACGGAGTTTAAAAATAGTGTTTGTTCATAGTGTTTGTTTTTTGTTTTGTCCCTGTCAATGCTATTTGGCAGGGTTTTTTTTTGCCCAAAATTCTCTTCCACAGTGATATTTATCACCTTCTTCCATAATAGCTTTCCTTTTTTCAAACCTTACCTTTGTCCGGTTGTTTGTTTTGGAAATCATCATTGAAAAAAAAATATTATAATGAAAATGAATATTGCTCATCTTCGTCAGGATTATCAGCTTAAATCACTGGATATATCAGACATTGATCCAAATCCCTACGTTCAGTTCTCGAAATGGTTTGAGGAGGCTTTAAAATCCGAAATTTTAGAACCCAATGCGATGACTTTAGCCACTGTTTCGGACGAGGGCAAACCTTCTGCTCGGATTGTTCTTTTGAAAGGCATCCATACTGAGGGGTATGGTTTTGTGTTCTACACAAACTATGATAGCAAAAAAGGACAGCAAATGGCTGTCAATCCGCACGTAGCCCTGTGTTTCAATTGGTTGGATTTGCAGCGTCAGATTCGGATTGAAGGGACAGTAGAAAAAATATCATCTGACATATCGGCGGACTATTTTAGTTCGAGACCCAAAGCCAGTCAAATTGGCGCTTTAGCGTCGCCACAAAGTCAGGTCGTCCCGAATCGGGCTTTTTTAGAAGAAAATTATCAAAAAATCACTGAACAATATGCCGATACTCAAGGGGTGCCTCGACCCGAAAATTGGGGCGGTTATGTCGTTCGTCCGACTTTGATTGAGTTTTGGCAGGGTAGAAGAAGCCGGTTGCACGACCGGTTATGTTACACGTTGCAAGTGGATGGAAGTTGGAAAATTGAGCGTTTGGCGCCGTGATGTGTAATTATAATTAGGAATTAAAAATTAGGAATTAGACCCTCCTAATTCCTAATTCCTAATTTTTAATTCCTAATTTTTAACAATATTGCTCAAAAGCCATTTTGAGATTTTCAGCGATTGAACGGGCATCCCGCCCTTCGATATTGTGGCGTTCGATAAAATGCACCAATTTACCATTTTTGAACAAAGCCATAGAAGGCGATGACGGCGGATAAGGCAACATGAAATCACGCGCTGTTTGTACAGCCGCACCGTCAACACCGGCAAAAACCGTTACAAAATTATCGGGAACTTTGTCGGCTTGAGTTGCCATAATGGCCGCCGGACGGGCGTTGCGCGCTGCGCAGCCACAGACCGAATTCACGACAATCAAAGTCGTGCCTTCTGTTTTTCCTAAAACATCCGCCACTTCATCAGGCGTTTTCAAACTTTTGAAGCCGGCGTCTGTTAGTTCCTGAGCCATTGGTGCGGTCAAATGTTCAGGATATTGAGATTGATTATTAATTTGATAGAACATAACTAACTTTTTTTTACTGAATTAAAAGTTCAGTTTTAAATGATAAATAAATAAAGAACAAAGTTAGTGAACTTTAGTTGAAATGGGAATGAAAAGTTTTACGGATTTCATTTTTTCTAATAGTTACTTCAAAAACGGTAATATTTCACTTAATTTTTCCAAAGATTTAAAATTATCATGTTCCACATGGTGTTCAATGCGTTCATATGCCCAAGTGGTGTGGTAAGGTATATGAAAGCCATGTCCACCGAGAGCTAAAACAGGTAAAACATCAGATTTGAGGGAATTGCCAATCATCAAAAATTCGGGCGGCTGAATATCTAAATGTTTGATGAGTTTTTGATAATCTTTTTCTGTTTTATCACTCATGATTTCAATATGGTGAAAATAGTGGTCAATACCTGACTTTTTAAGTTTGCGCTCTTGGTCAAGCAAATCTCCTTTTGTCGCTACTACCAATCTATAATCGGCTGATAAAGCCTGTAAAACCACTTCCACATCGTCCAATAACACGATCGGTTTTTCTAAAAGTTCTTTACCAAACTGCACTATTTTTTCAATCACTACAACATTCAGAGTATTCTCAGAGATGCGGACAGCTGTTTCTATCATGCTCAAAATGAAGCTTTTGACACCATACCCATACAAATGAAGATTTTGCATTTGGGTGGTAAATAATTCTTGTGAAACAGTATGGCTCGGCAGATAATCCTCCAATAAAGCACAAAACTTATGTTCAGTCTCTTGAAAATAAGGCTCATTAACCCATAATGTATCGTCAGCATCGAATGCAATAACTTTTAATTTCATATTTATTTTGTTAGTTTTTAAAATTACATCACTGCGTTATCGTCGGAATTTGTAATACTATGATTTTGGTACCCCCTCAGTATCCTATCCCTCAAAAGAGATTTTTTCTCATTAGAAATAAAGGCATGGTCAACTGCCTCTAAATTACATTTTAAAAAATGAGCTGCCTCCCAATTAAATACCTTTTCGAGTGTCTCATATTCGCTGGTTAAAGTCACATTTGAAATGGTACGGGCATCGGTATTGATACTAATGGATACCCCTTTTTGATACAATTTATTCGCGGGATGATCTTGTATAGTATCTACCACATTGGTTTGCACATTGCTCGTTGGGCACACTTCAAGGTGAATATTCTCTTCTTTCAAAAACTCAATCAAGTGATCATCTTCAATACTTCTCACGCCATGTCCAATTCTGGAGGGGTGAAAATGCGTCAACGTTTCCCAAACACTGTCAGCCCCTTTTGCCTCGCCAGCGTGAGCGGTGCAGGGTATTTCCGCTTCATGAGCAAAATGAAAAGCTTCGATATGATTGTCAATCGGGAAACCGGCTTCGTCGGCAGCAATATCAAAGCCTACCACATGGGTGCCTTTAAATTGTTCAACCAAATACACCGTTTCCATACTTTGGGCTTTAGAATAATGCCGCAAAGTGCATAAAATGACGCCTGCTTCTACACCTGTTTCTTGGATACCTTCTTCAACTGCTTCGTTCACTACTTGAACCACTTCTGCGGGCGTCAAACCTTGGTAAATGTGTTGCAAAGGAGCAAAACGGATTTCAGCGTAAATAACGTTGTCATTTTTCAATTGTTGAAATAAATCCAACGTCACCAAACGCAACTGTTCAGTGGTTTGCATGAGTTCAAAACCTTTGATGGCACGGGTAATATAATCCGCCAAATCGGTGCATTTTGGCGGCGCAACAAAGGATTTTTGATACTCTTCAAACGGTATTTCAGGCTTTAATTGCTTGACTACATCGTAGCTGAGGGAACAATCGAGGTGCAAATGCAATTCAATTTTAGGTAGTCGGGAATAGTCCATTGGTTGATTTTACTTTAAAAAGTTAACACTCACTTCTACCAACTCGACACAATGGGGTGGTAAAATATCGGAGTCAAAAGGGTGTTTTGCGCCAAATGTATGATCTGCTTCGGGTATCAGATGAACGTGCGCTTGAGGTTTTAAATGGTGCAAATATTGAGCGGCAGAAGCTGGTACGCTGCTATCCGCTTCTCCATGAACAATGAGCCACGGTTGTTTAACTCTTGGAGCAGCTTCTTCTAAGTCGAAAAGATATTCATTGGCTTCATAATCTGCACATAAAGAGTAATAAAGAGGCATATTCTGCCCCGTTCGAGCATTTTTTTGATAAATAACACCGGCATTTTTCCAATGTGCTCTGAAAGCCTCATCTGCCCACAACCACGCTAAAGACGAGACGGCAGCCCAGGTCACGAGTTTTTTGATGCGGTCATCATCAGCCGCTTTGGCAATTGCCAAACCTCCTCCTCGGCTGTGACCAATTAATGAAAGGCGGTTAGTATCTAAATCGAATTCGGCAGCATCAGCGGTTATCCAATCTAAAACGACGTTCAAATCTTCCCATTCTTTAGAATATGTATTGCGCCCAAAAGCTTCTAAATCGCCGAAAGCTTCTGGGTTTTCTGGCGTCGTGCCATTGTGTGAAAAATTAAACTTGATAAAAGCAAAACCCGCAGCAACGAATGATTCAGCTATCAAATGCCAACAACCCCAATCTTTAAATCCTTTAAAACCATGAGCGAAAACCACTACCGGAACGGGCGCGTTAGTATCGGGACGATAAATATCCAGTAATATTGGAAGGGAATTTGCTCCGGTGAGTTTCTTATTGCGCACGAGTTTCATAGTTATAGGTTGGTATTTGAAAATGATAAATGAAACGCTAAAGTACTATGAAAAATGAAAAAAACGATGATTGCATAAACAAGAAAAAGCCCATATCGGCGTTAAAGACTTAAAACCTATAACAGTATGAAAATTACATGCATTATTCCTGCTTTAATCCTCATTAGTGTTTCCGTATCAGCTCAAAATCCTTCCCCAAAAGTTATGGAAGAACCGGCTGCTAAATATAGCGCCCGCGGAAAATTAGGGATTACTGACATCCAACTTTTTGATCGATACTTGAAAACCATAGAGGGGGTTGGCACATCGTCGAAAGAACTTTTAGCTGAACAAAGCTTGAAATCTTACATGATGCCGCCTCGAAAAATGAGCGCCACATCCCATTCTCATTGCTACGCATTGGCAAGCGCAATTGAATTTTATGTCAATTTGAACAATAATTATAAAGATAATTTGTCTCCCGATTTTATTCAGCTGAGTTTGCCAAATGGCACATTTGAAGATTATTTGGGCTTTTTAGCTGCCAGTGGTACCGTTTCGGCAGCTATTTTGCCCTACCAATCTACAGTTTTACCCCCCTCAGTAAATGCGGCTGTACGGTATAAAATTAGTAATTATATTAAACTTTTTCAATCCACTACCCGCCCTCAGCAGAAACTTTATGACCTTCGGAAAGCCATTACCCGGGGTAATCCCGTTATCGTGGAGATGCAAATCACCAATGAGTTTAAAAGTCTGAGACAAGCCCGGGTTTGGAATGCTGCGGATGGCGATAAAACACCTGCCGGAACGCATTACCTTGTAGTAGTTGGTTATGATGAAAATAGAAAAATGGTCGAATTGCTCAATTCATGGGGTAGGGAATGGGGTAACGGTGGCTATATCCTGATGAGTTATGAAGATTTTAGTATTTTGGCAATCAATGCATATGTATTGTTGCCCTAATAAGTTGGATAAAAATTAAAAATTAGCCTGATTCTGAGAAAAAATACCCCCCTCAGTATCCGGCTTTTTTTATTTAAAAACCGTATTTATTGGAATAAAAATAAATATTTGTAAATTTAATTTTTTTAGATGGTTCAATCCTGATGTTTTATACTTCAAATATAACCAATATGCTTTCACGTCGTTTTTTCTTAAAAAATACGGCTCATCTTTTAGCCGCAACATCAAGTCCGCGACTGCTCAGTTCGCCTCTCCATTTGCCGATTATCCCCCTTGCAGCAGGACAAAATCCAAATTGGGCATTGATTCGGGAAGCATTCCCCCTTAAGAAAACAAGAGCTTATTTCAATGCGGGTACTTTGGGTCCTTCTCCTCAAATAGTATTGGATACCGTTTTCGATGCCATGAAAAATGTTGAGTCGAGTGGAGAAATGACTCATACGATTGTTGAAGCGCGACAAAGAATCGCTCAATTTGTGAAAGTGGATGTTACTGAATTAGCGCTTACCAAAAATACAACAGAAGGGATAAATATCATAGCTTGGGGGTTGCCATTGAAAAAAAATGACGAAATCATTATCAGTAATCATGAGCATGTCGGAAATGCCGTACCTTGGTTGCTCGTTGCCCAAGTCAAATCTTTAAAACTTAAAGTCATAGAATTAGGACAATCAGGCGATGAGACCCTATCCAATATTAAAAATGCCATCTCAAAAAAAACGCGCTTGATTGTAATGCCTCATATAACGTGCACCACCGGGCAGGTTCAGCCGATCAAGGAAATTGCCGAATTGGGCAGACAAAAGGGTGTTTTTGTATTTATTGATGGGGCTCATGGTGCAGGTATGTTGAACTTGGATTTGAGCACATTAGACTGCGATTTTTACGCGTCATGTTGCCATAAATGGATGTTGGCACCCAAAGGTACAGGTTTTTTATATATCAATAAAGCAATGTTACAGTTTGTACAACCTCATTTTATTGGGGCGGGTGCAAATGTCGATTGGGCATTATCACCAAACAAAAAAGCTCTGTTAGATTTCGTCCCTTCGGCTGAACGCTTTGACTATGGTACTTATAATGCTACTTTGTGGCAAGGCGTTAAAGCGGCAATTGATTTTCTGGAATCTATTGGCATGGATAAGGTAGAAGCGCGAGTAAAAGAGTTAAATCTACATTTGCAATCCAAATTACAAGAGTTGAGTCCCAAAGAGGTTTCAGTACTGACGCCATTAAACAAAAATGATATTTCCGGTATGTTGGGCATCAAACTGCTAACTAAAGATACGCAGACGTTTAATGCCCGTGCGAGTGTTCATTTTCGGTTGCGTTTTGTTCCTGAACATCAATTGAATTCCTTGCGCATTTCAACTCATATTTATAACACCGAAAAAGAAATTGATGAATTGATTGATTATTTAAAAAATTATGTAAGAACATAAAAAATGTCAATTCACTTTTCGCTCAATAGGGTTTAATCTTCATTTCTTTATAGGTTTTTACCAAACGGATTTCATCAAATGAAAAATCTTCACCTAATTTATCTTTTACCGGTGTGATGCTGTTGTCTTCAATGCCTTCAAGCGCTTTCAAAATCGTTGATAACCGATTTTCGTCTATAATATGCGTAATATCCACTTTGCCCTTTCTGAGTAACTGACCCAAATGTTGAAAAATAGTGCCCGTTGAAAGCCCTCTTGCATGCGCAATTTCATAAGGTTTTTTCCCTGATTGATACATTTGAAAAGTAATCAGGTAGGTTTCCCCCGGAATTTTTGCGGATTTTTTAATGGGGTTGCTTGTTTGCGCTAATTGTTTCAGCTTATCACTAAGGTCTTCCTCTGCAACACCACTCAATTTTTTAGTGGGATAAAAATGTTCTTTAGTGATTTCTTCACCTTTTAAAATACAGTCAACTGTTATAACTGCTTTGCGGAATGCCATGATACACTCAAATAGAGCATTTTCCAATTCAGTTAACTCCTCCACATACGTTTTGGTCTTGGGCAATTCTCTCATTTTCTCTCTGTGCGTCCGTGTCTTTATCATAACAGACTCGAAGATTTTTGAAAAATAAGTTTTTGCCGCAGTGAGCCTTTGAGCAGTAGCAGTGAGGTTGGGTGTTTCCGATTCCAAATAATTTTGTAACTCCTTCGTGAAAGCGTTGGCATGATTCCTCAAGGGTATTAATGTTTCGTAATGTTCAGTTGCCCATGTTAAATGCTTTTGTTTTTCCGAGTTTTTTTCGCTTTTATCATACCCTTTCAGATGCCATTCCCAAATGCTGATGATACGAGAAAAGTTGAATGTTTTGTACAAAAAGCTCTTCAAAAACATGAAAATTTCCACTTCTAAAATCCCATTCAGTTCATCCGGTGCCTTTTTATTAGACGCAAAACGGATGACTTGGGCATCACTATTGATGCCGTTCACATTGATTTTTGACGTCAATACCAAACCGCTTAATGATTTTAAGCGGGATAAAGCCACATAGACCTGTCCGGGTGCAAAGGCACTGTTCACGTCAATCACCGCTCGCTCAAAGGTCAGTCCTTGACTTTTATGTACCGTTATTGCCCACGCCAATTTGACAGGATATTGGGTAAAAGTGCCGATGATTTCTTCGTCAATTTCTTTGGTGTTGTCATTGACGGTGTATTTGATATTGCGCCATTCATAGGGTTCTAATGAGAGTTTATCAGATTCGCCTTTGAATCTTACCTCTATAGAGTCTGCTGAGATAGTGTCCACAACACCAATTTTGCCATTAAAAAAACGTTGACGTCCGGTGGGATCATTTTTGATGAAAATAATTTGAGCCCCTTTTTTAAGAATCAAATCTTTTTCGGTCGGATGACAGAATTCCGGAAAATCGTTTTCTATAATGGCTTTGAAAGTAAAAGCTTTATCGGGTAAAGCGTCTAAAGAAGTCTGATTTTGTAGAGCGGCTTTGGCGTTGTGGGTTGTCAGAGTGATATAACTATCTTCCGTAGAGGGTTTAAACGAGGGTTTATAATATTGGTTCAGAACATCCCAATCGCTATTACCCATTCGGTTATTCCTCAAATTATCCAAAATATTGATAAAATTAATATCATCTTGCCGGTAAATTTTTTCAAGTTCAATGTATTGTGGTTTTTCGTCTTGCAGCACTTTTGCGTGAAAGAAGAACATGCCTTCATAATATTGCCTCAAAACTTCCCATTCTTCATTTTTGACAACCGGCGGCAGTTGCATCAAATCCCCAATATACAGTACTTGAACACCGCCGAAAGGCGTGAAATAATCACTCCTAACAGTTCTTAAAACCATATCAATGGCATCTAAAATATCTGCTCTGAGCATACTCACTTCATCAATAATCAGTAATTCTAACGACCGCAAAGTCTGCCGCTTGATCTGATTCATGGTCATGTGTCTTTTCAACGTCTGTTTGTTATTCACCACAATATTGGGATTCATAAAATCGGGAAAAGTATCGGTGGGAATAAATGAACCGAAAGGCAACTGAAATTGCGAATGAATCGTGACACCGCCAGCATTGATAGCGGCAATGCCCGTAGGTGCTACAATCAATACTTTTTTATGGGTCGTCTCCTTGATGTGTTTTAAAAACGTGGTTTTTCCTGTACCCGCTTTGCCGGTTAGAAAGACAGATTTATTCGTTTGGTTGATGAACCTTGATGCTACTACTGAGGGGTCGGTTTCTGCTGTTTTATACATGATTTTTACTAATAAAAAGTTTTAAGTTTATTTCGTTTGTTGCTTAATGATGAACCAAAATTAACATTGATTTTTTAAAAACAAACAAATTGTGTATAAAAAATAGCATTTTTATTGTTTGTATAAATAAAATTAACAAACTATTTCACGACATCCGACCAATAATCCACAACACAGACTTTGTCTAAAATCGCTTTCAAATGGTTGTCAACGAACGCCTTGTGAGCCGGGTGGGGTAGGTAAATTTCTCTATCTTTTTCAGTGGCGAAAGTCACTAAAAAGCAATGAGTAAAACCTTGGTTGAGGTTTTCAGGGCTGTTGTTCAAGCCAAATTCTAAGCGTTTTACTTCTTTGATTTGGGTTGCTAATCCTTTAAATGCCGTTTCCATGGCTTTTAAAGAATCCGCCGAAACGCCCTCTTTGAATTTAAACAGCACGACATGGCGCAGTTCTTTTTCAGGGGTGGTAGTGGTAGCCATATTGTCATTTTTAGTGGGTGAAGTAGGCGTGCAAGATAGGATAAACAGGGCAAAGCAAACGCCAGCAATAGTAAATAAACGATTCATTTTACACAGATTTTTTATGGATATTGAAAAATCAAAATAATGGGTGTGAAGTTAGTGAAATTTGCGCTAAATATAAGCGATGAGAGCCGAGTTGTGAGAAAGTCTACTCTCTACTCCTTACAATACAACAAAAACGAATAATCAAACCGGTGTTTATCGTCTTTTGAAAAATCTTGCCTCTCAACCAGCCGATATACTGAGGGGTCAATTTCCGGAAAAAAAGCGTCTCCTTCAAATGTCGCTTCAACCAAAGTGAGGTAAATTTTATTCACTAAATGCATACTTTGTTTGTAAATCTCCCCTCCACCCATGATGAATACTTGTGTAAAACTTTTATTCTCAATCAGTTGTAAAGCATGGGTTAAACTGTCTGCTCTTTCGAAACCGGCTTCTAAAGGAAAGTCAGCCTGCCGAGTGATGACAATATTGGGGGCAGATTTTGACCAAACTCGGTCGGGCGTATCATAGCTTTTGCGCCCCATAATCATTGGCACGCCTTCAGAAATGCGGTAAAGATTGTCCCAATCATTGGGCAAATGCCCCCACGGTAATAAGCCTTTGTTGCCAATAACCCGGTTTTGGGACATGGCAGCTATTAATGAAATTGTCATCAGATAGGAAATAAATCAACTCAAAGTTTATTTTGGATAAAGTATTATTTTTTTATACTTTGTGATAGACATAATGTGGGTTCTCTAAGGACTCCTCGAAAAGGGGGGAAAAACTTCTACAACTTCTACGGCTCAACTTTATATCCTCTATCTTGAATCATTTTCAATAAATTTAGTGTATAATTGGGCATAACCTCAAAATCTTTATGCCAATCTCGAATAATCCAATCTTGATTGGGTTCCGCTAAAAATATTTTCTTTTCATTTGAAAAAATCCAAATCACTTTTTCAACCCCAAATGAAAAAAGCATATTCGTTTTTTCATAAACATAATCCATCATTTTATGGTCATCTGTTTGAATTTTGACATCTACTTCGATAACTAATTTTCAATTTTACTATAAAAGTCATGCTTTTTAAATGGCACATAATCAATCAAATATATCTCTAACTTTAATATTAAAATCAACTATAACCAACGAAGTTAATGTATCATCAATGGCATAAGTTTTACGTAAATAAAGTTCATTATCTTTGTTTTCATATTGAAGGATAGTTTCTTTTTGGATATTTATGACCCAATATTCTTTCACACCGGAGACTTCATAAATATACTTTTTATAACTCATTTCTTTGGCGTCATTGGAAGGTGACAATATTTCAACAATAACATCGGGTGCACCCTTTACAATACCATCAATTAAACTTTCTCGTTCTTTTTTGATAAATAAAATATCCGGTTGAACAGTGTCATTCTCGGTTAATTTCACATCAAGCGGTGCTGTTCTAACTTGGCCTAATTGATTCTTTTTAACATAAAAATGCAAAACTGCACTTAGATTCATACTTATTTTTTGATGAGGGTCAAGAGGTGAGGGCATATAAATTATTTTACCGTTGTGTAGTTCATAGTTACCATTATCGGGCGGAGTCAGCCGTGAGTAGTCAGCATATGTCAGCAACTTAGGCTGCGGAAATTTCAATTTATCTGGCTTAACTGTCATCATTCTATTTTTTTATGCAATGTAAACTTTTTTTTTGAAAATAAAAACTCAAATCCTTATCAACCCCAACCCCCAACCCTCAATCCCCAACCCTAATCCAACATCTTCTTCCATTCCGCCACTTTCATCATCAAGTCAATCGGAGTCATGGTATTCAAATCCATTTTATCCAATGCCTCTTTGATGCGTTGCAGGCGCGGGTCGCCGATGTCGAAGAAGTTGAGTTGCATAGGTTTGTCGGGAATGTTTTTGACCTTGTTTTTAGTGTCCGTGACGCTGTGTGCCGTGAAATTGTCTGCCGGTTGTTCGGTCGTAATCGGTGGATTATCAATGTGTTTTTTCTCTAATTGGGCTAAAATCTCGTTGGCTCGGTTCACAATTTCGCGAGGCATACCTGCCATTTTGGCTACGTGCACCCCAAACGAGTGTTCGCTCCCGCCTTCTGTCAGTTTGCGCAAAAAGATGACTTTCTGCCCGACTTCCTTTGTCGCTACATGGTAATTCTTAACCCGATTAAAACGCTCTGCGAGTTCATTCAGTTCATGATAATGGGTAGCAAAAAGCGTTTTGGGTCGGGCCTCACTTTCGTGCAAATATTCAGCGATGGACCACGCAATGCTGATACCATCATAAGTGCTGGTTCCGCGCCCGATTTCATCCAAGAGTATCAGTGAACGGTCGGAAATATTGTTCATAATACTCGCCGTTTCGTTCATTTCGACCATAAAAGTGGATTCCCCGCTCGAAATATTGTCGCTGGCACCCACACGGGTAAAGATTTTATCCAAAATTCCGATGGTGGCAGACTGTGCGGGCACAAAACAACCCATTTGAGCCATCAGACAAATCAACGCCGTTTGGCGCAAAAGAGCCGATTTGCCCGCCATATTGGGCCCCGTAATCATCAAGATTTGCTGCTCTTCGGTGTCGAGATAGACATCGTTCGGCACATAACTTTCGCCAATCGGCAATTGCTGCTCAATGACCGGATGACGCCCTTCTTTGATGTCCAAATCGTACCCCTCAGTAAGGGCGGGTTTGGAATAATTATTTTTGAGTGAAATAGTTGCGAAGGAATTAAGACAATCCAAAACCGCAATCACATTCGCATTTTGTTGAATCGGTTGAATAAAATCCAAGAGCGAACCCACCAATGTCTGAAAAATGCGCTCTTCGATGGCCATTATTTTTTCCTCAGCACCCAATATTTTTTCTTCTAAAACTTTCAATTCAGGTGTGATATACCGCTCGGCATTAGCAAGCGTTTGTTTGCGAATCCAATCTTTCGGGATTTCAATATTTTTGTACTTGGCAGTGACTTCTAAAAAATAGCCAAAAACATTATTAAAGCCGATTTTCAAGCTAGTAATACCCGTTTTTTCAATTTCTCTTTGTTGAATATCAATCAGTAACGATTGGGCATTTCTAATAACATTTCTCAAATCATCCAAATCGGCATCACAACCATCGGCAATGACACCACCTTTTGTGAGGTTGACCGGCGGCTCATCAATCAGCATTGTTTCAATGTCCTCGCGCATCGTTTTACAGGGATTGAGCGTGTCAGCCATCTTTTTGAGGTGGTCATTCGTACCCCTCAGTATCATTTGAATCGGCTCTATAGTCGCCAATGCTTTAGCAAGTTGACGCACTTCACGGGGATTGACTTTGCCCAAAGGCACTTTTGAAATCAAGCGTTCGAGGTCGCCGATTTGCTTGATATAGGACTCGATTTCGCCTTTGAACCCGGGATTGTCCATGAAATACGCCACGCTGTCTAAACGTTGCTCAATGTTTATTTTGTTTTTTAGGGGTAAAACAATCCATTTTTTCAGTAGGCGAGCACCCATTGGCGAAATGGTTTTATCCAAAATATCCAACAGCGATTTACCGGTTTCGTGATTGGTTGCCACCAGTTCCAAATTGCGAATCGTGAAACGGTCAAGCCAAACGTATTTATCCACCAAAAGGCGTGAAATATGATTGATATGCCTTAAATTGGTCTTTTCGGTCGTCGCTAAATAATGCAAAGCGGCACCGGCAGCAATTTGCGCCAAATCCATATCTTCAATGCCAAACCCTTTCAACGATTTGGTTTGAAAATGCTCCAACAGTTTTTCCCGACC
>JANPGW010000443.1:0-7115 GCA_031424115.1 Saprospiraceae bacterium | reverse complement strand
CTCGGAATAGGGGTGATGCCCTCTTGAATATCCTAAAAATTTTTATAAGAAAAGATAGTTTAAAAGGAAATACTCAAAGACTGTAGAATATTCAATTCAGATATGGCGCACCAAAAAATTTATTGACTAACGAGATTGCCTGTTCACCGAATATATTACCTCCTTCACCCTCCTTTTAATTTTTCTTATTGGATATGCAGTACTTTTGTACTAAATGACTTTGGGTGTTTAAAATATTATTCCCTTTTGTCTTTCAGAATAGTCCTCAATTTATTCATGACAATAGCTGGCGCTATAATAACCGACAATATCTTTTTTAAAATCACTCCTCATTCAATTAAACTATGGCAAAGAAAAAGTCTCTATCAATTCCAAAAGGCAAATTAGCGGGACAAACCGCAATCATAACGGGTGCTAATTCAGGTATTGGCGAAGGTTGTGCTTATTCATTAGGCGAGGCTGGAGCCAATGTAGTCGTAAATTATGTAACGAAACCCGAGGTAGCGCAGATAGTAGTCGACAAAATAAAAGCAGCAGGCGGTAATGCCATTGCTATTCAAGCAGATGTGAGCAATGAAGCGCAAGTCATTGCTATGTTTCAAGAAACAGTTAAAACCTTTGGCACAGTTGATATTTTAATAGCCAATGCAGGCTTGCAGCGAGATGCCAAATTTGAAGAAATGACTGTTGAACAATGGGATTTGGTTATGAATGTGAATGTAAAAGGCCAATTTCTTTGCGCCCGTGAAGCGGTTCGCGAGTTTTTAAGACGCGGAATGGTGCCAGAACGTTCCGTGGCTTTAGGTAAAATTATCTGTATGAGTTCAGTCCATGAGGTAATTCCATGGGCATCCCATGTCAATTACGCGTCGTCAAAGGGAGCCATTCGGATGTTCATGCAATCTCTTGCACAAGAGTTTGGTGGGCGTAAAATAAGGGTTAATAGTATCTGCCCCGGGGCTATTCAAACGCCCATTAATACAGCTGCTTGGAATACACCAGAAGCCTTAGCAAGTTTGATGACATTGATCCCTTATAATCGGATTGGTGTACCTTCCGATATTGGTAAATTAGCCGTTTTTCTCGCTTCTGATGATTCTGACTATATCACAGGCGCAAGTATTTTTATTGATGGAGGCATGACTGTGTTCGAAGGCTTCTCGACGGGAGGTTGAGACGCATTCAAAATGAATATCAATTTAGACTAATTTTTTAACGGTAAAATGTTAAAATGAACATCTTGTATTATGGAAAATGCCCTTTGTTTTATCTCAAAGAAATATTATAGCCCAGAAGAAGTCCAGATTGGGGCATCTGTTCGTCACCCCATTTTTGCTTTAATAAAAAAAGATTTCCCAGATTTTACTGAGGGGTCGTTCATTTCTATTGAAAGCCTCAATCATTATCGTCAAAAATACATCGAACAGATTGTCAACAATGATAATGATGAAACCACTGCCCTTGAAAAACAAATCATCAAGAGTTTAACAGATCATGAAATTATATCACATCGCCTTTTAAGTGAGGAACAAATTCCATTGACTTTTGGACAAAGATTATCCGATAAAATTGCTTTATTCGGTGGGAGTTGGATATTCATAATTTCCTTTTTCTTCCTTTTATTTTCATGGATAACCGTAAACTTGATATTGAACCATGCTTTTGACCCTTACCCTTTTATTTTCTTAAATTTGGTGTTATCCTGTATTGCAGCTATTCAAGCCCCCATTATCATGATGAGCCAAAATCGACAATCCGAAAAAGACCGTTTACATGCTTACAGTGATTATAAAACCAACCTCAAAGCAGAGATAGAAATACGTATGTTACATGAAAAAGTAGATCATCTTATGAATTTTCAAGGGCAAAAACTTTTAGAAATACAGCAAATACAAACCGAGTATATGTCCGATATTTTAAAAACAGTTAGATATGAAAACAGTATTTTAAAAAAATAGAATAAAAGCCAAATTGGGCATAAAAAAAAGATTTATAAGATACTGAGATGATTGTTGCACCTAAAACAAGACAAATATTCTTCAAAACATATGCAGTGTTGGCTTTAATGATAGCAATTTATCATTTTTTGGGCATTTTTTATAAGTTTGGTGAAATACCTGTCTGGCGACATATTTTATTTGTATTCATCAACTTGTTTTGTGTTTATGGGGTATTAAAACGCCCTAACTATTTCTTTTACTTTTTCTGTATTCTATGTATTCAACAATATTATAGTCACGGTCATTATTTTATAAAGTTATGGGCAGAGAAAAGGGAAATTCATTGGATAAGTGTCTTTGAGTTTTTTCTTTTACCTATTGCCCTCATTTGTTTTATCGAAGATTTCAAAGAAAAAAATTATCATAAAAACTAACCGAATATGAGTGATACAATCGCTTTTGGTAGCCCAGGCTCATCGCCAAAATGGAATTCAAGTGCTAAAACAGGTGTTGGCACTTCTTTAAATAAAGCCAGTGAAGTGTGGCTTACGCTTAGTCATGGCATTTTAAATGAAATATATTTCCCTCGGGTGGATATTGCTTGTGTGCGTGATATGGGCTTTTTAATTGCCGATGGCAGAGAGTTTTTTGCAGAAGAAAAACGGCATACTCATAGTGTTTTGACCCCTGAACAGGACGGTGTTCCTGCTTTTAATATCACCAATACTTGTCAAAGAGGCTACTATCGCACTTCTAAGCAAATTATAACAGACTCCAATAGAAATTGTATTGTTCAAAAAGTTAAGTTTGAGGCACTGAGAGGTAATACTTCTGACTATAAAATGTATGCACTTTTAGCCCCTCACATCAACAACGCAGGTTGGGGCAATACGGCTTGGGTACGTGATGGCGTTATGTATGCTCACCGAGAGAATGTGACTTTAGCTATGATAGCGTCAGTCCCTTTTTCAGATTGTTCGGTGGGTTATGTGGGTAAATCCGATGCTTGGCAAGATGTTTCCAAACATAAAAAAATGACTTGGCAATTTGAACTTGCTGAAGATGGTAATGTGGCTATTTGCGGTGAAATTGATATGGCTCAAACAACAGAATTTGAGATAGTCATAGCCTTTGCTTATACACCTGATGAGGCTCTTGAAATAGCAAAACAAAGCCTTGCAGTTGGTTTTGATGCTTTAAAAGCTGAATATGTAGCCGAGTGGGCAGAATGGCAAAAACAGAATTTCAAACCTAAAATGCCTGAAAATACCCCTGCCAAATTGTGGAAAACAAGCCTTGCTACCATTATGTCGCATGAATCTTCGCAATACGATGGGGGTTATATAGCCAGTTTGTCCATTCCTTGGGGATTTTCAAAAGGTGATGATGATTTGGGTGGCTATCATTTAGTTTGGCCGCGTGATTTGGTAGAGACTGCAGGTAGTCTTTTAGCAGCAAAAGCCTCCACTGAAGCTTTGGCTGTTTTATATTTTTTACAAAAAACACAATTGGAAGATGGGCATTGGTTACAAAATATGTGGTTGGATGGAGCACCCTATTGGGGAGGTATTCAACTGGATGAAACGGCTTTTCCAATTTTGTTATTAGAAATGTTGTATGAGAATAAAGTAATTTCTAAAAAAGATTTAACGCTTTATCAAGATATGCTTTGGCGAGCGGTGTCATATTTAGTAAAAAATGGACCGTGCTCACAACAAGACCGCTGGGAAGAAAACTCTGGATATTCCCCTTTTACTTTAGCAGCAGAAATTTCAGCACTCTTAGTTGCGGCTGATTTACTTGAAATATTAGAGCCGCCATCTAAAACTCAAAATGCTCCCCCCCCTCAATATTTACGCCAAATTGCAGATAGTTGGAACGATAGTATTGAACGCTGGTGTTATGTGGAGAATACAGAATTGGCTCAAGAAGTGGGTGTAGAGGGGTACTATGTCCGCATTGCACCCAATACTGTAGGTGAAACAGAGACTTTAAGTGACGATATAATTTTAATAAAAAATCTACCTTTTTCTGCTGAAACAGCCGCTAAAGATGTCATCAGTCCCGATGCTTTGGCTTTAGTGAGGTTTGGATTAAGAGCAGCTAATGACCCACGTATGGTCAATACCATAAAAGTTATTGACGCCAAATTAAAAAAGACAACACCCTATGGAGATTGTTGGTACCGTTACAATAATGATGGTTATGGAGAACATCAAGATGGTCAACCTTTTAATGGCACTGGTATAGGTCGCCTTTGGCCACTCATGACAGGCGAAAGAGCACATTATGAAATCGCTCTTAAAAACTTTGATAGGGCTGCCGAATTATTGAATCATTTCACAGCATTTGCCAATGAAGGCGGTATGTTGCCTGAGCAGATATGGGATTCAAAAGATATTCCTGAACGTGAACTGTTCTTTGGTCGTCCGTCGGGTTCGGCCATGCCGTTGGTGTGGGCACATGGTGAGTATATAAAACTCTGTCGTTCGCTTCAAGACAAAGCCGTATTTGATATGCCTTCAGCAACAAAAAAGCGGTATTTAGAGAATAAAACTGTTTCAACACATGCTCTATGGCGTTTTAATGATAAAATTAGAGCCGCATCAAAAAGTAAAATTTTACGAATTGAATCCGAATATCCATTTACATTACATTGGAGTGTGGATAAATGGCAAACGATTAACGATACAGAAAGTACCCCCTCAGTATTTGGGATGCATTTAGTGGATGTTCCACCTTCAGTTTTAGGGAATAGTTCAAAAATCGTTTTTACTTTTTTATGGAAAGAGCATAATGAATGGGAAAATAAAGATTTTGAAATACAATTAGTGTGAGTCAGAATATTTATTATAGAATTTTTTCATTTTTTTAAATAGAAAATAATGGCAAAATCAGTATCAAAAACTGCAACCAAGTCAACCAAAAAGATTGTTTTAAAAGGTCAAACCAAAACATTTGCTAATAATGATTTAACAATTATTTTTTGGAAATATACTGAAAAAATCCCCCAATGTCTTGGATTTTGTATTGAAAGAGTAGATACAAAAACCAATAAAAAAGCTGTTTTGCCAGCTTGGGTTGGATTTCAAGGCCAAACAAATACTGATTGGAAGGCAAGTGATACCGCTCATTTGCCCATTCAAAAAATGAGTTGGCTGGATGTGAGCGCACCACGAGGCGGTAGTTTTTACTATATCATTACACCTATGCTTGGCACACCTGATACTCTTTTAAAAACGACGGATAAAAGTTTGATTTTAAAGACCAATGCAGTTATTCTTTCTCCTGATGCAGGTGATTTTAAAGCATATTTTAATAGGGGTATTTTATCGACCCAATCCGTTTCGCACTCTTTTGAAAAAAATGCTGACGGTACTCCTAAGTTTGATGGGCTTGTTGATAAGTTAAAAAACCCTAATGACCCATTGAGAGCTAAGCTCGCTGGCCAGTTTTTGGAGATAGTCCCATCACTTATCAAACGGGCAAATACTGAGGGGGGTAGTGTGTATGCTGCATTGTACGAATTGAGTGACCCGATGTTGATTCAGACTATTTTAGATAATAAAACAAAAGTGCATTTGATACTTTCAAATACGGGGCCTGATGATGCCACTGACAAAGATGCACGACTTCAACTTCATACAGCTGGTATGGATATTACTGACCGAATGTTAGCTGATGGGCATATTGGACACAACAAATTCATGGTTTATGTAAATAAGAATGGCATTCCGCAATCGGTATTAACGGGTAGTACAAATTGGACATATACTGGTTTATGTGCTCAAACGAATAATGTTCTAATTATAAATAATCCTTCCATCGCACAGCAATACATGGATTATTGGCAACGGATTAAAGCAGATGGTCAGGTTCAAGCATCGAATTACAGAGCCGTGAATAATCAAGTACATTCATTTGATTTGACACCTCCTGTTAAAGCAGACATTTGGTACTCTCCTAATACTCAAGATAATAACAAATCGACGAATTCTCCCCTACCCTCAGATATGGCTGAGGTATTTGACCTGATGAGTAAGGCGCAAAAAGCCATCCTTTTTTTAGCTTTTCAGCCTGGTACACCAAGCATAATTGATAAAGCAGCTGAAATAGAAACGGCTAATCCTTTATTATTCATTCGAGGAGCCGCCACAGATACTAAAGCTGTAAGTGATTTTAATACAACTCTTTTTCATCATGGAATAAAATCACCAAATACAGTTGTAGCGGCATCAAATATTAATGACCAATTTTCATTTTGGGAAAAGGAATTGCTAAAAACGCCCGGTGGGCACGCTATTATTCATGATAAAGTGGTTGTTATTGATCCTTTTTCTCCGAATTGTGTGGTCATAACAGGCAGCCATAATTTAGGCTATCGCGCTTCGTATAATAACGATGAAAATATGGTTATCATAAAAGGCAACCAAGCCTTAGCGGCAGCTTATTCGGTTCATATTTTAGATGTTTATGACCATTATCGTTGGCGATATACACTCCAAACCAATAAAGCAAAAGCCTTTACTGGACTTTTACCGAATGATACTTGGCAGGATAAATATTTTAGTAATCAACAACCTTCTTCACTGGATAGTATTTTATGGGATTCAAATGCGTAACTGCCCTTTCGCAGTTTAAAAATTATGATTATCTGAAATTTTTACAGTATTAAAGAAAAAGGTCAATCAAAGACACAAGTATCTAATACGGTAAAAAGGCTTAATTTCTACCGATTCGCAAGGATACCCATAAAAATTAAGCATTATTCCAAAAGTGGAATAATGGATTGCTGTGGTTGAGCTAAATTTTTGACAGACTGCTTGATATTTTGCAGTTCCTCAAAAGCGGCTCTAATGGCTTTGACATACAATTTGGATTTGAACCCATAATGATTGCTCTGATTTTTAAAACTGAGAATTTCCAGTTTAATCCATGCGAGGTCATTGGACACTAAGTACAAATCGCCCGTCGAGTGGTCTTTGTTTGTACCCCGAGTACTCGGGGTGCTTGGCCAACAAGACCGGGAAATCTAGTTCTTGGAGGTAAACGATTCGAGATTGGGCTTCATGCCACTCAAGTTCCGAGACTTTTATAAACTTGCCCCTTTGTTTGTCTTGGCTTGTCAAAGCGACTTTGCGATTACTTTTAATCGCAGCAATAAAGGTTTTCTTC
>JANPGW010000442.1:0-26154 GCA_031424115.1 Saprospiraceae bacterium | reverse complement strand
GAAGAAAACCTTTATTGCTGCGATTAAAAGTAATCGCAAAGTCGCTTTGACAAGCCAAGACAAACAAAGGGGCAAGTTTATAAAAGTCTCGGAACTTGAGTGGCATGAAGCCCAATCTCGAATCGTTTACCTCCAAGAACTGGATTTTCCGGTCTTGTTGGCCAAACAAGTCTTTACAAACAAAGACCACTCGACGGGCGATTTGTACTTAGTGTCCAATGACCTGTACTTGACCTATGCTGAACTCTTTGAAACCTATGGAGAACGATGGGGAGTAGAAGTGTTCCACCGCTCTTTGAAGCAAAATGTGGGTTTAGAGAAATCTCCTACTAAGTATGAGACCACTCAACGAAATCACATCTTTGCTGCCATGCTCGCATGGATTAAACTGGAAATTCTCAGTTTTAAGAATCAGAGCAATCATTATGGATTCAAATCCAAATTGTATGTCAAAGCCATTAGAGCCGCTTTTGAGGAACTGCAAAATATCAAGCAGTCTGTCAAGAACTTAGCTCAACCGCAACCATACTTTATTCCTCTTTTGGAATAAGGTTTATTTTTATCGGTATCCAATTGCGAATCGGTATAAATTGACCCTTTTTATCGTATTAGATATCTATGTCTTTGATTGACCTTTTTCTTTAATACTGTAAAAGTTTCAGTTTCTCATAATTTTTGACCCGCGAAAGGACAGTTTTTAAGTGAAAGTCATTTTATGAGTGCTTTATTCATCTGCTGTGCTTTATTGTTAACCGACGCACAAGTCACAGTAAAAATAGATATGATTGGTCATTCCATCAATCACTTTCTTGAAATAAACCAAGCCCAAAAAATAAATAAAAACTGTACAGGTAAACGCACCAATGTGGCCTGATGACTGCCAATAGCCGGATGGACTTTAAAAACGTCTATAATGTGTAAGGGCAAGAACGCCAGCATCATAAAGAGTATGCCCAATGCCGCTTGTGTTCGATATTGTGGGATAAATACACCAACACCCACTAT
Source organism: Saprospiraceae bacterium (assembly GCA_031424115.1). GTDB lineage: Bacteria > Bacteroidota > Bacteroidia > Chitinophagales > Saprospiraceae > JAAFJT01. The sequence continues at coordinate 25,149 of JANPGW010000442.1, read as the reverse complement.
TATTTCTGCGATACCGACCAGATAATTGAGCGCCTCTTTGGGTAAAAAATCGGGAAAAAAAGGAAAATACATGGCAGGTTTTAAGAAGTGATTGACGCCACCAAAAATCATGAAGACGCCAAATAAAAAGGTCAAAATAAGTTTCAGAATTTTCATTAGTTTCGGTTGTTTGTTTTAACTGTCAAAATTGTTTTGTAGAAACTGTAATATTAATAAAAAGAAGTTAATTTTCAGCCATATATCAAAAAGTACAAAAAAATCTACAAAATAGATAGTATCGGTTTCCCGCATTTAAATTTTATTTGTGTTATAATTTACAAATATTATTTTGACTTTCGATAATTAGCAAAACTAAACAACAATCAATATGCAAGTCATACTGGGTATTCTTTTTCATACTATAGGCGGCATATCGTCCGGCAGCTTTTATATGCCCTTCAAAAAGGTAAAAGGGTGGGCGTGGGAAAGCTTTTGGATAATCGGCGGTTTATTCTCGTGGCTCATTGTGCCCCCGATTGCAGCTTACCTGACCGTTCCCAACTTTGCGGAGATTATCAGTTCGGGTGCCAGTTCGGTGAAGTCTTTTGTTTTTTTGATGGGTTTATTGTGGGGAATTGGTGGTTTGACGTATGGGTTAGGCGTTCGATATCTCGGCATGTCGTTGGGCAATTCAGTTGTTTTAGGGTTTTGCTCAGCGTTTGGGGCATTGGTTCCTTCCATCTATTATAGTATAAATCCGACCGAAGGGAAAACATCTTTCACCCAAATGCTCGGTTCTACGGGTGGTCAGTTGGTATTATTGGGGGTTTTGGTTTGTTTGATAGGTATCGCCATTTCGGGCAAGGCGGGCATGATGAAAGAATCGGAGTTGACAACTGAACAAAAACAAGAGAGTACCCAAGAATTTAGTTTGGTGAAGGGTTTAATCATTGCGGTTATTTCGGGTATTTTGAGTTCATTTTTCAATTTTGGCATTGAAGCCGGCAAACCCTTGGCAGAAGAAGCCGTTAAGCAAGGTTTTAATCCTTTGTTTCAAAACAATGTAACGTATGTGGTACTGCTTTGGGGTGGTTTGACGACCAATTTCCTGTGGTGTATGTATCTCAATTTCAAAAATAAAACATTCGGCGATTATACCAATCCCAACACGCCCATTACTAAAAACATCCTCTTTTCAGGTCTTGCCGGAACCATGTGGTTTCTCCAATTTTTCTTTTACGGCATGGGTGAAAGCAAGTTAGGTAACGGTGCCAGTTCTTGGATTTTGCACATGGCAACCATTATTTTGACGGCCAATATCTGGGGTTTAGCGCTTAACGAATGGAAAGGCGTTTCCAAAAAAGCATTCAATACCTTTATTATGGGTCTTGCTTTGATTATGCTTTCCATCTTTTTGGTGGGCATCGGCAATTCTATTCCATAAGGGGAAAAAATATTTTCATACATCTTGGTTTTGGGGTCGCCCTTACGAAGGTATCGGCGACCTTCTTTTAATTAAAAACTAATTAATATGTCACCCGTTACAACTCAATTCAACCACGTTAATTATTTGTGGGACGATGCTAAAGCCGCAGCGTTAGCCGGCGATGAAGTCGCTTTATTTATTTATCGCTCAAATTTATTGGGTGCAGATTTGCGCCTGACAAACTACGGCGGCGGCAATACCTCCGTCAAAATTACCGATAAAGACCCCTTGACGGGCAAACCCGTGGAGGTTATGTGGATTAAAGGCTCGGGGGGAGATATCGGCACGCTGAAAAAATCAGGTTGTGCTGCCTTGTATATGGAGCGTTTGTTGAATCTTGAAAATGTGTATCGTGGCATCGAACATGAGGACGAAATGGTGGAACTTTTTAACCATTGTATCTTCGATTTGGCGTCAAAAGCGCCCTCTATTGATACGCCTTTACATGGGTTTTTACCCTTTAAACATATTGACCATCTACACCCCGACGCCGCTATAGCCATTGCAGCCGCTAAAGATGGTCAACCAATAACCGAAGAGCTCTTCGACGGTGAAATTGGCTGGGTAGAATGGCAGCGACCGGGGTTCGATTTAGGGTTGAAACTCCGGGCTTGTATGAATCATGCCACTCAAAAAGGCATTACCTTGAAAGGTATTATGCTCGGTTCGCATGGGCTTTTTACTTGGGGAGACACTTCTTACGAAAGTTATATAAATACTTTAGAAGTCATTGAAAAATGCGGACAATATCTTGAAGACAATTACGGTAAAAAAAGAGCCGTATTTGGTGGGCAAAAATTAGACAGTCTTTCGTCTGATGAAAGACAAAAACAAGCTGCTCAAATTGCGCCTATACTGAGGGGGTACTGTTCGTCAGGTTTGGGGAATGGGGATTTAGGATTGAATGCTAAACAATCCTCAACCCTCAGCTCTCAACCCTCAAAAATGGTAGGTCATTTTTCGGACGATGCGCGGGTTTTGGAGTTTGTTAATTCCCATGATTTAGCGACATTAGCGCCCATGGGGACGAGCTGCCCCGACCATTTTTTAAGGACTAAAATCGCTCCTTTGGTGCTCGACCCTGATAAATTAGATGATAAAGATTATCTATCTGCCGAATTTGAACATTACCGTCAGGGTTACACCCAATATTATGAATCGTGTAAGCATCCCAATTCTCCGGCGATGCGTGACCCCAACCCGGTCGTGATTCTAATTCCGACAGTGGGCATGTTCACTTTTGCGAAAGACAAAACAATGGCGCGTTTGGCATCCGAGTATTACACGAATGCCGTGAATGTGATGAAGGGCGCAGAAGCCATTTCGGAATACACGTCGTTACCGCGTCAAGAAGCGTTTAACATCGAATATTGGCTGCTGGAAGAAGCGAAATTACAGCGTTTGCCGAAGCCAAAACCTTTGAGTGGGCGGGTGGCATTGGTGACAGGAAGTGCAGGCGGCATTGGTAAAGCCATTGCGAAAAAATTTGCCGAAGAAGGCGCGTGTATTATCTTAAATGACATTAATCCAGAGCGTTTGGAAGAAGCAAAAGCGGAGTTTACGCAAATGTTCGGTAAAGACTTAGTTGCTACAACATTACTGGATGTTACTAACACTCGCTCGATTGAAGCCGCGCTTGACAATGCTTGTTTAGCATTTGGCGGCGTGGATATTGTCGTGAACAACGCCGGGATCAGTTTGTCAAAATCTATTACTGACCATACCGTTGCTGATTGGGACAAGGTGTATGATATTTTGGTAAAAGGTCAATTTTTGGTTAGTCGGGAATGTGTTGAGGTGATGAAAAAACAAGGTTTTGGGGGCGATATCGTGAATATTGTTTCTAAAAATGCCGTTGTGTCGGGACCCAATAACTTGGCTTACGGGTCGGCAAAGTCTGCCCAAGCGCACGGCACACGCCTCATGGCAGCCGAACTGGGTGGCGACAAAATACGAGTGAATATGGTCAATCCCGATGCTGTTATTGCCGGTTCTAACATTTGGGCAGGTGGTTGGGCAGAGGGCAGAGCCAAGGCTTATGGTATCACCGTTGAAGAATTACCGGCTTACTACGCCAAACGCACCCTTTTAAATGAAATCATTTTGCCCGAAGATATTGCGAATGCTGCCTTTGCTTTTGTGGGTGGTTTATTGAATAAATCAACCGGCAATGCTTTGAATGTGGATGGTGGTGTGGCAATGGGCTTTTTACGGTAAAAATAAATAATATGCAACGCATCGCTTTTAAAATGAAACTCCATCAAGGGCAAGTTGATGAATACCAAAAACGCCATGATGAAATTTGGGCTGACCTTGTTAATTTGCTCAAAAGTGTGGGTATCAAGGATTATTCAATATTTTTGGATGAAGAAACGTATATATTATTTGCTGTCCTAAAAATTGAAGAACCGGCATTGTTGGATACCCTGCCCCAACACGCTGTTATGCAAAAATGGTGGGCTTTTATGGGTGACATTATGGACGCTAACCCTGATAATTCGCCGGTATCAAAACCGTTAAAACAGGTATTTTATTTAGAATAAGGTTTTTTATCAGGATGTTGACGAGTATCATAAATTTGAGTAATGTATAAAGTTAGGCCGTTTCGTCTATAATATAAGCGATGATGCTTTTCAATAATTACGAAACGAATGGTTTTCTTATTTGGGGTAGGTCTCCCTTCATAAGTATTATTTTCAAGGGTTTTAACTTTAGTTAAGACGTTTTCGAGAAATTTTGTTGCAGCTTTTTCAGAAACTTCATTGCTGAGAAAATTTAATACATTTTCCATCTGATTAACAGCTTTCTGAGTCCACACTACTTTGTTAACCATCGGTCAAATCGTTTAATTACTTCATCATGAGGTATGAGTTTTGATTCATCGTATGTTTCAGCAATAGCTTCTAATAAGTCTACTTGTTGTTTTGGAGAAAGGTCGTTATAACCCTCAATATCATGAGCCGAAATTTCTTCATTTACAAATTGTGTTGCGAGTTCTTGCAATTTAGCTAAATGATTATGATTTTCGAGACGCGCTAATAATTGCAAAATATTGCCTTTTAACTCTAAAACGCTCATTTTATAATCTGTTTAAGTGTATTTAATCAATAAATTTCCTCTACAAAGATAAACTTTTTTTAAAAAGACATGAGAAAAATTTGGGTGTATAACAAATTGGCTCGCTGCTGGGGCATCGCCCCTAAAGTTCGGTAGAAAATTGGAAATGTTATGCCGCGATACAAATTATACTTTTTCGGTGACTCTACCGAACTTTAGGGGCGATGCCCCTATCACTTGAGAATTTGTTATGCACTCAAAAATTTTCATCACAAGCAAATGTCAAAAAATTAAATAACACAATGAAAATCAATAAAAATCATATAGAAGCACACAACGAAAAGTTGTACGAAAAACATAAAAAACGCCTCAACACTTTAACCTCCGAAATAGAAGGCGAAAGAGCGATTATCCAAAAACTCATTGATTTTCAAATTGCCATTCCAAGTTGGGCTTTGGGCACGGGCGGCACTCGTTTCGGCAGATTCTCAGGCGGTGGCGAACCCCGCAATTTGGAGGAAAAAATCGAAGATGTGGGGCTGTTGCACGCCTTGAACAAATCGAGCGGCGCCATCTCGTTGCATATTCCGTGGGATATACCACAAAACCCGCAAGCCATCAAAACATTGGCGGCAATGCATGGTTTGCAATTTGATGCCGTCAATTCCAACACCTTTCAAGATCAACCGGATCAGAAATTGAGTTACAAATTTGGGTCTTTACAACACGCAGACGCGGCGGTTCGCCGTCAAGCGATTGACCACAATATAGAAGTGATTCGGCATGGCATTGAATTAGGTTCTAAATCCATCACCGTTTGGTTGTCAGACGGCTCTAATTTTCCCGGGCAGTTGAATTTCCGCAAAGCCTTTCAACGCACTTTAGAAAGCCTAAAAGAAATCTACGCTGCGTTGCCGAGTGATTGGAAAATGTTCATCGAATACAAATGCGCGGAACCCAATTTTTACTCCATGACCGTGGGTGATTGGGGGCAATCCCTTCTTTTTGCCAATAAACTGGGTGAAAAAGCCTATACTTTGGTGGATTTAGGGCATCATCTGCCCAATGCAAATATTGAGCAAATCGTGGCATTATTGCTCATGGAAGGCAAATTAGCCGGTTTTCATTTTAATGATTCTAAATATGGCGACGACGATTTGACCGTTGGCAGTATCAACCCTTACCAATTATTTTTAATTTTCAATGAATTAGTGGAAGGTATGGACGCGCGGGGTATGAATCACGCCACCGATTTAGGCTGGATGATTGACGCTTCACACAACGTCAAAGACCCATTGGAAGATTTGTTACAATCCGTAGAAGCTATCAAAATAGCCTATGCGCAGGCCCTTTTAGTGGATAAAAAAGCTCTTGTGGATGCTCAAAACAACAATGATGTGACTCGAGCGCAAGAGATTTTACAGGATGCCTACCGTACGGATGTTCGCCCTTTGGTAGCAGAAGCCAGGTTGCGCGCAGGGGCTGCTATTGACCCCCTCAGTATGTTCCGTGAATTGAATGTCCGCAACGCATTGATTAGCGAACGGGGCGCAAAAACGGTTGCAACGGGTTTGTAAATATATTGAATAAAATAAAAGACAACCCTCTATGCAGCGCCCTGTCATCGTCATTTTAGACATCGGAAAAACGAATAAAAAACTGTTCCTCATGGACGAACAGTACCACATTGTTTTGGAAAAATCAACCGAATTCGATGAAATTCAAGATGATGACGGCGACCCCTGCGAAGACATTGATAAGTTGACACAATGGGTTTTGTCTTCCTTAAAATCAGTCATTCATCAGGCTGATTTTGAGGTTAAAGCCATCAATTTTTCTACCTATGGCGCCAGTTTTGTTTTACTTAAAACAAATCCCATCGGCTCGTCGGGTAGGGTAGAAGGCAAGGTCGTCGCCCCGCTGTATAATTATTTGAAGCCTTTTCCGGAAGATTTAAAAAAGCCGTTTTATGATACATATGGTGGAGAAATTGCCGTTTCGAGCCAAACGGCGTCTCCAATTTTAGGCAACCTCAATTCGGGCATGCAGTTATACGCTCTAAAAAAGAAAAAATCGGCTGTTTTTGCCAAAATAAATACCGCTTTACACCTACCTCAGTATGCCGGTTATTTAGTGACTAAAAGGGTGTTTTCGGACATTACCAGCATCGGATGCCACACGGGTTTATGGGATTTTGAACAAAACGATTACCATCTGTGGGTTAAAAAAGAAGATATTGACAAAATATTGCCGCCCATTTTTCCTTCGGATGCTGCCATTCCCGCCCTTTTTGAGCACAAAGAATTGATTGTCGGTGTTGGCTTGCACGACAGTTCAGCGGCTTTGATTCCCTATTTGGCGTGCTTTAATGAGCCTTTTATCCTGATTTCTACCGGAACTTGGTGTATTTCACTCAACCCTTTCAACAATAATCCGTTAACGCCGGACGAACTGGCGCAGGATTGCTTGTGCTACATGACCTACCAAGGAAAGCCCGTCAAAGCGTCACGCCTTTTTGCCGGCAACGAGCACCAAATCCAAACCAAACGGATTGCGGACCATTTCAAATGTGCACCGGATTTTTATAAAACAATTCAGTATAACGCTGATATTATTGCCCAATTAAACTCAGAAAAATCATTGGAACAAGCCCATACCTGTCTGCCGACAAGGCATACTGAGGGGGGGAGGGTAGGTCACAAAAAACAGGCAAATATCATTGTTTCTGAGTTTGAGAATTGGGAGATGACGGCTTTTGAAAACGAAACCGTCGCTTATCATCAACTGATGCTTGATTTGGTCGCCTTACAAACACACTCAACTCAACTCATTATTCAGAATACCGCCGTCAAACATCTTTTTGTGGATGGTGGTTTTTCAAAAAATAGCTTATACATGACGCTTTTAGCCAAAGCCTTTCCGACTCTCTCCATATTTGCTGCCTCAGTCGCGCAAGCCACGGCCCTTGGTGCTGCTTTAGCCATTCACCGCTTTTGGAATCGCAAACCACTCCGAACAGATTTGATTGAATTAAAGCCGTATTAATTCTTCCTTCGTAGCTATCGCCACATAGGGGGATTAGGGTTGTTACATAGAAAACATAGGCTTTCACATGCTATAAATCTATGTTTTCTATCTAAAATAGCTATTGTGTCTTATGTGGTAAATAATTACCTTCCATCACTTTACTCAAAGTTAAGTTTTTATTTGAATTTTTTTTGTAAAAAATCCTTTAATAAACACTTTTATGGTATTTTATTTAAAATTTCATAAAAAATTAGTGATGAAATTTGGTTAACAACATTGAGTTGGTTTACTTTGAGTAAAGTTTTATATTAATCTTTAAATGGATAAAGCGCAGGAAATATTAATAGGTGCTGAAAAAGTGTTTGAGCGACTCGGATACAAAAACACGAAAGTGCAGGATATCGCTCTTGAGACAGGTTACAGCAAAGTGACTATTTACGCCTATTACGAAAGCAAAGCCAATCTCTATATGGCAGTGGCATACAAAGCGATGCAAACCCTCATTGACGCTTTGTATGAAACGCTCAACGAGACCAAAAATGGCAACGGACTTGAGGTTTTTATGAAACTTTCGGAGCGGTATATTGATTTTTGCGTGTCGCATTTACATTATATGGAATTGCTTTTAGAATATATGCAAATCGTGCGGCGGGTTCTTTCAGGTGAAAAAAATAGTACGTCTGAAGAATTTCAGAACACTATTTTTTATAAAAAACTAAAAAACATCCAGAATATCACTATGAATCTGGTGGTAGATGAAATTAAAAGAGGACAAAAAGATGGCAGTATCAAAAACATGGAAAATCCGTGGCTGATACACCATATTATGTGGTCAATGATTGTCGGCTACGCTAAAGTCAATTACAATCCGTCGGCTGACCTTTTTATCCACGCAAGCAACCAAAAATGGCGCGAAGCACTTTTGCAGATTTTATTCAATATGTGTCAAGATAATCTATTTATGGCAAAAACTGAAAACAATTAAACGATGAATTTTGAATATTCCGACAAATCAAAAGCCCTCCAAGAGAAGTTGAAAGGCTTTATGGATGCCCATATTTATCCTATCGAAAAGGACGTCTCGGCATTTCACCACAACCCCGCCAACGCTTGGAAAAATTGGCCCGGATTAGAAGACCTCAAAGAAACTGCGCGAGCGGAAGGTTTGTGGAATTTGTTTTTACCCAAAAGCTACGGTGCGCTTAGCCCCGGGTTGTCTAATTTGGAATATGCCTCTTTAGCTGAAATCATGGGACGTGTCCTGTGGTCGTCGGAAGTCTTCAATTGCAGTGCGCCGGATACGGGCAATATGGAAGTTCTCGCTAAATATGGCTCACCTGAGCAGCAAAAACAGTGGTTAACGCCTTTGTTAAACGGTAAAATACGGTCTGCTTTTTTAATGACCGAACCGGAAGTGGCATCATCTGATGCGACAAATATAGCAACGTCTATCCGTTTGGATGGCGACGAATATGTGATTAACGGTCGCAAATGGTGGTCTTCGGGTGCTATGAATCCACATTGTAAAATAGCGATTGTGATGGGCAAAACCGACCCGAATGCGCCCCGATATAGTCAGCAAAGCCAAATTTTAGTGCCTTTGGATACGCCGGGCGTGACTATAGTGCGTCCACTTTCAGTTTTTGGCTACAATGACTCACCCGAAGGACATGCCGAAGTGCTTTTAGAAAATGTAAGAGTACCTAAACAAAACGTCATTTTGGGAGAAGGTCGAGGATTTGAAATAGCACAGGGCAGATTAGGGCCCGGACGCATTCACCACTGTATGCGCCTCATCGGTATGGCTCAACGGTCGTTGGAATTGATGTCATCAAGGGCATCACAACGTGTCGCTTTCGGCAAACATTTGTCTGATTTTACAAGCATTCGCCAAGAAATAGCCTATTCTCGTTGTGAAATTGAACAAACCCGCTTGTTGGTACTCTCGGCGGCAGACAAAATGGATAAAATGGGCAATAAGGCAGCAAAAGATGTGATTGCCATGATAAAAATTGTGGCGCCCAATATGGCATTAAAAGTCATTGACCGAGCCATTCAGATTCATGGCGGCAAAGGGGTTTCTGATGATACACCATTGGCTCATTTTTACGCCGCTGCCAGAACTTTACGCTTGGCAGATGGTCCCGATGAGGTGCATTTGAACCAATTGGGAAAAACCACAATTGCACAATACAGTTCTCAATAGTGTTTTTTTTTAGGTGTTTAGTTTTTAGTGTGTTGTGTTTATCACTTCTAAAAACTAAACACCACACACTAAAAACTAAAAAAAATGCCAGAAATCGGACTTTTACTCATGTCAGCGCTTTATTTGTGGTCAGGAATCAACCATTTCAGAAAGCCCAATTTTTACCTTAAAATGATGCCTCCTTACATGCCGAATCATTCATTTTTAGTGAGTGTCAGCGGAGTTGCGGAGATTATTTTAGCCGTCGGGTTGCTGTTCGACGCCACTCAGTCTTGGGCGGCTTGGGGTATTATTGCTTTATTGATAGCCGTTTTTCCGGCCAATATTTATATGTTGACTGCTACAGACCGTTTTCGACAGATTCCGACTTGGATGAAGTGGATACGGCTTCCTTTGCAAGGCGTTTTAATTTGGTGGGCTTGGCAATATGTGTAAACCAAAAAGGAGACAAAATCATGAGTCAAATCTATTTTTTTCGGCACGCACAAGCGTCTTATTTGTCGGATAATTACGATAAACTCTCGCCGCACGGTGAGAAACAGTCAGAGGCATTGGGCGAATATTTGGCACACAATGATATTCATTTTGACAAAATTTATGTGGGCCCGCTTTTACGCCAACGAAAAACGCAGGAAATTGTATCTAAAGCCTATTTTGACATTCATGCCATACAACACGAACCGATTATGATGCCCGAGTGGAAAGAACATTTTGGTCCTCAAACTTTGCGGCGTTTGTATTCTGAATTGGTCGAAAAAGAACCACAAATTAAGGAATGGCACGACGAAATCCTCCAAAATGCCGACGTTCACGCCATTAAAAAGCGGAATTCGTTGATGATTTTCGAGCATTTTATCGATAAATGGGTGTCAGGGCAAGTAAGCGAATCGGACGATGTTTTCGAATCTTGGAAAGCTTTTCGGCAAAGAGTCCGTCAAGGATTAGATACAATACTGGACAATATCGGCAAAGGCGAAACGGTGGGCATTTTTACATCGGGTGGGGTAGTATCCGCCATTGCCGCCGAAGCCTTATCCATTACAGACGAAGTGAAGATTGCGGGACTCAATTATGCGGTTAAAAATAGCTCTTTTTCCCAATTTGCCTTTTCAAGAAATAAATTCAATCTCATAGCCTTCAACGAAGTGCCACATTTGACAAAAGACATGGTAACGTTTATTTAAACAAAAAATATGAAAGCAATCGTTTGTAAAGCCTACGGACTACCATCTTCACTCATTTTAGAAGAGATAGAAAGCCCAAAACCCAAAGAAAAAGGGGTTTTAGTTACCCTCAAAGCCTGTGGGGTCAATTTTCCCGATACCTTGATTATTCAGGGTTTGTATCAATTTAAACCCGAATTGCCCTTCACGCCGGGCAGCGATATTGCCGGAATCGTGAAAGAAGTTGGCTCAGAGGTGAAGCATCTGAAAGTCGGTGATGAGGTCTTTGGTTTTGTCGCTCATGGCGGTTTTGCCGAAGAAGTGATTGTTCCTTCAAATGCGTGTTTTCCCAAACCGCCGAATATGGATTTTCCGACCGCGGCTTCTTTTATGATGGCTTATGGCACTTCTTACCACGCACTGAAAGACCGTGCTCAAATCAAAGCCGGTGAAACGCTTTTAGTATTGGGTGCATCGGGTGGCGTAGGTCTTGCCGCCGTTGAATTAGGCAAATTGATGGGTGCTAAAGTTATTGCAGCCGCTTCATCCGATGATAAATTAGCTCTGTGCAAAGAATATGGTGCAGACGAAACCATTAATTACGCTACCGAAGATTTGAAAAAACGCCTTAAAGAACTAACGGAAGGCAAAGGAGTAGATGTGGTGTATGACCCTGTCGGCGGGCACTACTCGGAAGATGCCTTGCGTTCTACGGCTTGGGAAGGGCGATTTTTAGTAGTCGGTTTTGCTGCCGGAGAGATTCCAAAAATTGCACTCAACCTTGCTTTGCTCAAGGGCTGTTCGATTGTGGGCGTATTTTGGGGCGGGTTTGCCATGAAAACTCCGAAAAAGAATTTGGTAAACACCATGGAATTGATGCAATTATACGCCGAAGGCAAGCTAAAACCCCATATCCACGCCATTTATCCGTTAGCCGAAGCGCCTAAAGCATTGGAGGAGATGATGAACAGGCACGTGAAAGGCAAAATTGTGATTGGAATGTCGTGAGTTACCCCCCCCTCAGTATACCTTTTCGGTAGAGAGATATAGAGCATTATTATAAAGATTAAAATACCTACTATCCATGTTTTACTCAAAAAGAGATATTAGATTTCAATTATACGAAGTTTTGGATACCGAATCACTGGTAAAATATCCTTATTTTCAAGACCATAGCCGTGACTCCTTTGACATGGTCGTAGAAGCTGCCGACCAAATAGCCGAAAAAATGCTTTTCCCATTATTGACGGAAATGGACAGAAAAGAACCGCAACTCGTTGACGGCAAAATTCGAGTTCATGAAGGCATGAAAGCCATCATCAAGCGTTTCGGAGAAGACGGTTGGATCAATGCGCCTTTCAGTTATGAGCATGGCGGCCAACAGATACCGACAACTGTATTGAGTGCTGCTACGTTTATTTTGCAGGCAGCCAATTATTCTGCCAGTGTCTTCCCTTTTTTGACCACGGGTGCGGCGAATCTGATACTCACATTTGGATCAAAACAACTTCAAGACACCTATACGCCCAAAATGTTTAGCGGTGAATGGCAAGGCACGATGGCATTGACAGAACCTGATGCCGGCAGTTCATTATCCGATATTTCAACATCCGCTACAACCTCACAACAAGAAGGCGTTTACAAGATTAAAGGTCAAAAAATATTTATATCTTGTGGCGACCATGACGCTTGTGATAATGTCATTCACCTCATGCTTGCCCGCATTGTGGGCGCTCCGGCAGGGGTAAAAGGTATTTCATTGTTTGTCGTGCCGCAAAAAAGAATATCTGATAATTCTGATGCTTTAGAATCCAATGATGTGATTTCAGCGGGCATTTATCATAAAATGGGTTATAAAGGCGCACCGATTGCCCATTTGATGATGGGTGAAAGCGATAATTGTTATGGATATTTGGTCGGGGAAGCCCATAAAGGCTTGGCTTATATGTTCCAAATGATGAATGAAGCCCGTGTTGGGGTAGGTGCTAATGCTGCGGCTATCGGTACTGCCGCTTATCACGCTTCCTTGCAATACGCCAAAGAGCGGCCGCAAGGTCGAAAAATCAATGAGAAAGACCCTTCACAACCGCAAACGTTGATTATTAACCACGCCGATGTCAAGCGGATGTTGTTATTTCAAAAAGCCGTGGTTGAGGGCTCGTTGTCGTTGTTGAGTTTGTGCAATTATTTGACCGATATGGGTCATGTGGAACAAGGTGAAGCCAAAGAAAAGGCTCTTTTACTGTTGGATTTTTTAACGCCAATTGCTAAGTCTTACCCTTCTGAAATGTGCTGCTTGACAACTTCCGCAGCCGTTCAGATTCATGGCGGGGCGGGCTACACTACTGAGTTTCCGGTTGAGCAATATTATCGGGAAGCTCGGATTCACCCGATTCACGAAGGCACAACCGGCATACACGGCATTGATTTATTGGGCAGAAAAACAATTATGCGTCAAGGCAAAGCGGCTCAATTGTTTTCCGCAGAGTTAACCAAAACAATGGAAGAAGCTGCTGCTTATCCCGAATTGCAATCATTGGTTGAACATTTACAAAAGGCCGCTTTCAAAACCCAAAAGGTGACGGCGCATTTATTGAGTATTGCTCCGACTAACTCGGAAGCCTATTTAGCAGACGCTACGCTGTATCTCGAAATGTTAGGTATCGTAACGATTGCTTGGCAATGGTTGAGACAAGCTCAAGTGGCGCAAAAAGCATTAAATACCGACTCTGAATTGGATGCTGATTTTTATAAAGGTAAAATTATGACCGCCAAATACTTTTTTGAATATGAATTGGTCAAAGTAGATGCGCTCGCTAAACGGTTAATCAGCACCGATTATGTGACAATGGATATGAAAAGTAGTTGGTTTTGATTTATTTATTTATTCGTTATTCGTGTATCCGTTAACCGAGTTACATCCAAACGAATACACGAATAACGAATACACGGATAACGAATAAAAAAAATGAAAAAATGACATACTTCAAAGATTTTACGGAACTCAAAGCGTTTGTCGGACAAGATTTGGAGCCAACGCCCTATCTGACTGTCACTCAGGAAATGATTAACGGTTTTGCTGACGCTACCTTCGATTTGCAATGGATTCATGTTGACCCTGAAAAGGCAAAAAATGGTCCCTTCAAAACGCCCATCGCGCATGGGTTTTTGATACTTTCTTTGGCGTCCAAATTTGCTGCCGAGCTTTTTGAGGTGGAAAATATCAAAATGGGGATAAACTATGGACTCAATAAAGTCCGTTTCACGGGTATTGTGCCCGTTGACGGGCGGGTGCGTCTGAAAGCTAAATTGAAAAGGGTTGAAGATTATCCCAATAATGGCGTTAAAATAGAAATTGATGGTGCTATCGAATTAGAAGGTTCAAAAAGACCGGTTGTCATTTTTGAATGGGTCGTTTTAGAATTTCAATAAAAACAGAATAAAAAATGGACAGATTAAAAAATAGGGTAGCCATCATCACCGGTGGCGCAAGAGGCATCGGTAAAGCGGCTGCCGAATTGTTTTGTCAGGAAGGCGCGACCGTCATCATCTGGGACGTATTAGAAGTGGGTGAGGAAACCGCTGCTATACTGAGGGGTCAAGGTTTTGCCTGTGAATTTCAAAAAGTGAGCACTACGGACGTTGAAACCATTGAAAATTCGATACAGGATATTGTCGCCCGCCACGGTCAGATTGATATTTTGATTAATAATGCCGGTATAACACGGGACAAAACCTTGTTAAAAATGTCTCACGACGAGTGGCAGCAAGTGATAGATGTCAATCTGACGGGTGTTTTTAATTGCACAAAAGCCGTAGTGCCGACTATGTGTGCGCATAAGTATGGACGGATTATTTGCGCTTCATCCATCAATGGCGTTCATGGTGCTTTCGGACAGACAAATTATGCCGCAGCCAAAGCAGGACTTATCGGTATGTGTCGCTCTTGGGCAAAAGAATTGGGTAAATTTAATATTACTGCCAATGCCGTTGCTCCTGGTTTTATTGCTACCGATATGACCAATGAAATTCCGGAAGAAATGAGACTTGCTGCTATTGCTCAAATTCCCGTTAAAAGAATGGGTCTGCCGATGGATATCGCTCACGCGTATTTGTTTTTAGCCTCCGAAGAAGCCTCTTTTATCAGTGGACAGGTTTTGGGAGTGAATGGTGGGGTGGCATTGTAAAATAAGGATAAGTAATGATGAACGATGAATCTGCCTGTCGGCAGACAGGTGATGAATGACAAATTTACACATGCACCAACCGAGTTGCGTACGATTGGGGCGTTAAAGGGGCCTGATTTTTATTTGAGGCGGGCAAAAATTGCCAAGGTGTTATCTGGTTGGCCCAATCGAAGGCATTTTTTTCTGTATGCCGACGCCGATATTCTACCGGCGTACAATGCCGATATTTTTTAAAAAGCCGATTAAAATTGGCGAGGTTGTTAAATCCCGATTTATAGCAAATTTGACCCACCGTTTCATCAGTATCTAAGAGCAATTTACACGCATGACCAATCCGAATGTCCAATAAAAACTGGGTAAAACTTCTAAAAGCATACTTTTGAAAAAAATGACTGAATGCGGATTCTCCCATATTCACTTGGTTTGCCACATCCCCGATTTTCAAATCATTGTTAGCGTAATTTTTTAAAATATAACTGTACGCAATTTGAATGCGGTTGCTGTGGGCACTTAATACTTTTGAGGAAAATCCTTCGCTTGATAAAAAATTGGCTTCCTTAGATTCTGAAAGCAAATCAAGAAGTTTTAAAAAACCTAACACACTCATAAAACCTTTCTCCTCCGTCAAGCCTATCATGAGGAGCATCGCTTCATCAAAAGTTTTTCCGTGAAATTTAATTCCTCTGCTGGAGTCTTCCATGAGTTTGCGGATTTTATAAAATTGCTCTTTTTGAAAAAACTGCCCGCTGAGTAAATTTCTGGCAAATTGAATGGTAATAACTCGATAGGGTTGTCCATTATTTTGTAACTGCACGTCGCCATCCCATTTGTGGTAAAGATAAGGACCCAGCAATACCAAATCGCAATCCGTATATCGCTCCGTCGAATCTCCCACGATACGCGTACCGGACATGCCCATAATGAGATTCAATTCATATTCGGGATGATTATGAATGGGATAATCAAATCCATTATTACAAGAATCCAAAACGACAAAAACATCGGGTGATTTCAACGGGGTAATCTCTTGATAAATATTCATTTTGCAGTATTTTATTTGTTATTAATAAAATATTTTAAGCGTGTATTTTGATAAATTAATTAATTTCATAAAAGTACCATATTATTGCGTAATAGTATCAATATAGCACTCATAAAGAGATGACCTTTAACATTAGAAATTAAAACAATGTTAACATGGGTTTGAAATCTTTACAATATATTGACTTACTATTCACCTTTTCCTGCCGCTTCACTGTCAAAACGTGGGTGCTAACAGTCACTTTTTTACTAATACTCCTACAAGGTTATGCTCAAAAACTGTCGGTGTCGGGCACAGTCATCTCGGCGGAAGACCAAATGCCTATTAT
Source organism: Saprospiraceae bacterium (assembly GCA_031424115.1). Lineage (GTDB taxonomy): Bacteria > Bacteroidota > Bacteroidia > Chitinophagales > Saprospiraceae > JAAFJT01. The sequence continues at coordinate 8,674 of JANPGW010000442.1, read as the reverse complement.
AGGGGCAACGGTTTTGGAGAAAGGCACGCAGAACGGAACGCTCACGGATACTGAGGGGGGGTTCAAATTGGATGTTGCTTCTGATAATGCGGTTCTGGTTTTCACTTATATCGGTTTAGAAAATATTGAAATACCCGTAGAAGGCAAAACGACTTTCAAAATTTCAATGACTGCCAGTAATGCCATGTTAAAAGATGTGGTGGTGACTGGTTATAAAAAGGAAATTCGCTCCAATGTATCTACTGCTATCGCTTCCATAAAATCAAAAGACATAGACAAATTAGTCGTTTCGGGTATCGAGCAAGCTTTACAAGGGCAGGCTCCGGGTGTTATGGTCACGCAAGTGACGGGCGCGCCCGGCGATGATATAGCGGTGCGAATTCGTGGAGCAGGCACTTTAGGCAATAATAATCCCCTTTTTATAGTAGATGGCGTACCTACTACGGGCAATATCAATATGTTTTCTACCTCTGATGTTGAGTCCATTGAGGTTTTAAAAGATGGTGCGGCGGCGGCTATTTATGGTGCACGATCCGCCAATGGGGTAGTGGTAATTACCACGAAAAGGGGAAAATCAGGCAAGCCAAAATTCAGTTTTGATGCCTATACGGGTCTTCAAAATGCCATCAGCTTGCCTAAGCTACTGAATTCTAAAGACTATTTAACTATCCGAAATGAAGCCATTACCAATGCCAATGCCTTGCGTGACCCTGTTCGTCAGCTCAAAACCTACGATGTAGCCATATTGGATTCTTTGCCGAATAATGATTGGTTGAGTAAAGTCTTTCGAACTGCGCCTATTCAGCACTACGCATTAACAGGCATGGGCGGTAGTGAAAACGGGAATTTTTATCTTTCAGGTGAGTACCAAAGCCAAGACGGCATTTTCACAGGTCAAAAATTCGATAAATATCAACTGCGTTTTAATGGCGAAATCGGCACTAAACGCTTTAAAATAGGTAATAATTTCTCTTTTTCACACACCAATCGCAAATTAATAGGCTCGTCAGGCGATGGCTACGGCGCGGGCAATGAATTGAGTGGCATTCGATATGCCTTGATTGCAGCCCCACTTTTTCGGGAGCGCCATGCCGATGGTACTTACGTTAAAGTCTCATCTGAATTGGGTGACCCGACGCTATATGGCGATGGCAATGCGAATCCGCTTGTTTTTATTCAAAATACAGATTGGAATATCAAACGTTATCGGGTGTTTGGGAATGTGTTTGCTGAATTGGCACCTTTTGAAGGTTTGAAAATACGTTCCAGCTTGGGTGGTGATTTTTTATTTGAAAAAGAAAAACTCTTTAAAGAACGCCTATCCGATGCCATTTATAACCCCACTTCTCTGAATGAAGGCAGGGTTTTTAATCAAACTTTAATCTGGAATAACACGGCTGATTTTACTAAAACCTTTGGTAAAAACCGCATTTCAGCATTAATTGGAACGGAAGCCATTCAAAATCATACGGATTATCTCGGCGCATCCGCTAATAATTTTCGCCGAACTGATTCCCTTTTCCGCTACATCAACGGCAGTCTTCCTATAGATATTAAAAATATCGGTGCTTCCGGTATCGCTACAGAATGGGCTTTATTATCTTATTTTGGACAAGTGGGTTACTCTTTTGATAACCGTTATGTGGTGAGTGCTTCGGTCAGGCGCGACGGTTCTTCTCGTTTTGGACCTAATAATCGGTGGGGAACATACCCCTCAGTATCTGCGGCTTGGAATATCGGAAATGAGCCTTTTTTTAAAAAAATAACCGCTCTTTCGAGCCTGAAACTGAGGGGTAGTTGGGGACGCTTGGGCAATCAAGAAATAGGGATTTACCCATTTAGTTCTTTGGTTGAAACAGGTCAGCGGGTTTATTCTTTTGGGGATAAAATCGCTACGGGTGCCTCCATAGTGGAAACAGGTAACAGCAATGTCCGTTGGGAAACGACTACTCAGACCAATTTCGGCTTGGATTTAAGCCTATGGAAAGACCGTTTATCACTCGTTGCTGATGTTTTTAATAAAAAAACGGATGACATTCTCATGCGCGTGCCCGTGCCACAAGCGGGCGGCTCTGAACGTCCGCCTTATGTGAACGCCGGTTCAGTTGAAAACAAGGGTGTTGAATTGGGGCTGATTTATAAAAATAAAATTAAGGATTTTAATTATATCATAGGCGCCAATATCTCCGCCATTAAAAATAAAGTATTGTCCATCGCTGGAAGTGAGCCGATTTTGGGCGGATTTGGCTTATCTGATGGGCCTCTTACGCGCACTGAAGCGGGTTATCCAATTGGCTCTTTTTATTTATGGAAAATGTTGGGCATTTTTCAAACCCAAGCCGAAATAGATAAAAGTCCTTTCCAAACTGTGGACACTCGACCTGGAGATGTCAAATTCGCTGATTTAAATGGTGATAATAAAATTGATGATAAAGACCGCGCACACGCTGGCAAACCATTTCCCGATTTTACTTATGGTTTAAATATCAGTTTGACATGGAAAAATTTTGATTTTTCACTTTTAGCGCAAGGCATTCAAGGCAATGATGTCTATTTTCTGAATGGCAATTTTGCTTATGAAACACAATCAAGGGGCTTTAATTCTTACGCAAAAGTCCTTGAACGGTGGACGCCGACCAATACCAATACCAATATTCCAAAAGTCAGTCTCGACGACCGCAACGGCAACCGCCGCTCATCTACTCGCTGGATAGAAGATGGCTCTTATTTCAGAATCCGCAATATCACATTGGGCTATAACCTAAAAAATGCCCTTAAATGGAAAAGTGTTGATGGGTTGAGGCTCTACGTCACGGCTCAAAATGCCTTCACATGGACAAAATACCCGGGTTTAGACCCTGAAATTCAAGCAAATGCGAATGACACGCGCGGTTTAGGGCTTTCCTCTGACTTGGCTGTGGGCATTGATTGGGGTACGGTCCCCGCGCCACGGACATTTATTGTGGGATTGAAATTGGATTTTTGATGCATAACACATGTTTTTTTATTTAACACATAGGCACATAGGACACATAGTTTTTTTATAATAAATTAATAATCAATGAATTACGCGTAACTCTATGTGTTCTATGTGCCTATGTGTTAAATAAAAATATATGTTAAACATCACTCATCGGGTAAAACCCGAAACAGGTCATTAACAAAGGTTTTTTGACCTTCTTTGAAAATATTGGTACAGGTAAAATTGATGAGAACAGCCTTAGGGACTTGTAATATTTTGGCATAAGACATGGCTTGAGCTTCAAAGATTGGTATCATTTGTAGAACAGCTTTCAATTCAACAATGATACAATCTTCGACTAATAAGTCATATCTCAATTCAGCGTCAAGAGCGACGCCTTTATAGATTACAGGAACTGCTTGTTGGGATGTTACTTTGATTCCTCGAATACTTAATTCTTGAATCATACAAACTTCATATATTTTCTCTAAAAGACCTGGCCCCATTTCTTTATGTACTTCAATGGCGGCACCAATAATTTCGTAAGTCAATGCTTTTAAATAACTTTTTGTTAGTTTTTTCATATCGTATGTTTATAGTGATTAAAAGATAAAAATAAGAGTTTTATTAGATTTATCAAGCAGTTATAAATTTTTTTATTTTTAATATATTTTAAAACAAAAATATTTAAAACAAAAACCTATGTGTTCTATATCCCGAGTATTCGGGATGTGTTAAAAATGAAAAAATGAAAATAATTATTTTTAAATATACATTTTTCACAGCTGTCCTCTTTTTCACAGCATGCAAAGACTTTTTGGACAAAGACCCCATTGCCACATTGGATGCTGGTTCATTTTTCCAAACGCAAGACGATGCTATCCAAGCCATTAATGCCGCTTATAAGCCTTTGACATTTAGCAATACCAATAATAATTTTTATTGGGCATTCGGCACTTTGGCAAGCGATGAAGCTATTGTGGGGGGCGATGGCTCAAGGTCGGGGCTTGCTGAATTGGATGCATTGACGCATACACCCCGAACTGATGAAATCAATAGTTTTTGGAAACTACAATACAGTGGCATTATCCAAAGCAACCTTGTTTTAGATAAAATTAAGACTATTTCATTTGATAAAACGACCCAAAGCCGCATTACAGGCGAAGCGCTTTTCTTGCGCTCGTATTACTATTTTTCACTGACGCAAGTATTCGGGGACGTGCCATTGTTTACAAGCATTGTTTCACCCGATAAATTGAAAGCGCCTCGCACCCCTAAATCAGAAATTTATACTCAAATACTAATTGATTGCGACCGCGCGGCTGATTTGCTACCCCCTCAGTATTCTGCTGCTGATGTGGGTCGGGCGACTAAAGGAGCTGCTTTGGCTTTGGCTGCAAAAGTGTGTATTTACCAAAAAAATTGGGCTAAAGCATTGGAATATGTAGCCAAGGTAAAAGCCTTGAATATTTATGGTTTGATGCCCAATTATGCCGATAATTTTAATAAAAAAACGCAAAACAATAAAGAATCCGTTTGGGAAATCCAGCATACCAATCTGGAATTGGGTGTTGGCAATTCCTTAAATCAATGGTGGACTTCTAAAAAAATAGTCGGCGGTTATGGCTTTGCGGAAGCTACCGAATCCTTTGTGAATGCTTTTGAAACGGATGATCCGCGCCGAAAATTTACTGTTGCATCCAATAATGAAGATTATTTCGGAACGGTCTATAAAAACTCCTTTTCTTCTACCCGTTACAGCCCTCGGAAATATTTACAAGCCGATAGCTCCGTCACTCAAAAAGCCGATGGCGATATCAACTATACAGCCATTCGCTTTGCAGAAGTTTTGCTTTGGGAAGCAGAAGCTTTAGCCGAATTGGGTCGCGTTACTGAGGGGGGCGTTCCTCTTGAAGTGGTTAGGGCACGCGCTCGCCTGCAAGCTACAAATCCCGTGACAGCACTACCACGCATCACAACAACGGATAAAATAGCAATGATAGACGCCATTCGCCACGAGCGACAAGTTGAATTGGGCTATGAAATGCACCGCTATTTTGATTTGGTGCGCTGGGGGATAGCTGCAAAGGCAATTCCTGAATTTAAAGTAGGCAAACATGAGGTTTTCCCTTTACCACAAATAGAAATGGATTTGAATCCGAGTTTGGTGCAAAATCCGAATTATTAGCCCCCCTACCCCCAAAGGGGGAGTACATAAGAATATGATTGAAAATTGTAACCAAATTTTACAAATACTTCCGATTTACGCCCCCTTTGGGGGTAGGGGGGCAAAACAGGTTCTATGAAATTTATAACACATTTTTTCATTATTGCGTTTCTTCTAAATTGCTCAATTTCAAGCAATTTACAAGGACAATCAAATCAGATTGCTGTGCCGCGCATTGAGAAAATGCCTAACCTGCCTGCGCCTTATAATCTCAGAAATTGGAAACAAGTTGCTCGTCAATATGACTCATTTGTGTATGATGTGACGAAGACGGGGCAATATTTACCCCTTGTGTCAATCGGTGCTGCGGGGGTGAATTACCCTCAAAATAAAACGATAAAACTCTTGACTTACGTAGGCAGTCCATCGGGTAGTGAGGCGATTAATGTTTTGCCTTCGCTTGTGGGCGCAACCTTGGTGGGCAATGATAAAAGCAACCAATTCGGTCAAAATTGGCTTTTGATGAGTCAAGATTTTTTTAATAAAGCCAATGGTGAAAATATTTATCTCAACAATGCGGGAGCAAGCAGTGGCGGCGATTGGTGGTATGATTTGATGCCTAATGTCTTTTTTTATCAACTGTATGACCTCTATCCAAATGCAGGTATTGAGGCAAATAGTCAGTTTTCGACTATTGCCAATCGCTTTTTAGAAGCCGTTCGCGCAATGGGCGGCAGGGATACGGCTTGGGCTTTGCCGAATATGAATTATAGGGCATGGAAATTTAAAACTATGCAGCCGCTTGCCACGGGCGTTATTGAGCCCGAAGCTGCTGGTGCCTATGCGTGGGTTTTATACAATGCTTATAAAAAAACGGGTAATAAAGAGTTTTTAAAAGGGGCAGAATGGGCAATTGAGTTTTTAAATAATCTACAAAACAACCCTTCCTATGAGCTGCAATTGCCTTATGGGACTTATACGGCGGCAAAAATGAATGCCGAATTGGGTACAACTTACGATATTCCCAAAATGGTCAATTGGTCTTTTGATAAAGGCGCATTGCGAGGTTGGGGAACAATTGTGGGGACTTGGGGCGGTTTTGATGTTTCGGGTTTGGTGGGTGAAGCGAATGATGATGGCAATGATTATGCTTTTCAATTAAATGGTGTGCAGCAAGCATCAGCTCTTGTACCAATGGTGCGCTACGACAAGCGTTTTGCGAGGGCAATTGGTAAATGGGTTTTGAATTTAGCGAATGCGACCCGCTTATTTTATCCCCGTTTTTTACCAAATAATATGCAAGATGCCAGTGCGTGGTCAAATGTGAATGACCCTAATCAAGTAATTGCTTATGAGGCTTTGCGTGAAAAATGGCAAGGATTATCGCCTTTTTCAACGGGTGATGCGCTGGGTGGCGGTTGGGCAGGGACTAATTTGGCACTTTATGGCACATCGTCCATTGGTTATCTGGGCAGTATGATTGAAGAAACAAATGTTGAAAAGATATTGAAACTCGACCTTTTAAAAACAGATTTTTTTCATGCAAAAGCCTTTCCGACTTATTTGTTTTATAACCCATTTAATACATCCAAATCGGTTTCATTTGATGCGGGCAATACACCTTCCGATATTTATGATGCTTTGACTGAAACTTTTATAGCTCGGAATATTAAAGGTTTGACTGATTTAAATATTCCTGCCAATCAAGCTGTTTTAATAACCGTTACGCCTGCGGGAGGTAGCGTAACTTATGATCGCAATAAAATGCTGGTCAATAATACAGTGGTCGATTTTCAACAAAAAACGAAAACATTTACGCGCCCTGTCCGCATAAAGGCATTGGCAGCTACGCAAAAGACGCTTCAAATTGGGGATTCTACAAAGGTATATGCTACGGCTTTTGACCCTGATGGTGGGGCGATAACTTATAAATGGAGCACGAATAAAGGGTCAATTTCTGGGACAAGCCCAACTGTTGCATTTTATGCCCTCAATACTGAGGGGGGGGCAACGATTCAAGTTATTGCTACAGATATTGAAGGCAATAGTGATACTGCCGCGTTAGATTTAACGGTTGTTTTAAAAATAAAACAAGTGCCACGCATTTCAGAGATTCAAAAAAGTGTCGCTTATGTGCCGACGAATGGAACGGTGCAACTGACTTGCCTTGCCACAGATCCCAATAACGACCCTTTGACTTATGCGTGGTCAGCCAATGGTGGCACTTTTAATAGTAATTCTAATAAAACAACGACTTGGACAGCTCCTAATACCGAAGGAGTTTTTACCATTACCGTTCAAGTAACAGACAATGGCAATCTTTCAGCTCAAGCGACGACAACCGTTTTAGTTAAAAACTTTAATACGGCTATTGGTAAATTGATAGCGCATTATCCCTTTTCAGGCAATGCTGATGATGTGAGTGGGAATCAATTGCATGGTCAAGGTTCCGGAATTGCTTTCGTCCCTGATAGGTTTGGGGTAGGAGATAGGGCGTGTTATTTTAATGGTGGTGCTCAAAATGTGAGGGTTACGAATAGCCCGTTGCTTAATTTTCAGAATGCCATTTCTGTAAGTTGTTGGTTCAATGCGGCTCGATTAGGGGATAAAGAAACTTTTTTAGTATCGCACGGAAGTTGGCAAAACCGCTATAAAATATCCATTACACCTGAAAAAAACGTGCGTTGGACTATCAATACGCTGAATACTATCGCTGACCTTGATGCGCCTGCACCTTTAACTACTGATAGTTTTTACCATATAACTGCTACTTACGATGGCGCGTTGATGGCTATCTACATCAATGGTAAACTCACATCTTATAAACCTTTGACGGGTAATATCCGCACTACCGCGCTGCCTTTTTTAATCGGTCAAATGCTGGCTGATAATGCCGATTATAATTTTAAAGGCATTATTGACGAGGTTAAAATCTTTGATTATGCACTCATCCCGACGGCGGTGGCAACCTTATATCAGCAAAGTATTACAGCTTTAAAAGATGTTTTTGCCATAAAAACGGCGGTATTGCAAGTATCTCCTAATCCTGTTTCAGATATTTTATCGGTGAAAATGCCTCTAAATTTTAATGGTAAAACAGACTTAGAAATTAGGGATGTGCATGGGAGGTTGATACTTGAAAAACAGCTTTATACTGAAGGGGAAGTAAATTTAGACACAAGCCCAATATTATCAGGATTTTATATCCTTACTATTAAAATGTATAATCAGATTGCTGTAGGGCGATTTGTGAAATTATAAGGATTATCGCTCAATACTGAGGAGGGCTTCACATGTACAATATCAATTTTAACAATAATTAAATCAGTGCTTTAATCATTAAAAATATCAATAATGAAACCGTTTTTACAATTTTTATTCACGCTTACGGGCTTGTTTTTAACCTCATTGGGGTTGCAAGCACAAACGCCCGTTGCCCTGTATTCATTTACGGGCAATGCCAACGACCTATCGGCAAATGCAAATAATGCAGCCGTGAATGGCGCAACGCTGACGCAAGATAGGTTCGGTTTTTCAAACAGAGC
>JANPGW010000441.1:0-23305 GCA_031424115.1 Saprospiraceae bacterium | reverse complement strand
ACTGTTGTTGCCACCAGACCATTTGACGGTATAAGGAGCTGTTCCACCGGCATAGGCAAAAACGACTTTACCATTATTTTGACCGCAAGAAGCGTCGGTAACTGTTGGTGTCGCAGCAATAACAAGATTAGTGGTGTTTACCGTAACCGGATTAGCAGAGGCTTTACAACCATTAGCATCGGTAACTGTCACTGAGTAATTGCCTGTTTTGAGACCGATTGCAGTTTGTGTGGTAGCGCCATTACTCCAATTGAACATAAAAGGACCTACACCACCGGTTACATTTGTAACGGTTGCTGCACCATCATTGCCAGTACAGGTTGCATTGGAAGTAGTCGTTGTGAGGCTTACAACCGTCGTATTGTTGATTACAACTGTTGAACTATCCTTACAACCATTGCCACTCACCACTACTTTATACGTCCCTGACGTCAAACCACTAACGGATGGCGTTGTCGAACCATTACTCCAAACGTAAGTGTAAGTTGCGCCAATAGCCCCATCGTTCACTAATGCAGTTGCCGTACCATTATTCACACCATCACAAGTCGCGTTTGTTTTTGAAACTACTACTGATATGGGATTGGCTTGAACGGCAGCTTGACCACTGACTGCACAGCCTGAAGCATCGGTTACTGTGACATTATAATTTCCAATGGCTAAATTAGTTGCCGTTTGTGTTGTTTGACCACTGCTCCATATATAAGTTAAAGGAGCCGTTCCACCCGTTACAGAAGCTGTAGTCGAACCGGTTGTGCCATTACAAAGCGTGTTGGCAGTTGTGGTAGTTAGATTGAGCGTTTTGATATTGTTGACATTGACAGTCCCTGATTCGGTACAACCTGCACCACTCACCGTTACTTTGTAGCTACCGGCTTCAAGATTATTAATCGTCGCAGTTGTTGCTCCTGTATTCCAAATATAAGAATATGTACCGGGGGCTCCACCTACAACTTGTGCAGTAACAGCACCATTTTTAATACCACTACAAGCAGCGTCGGTTGTCGTAAAAGAAATAGAAATTGGGTTGGTCTGAACATTTACTTGTCCATCTGCAATACATCCCGAAGCATCGGTTACAGTGACATTATAAGTGCCGTTAGCCAAATTCGTAGCCGTTTGAGTAGTTTGACCGTTGCTCCATTTGTATATAAATGGCGCTGTACCGCCTGCCACAGTAGCCACTGTTGCAGAACCGGTTGTACCGTTACACAATGTATTTGCCGTAGTAGCATTGATAGTCAATGTTTTTGCATTACCGATAGTTGTTGTAGAGCTATCTTTACAACCCGAAGCATCTGTCACTGTTAACGAATAAGTACCCGCTCCAATGTTTGCAATTGTCGGTGTTGAAGCACCCGTGCTCCATTTGTAGCTAAAACCACCCGTTCCACCAAAGACCTGAGCTACCGCTGAACCATTGCTCACGCCGTTACAAGCAGCGTTGGTAGGGGCAATTTGTAATGTAAACCCATTAGAATTAATGACAGCTACTTGAGCTATTGCCGTACAACCCGACGCGTCCGTTACACTGACTGTGTAATTGCCCGCTGATACATTCGATATTGTTTGAGTGGTTTGACCAGAACTCCATTTATAACTGAAAGGCGCTGTACCATTCGTTACTGAAGTAACAGATACAGAACCTGATGAAGCATTGCAAAGCGACGTCGTTGTTGTGGTATTCACAGTCAAAGCCACTCCATTATTAATGGTAATAGAAGAGGATTGCTGACAACCGGCAGCATCGGACACTGTTAAAGCATATGTTCCGGCACTCAAATTGGCTATCGCAGGCGTTGTTGCGCCGGTACTCCATTTGTAAGTAAGAGGGCTCGTTCCACCCGTTAATTGTGCTGTAGCTGAGCCACTGCTCACGCCATTACAAGCGGCATCCGTTTTATTAATGCCTAAAACAAAATCATTAGAATTAGTGATATTGAAAGAAGATATTTCCGCACAACCCGTTGCATCTGTCACTGTAACTGAATAATTGCCGGCAGGCACATTCGTTATAGATGCAGTAGTTTGACCACTACTCCATTTATAAGTATAAGGAGCGACGCCGCCTACAACGGACATTATAGATGCCGAACCCGTACTACTTCCACAAAGAGATTGGGTAATCGCCTTCGTGAGGGTCATAGTTGAAGCATTGTTGACAGTAATTGTTGAACTATCCTGACAACCTGCACCGTCAGTCACTACAAGTTTGTACGTCCCGGGACCTACATTAGAAATGGTTTGAGTCGTGGCGCCATTATTCCAATTAAAAGTATAGGGGCCTAAACCGCCACCGGGTATACAACCTTCTAACTTACCATTAGCAATACCACAAGTCGGGTCGGTTTTTAAGAAAACAAGACTGATGCCATTCGCTTTGCTGACATTCACCTGTCCATCTATTTTACACCCTGAAGCATCTGTAACGGTAACAAAATAAATACCTTGAGTGAGATTTGTTACAGAATTGCCTGTCGCGCCATTGCTCCAATTTACAGTATATGGTGCTTTGCCACCCGTGGGATTGACCGACGCAGAAGCGTTGTCGGTACAAACACCGGTTGATACCAGATTTGTTTTTAAAACTTCACCTTCATGAACTGTCCCTGAAGCAACTTTTTGACAGCCATTATAATCCGTAACGGTTACGGTATAAGTACCGCCCGGCAAGGGAAAAATAGATTGAGAGGTTTTATTTTGAAAATTCCATGCATACGTAAAAGGTTGTTTGCCACCGGTAACTCTGGCTTCAGCCGAACCGTCACAGTGTCCGGCACATTCGACATCTAAAGTTCTGACAATCACATTCAGCGGTGCAGTAACTGTCAACGCACGAGACGTACCACAACCTTTTGAATCAATCACTTCTAAAAAATAGCTCCCTTCAGAAGGCGTCACTAAATTTGCTCCCGTAGTGATTTGACCTGTTAGCAGATTTCTCCAACTGAAGCTATAAGGAGCTGTTCCGCCTGAAGCAGTGGCTATATACGTTAAATTATTGTCACAAACACCGCCTTGAGGAGTAATAGCAGAAGTGACTGCATCGGGTTCGGTTAGGGTTATACTTTTCACTAACGAACTGCCGGCAGCATCATTCACTGTAACAGAATAATTGCCTACTGCTAAACCATAAGTTGTTTGTCCGAATTGACCATTGCTCCAAATATATGTATAAGGTGCTACTCCGCCTGTGGGTGTTGCGGTGGCATCTCCATTTGTATAACCTTTGCATGAAGGCGGGTTAAAGCTAACAGATACCTGAATTTGTGCCCTGAGACTCAAAGTTGAAAGGACAAAAATTGTGAGTGTGCAGAATTCTAATAAATTAAAACGATTGCTCATGTTTTGTTTTTATTTTAGAAAGAGAACTTTTATCTATTAAGTGAATGATGATAAATCATGAATTACTCCCTGATTTGTATATCTTTGATGACAACACGACGAGATTTAGACGCTTCAAGACTATAAATGGAACGTTTCAGGTCGTGACTATCGTCACTTACCGAAGTACTTGATTCAGATTCGCCTAAAGGTTTGATTTTTAATTCCAAATCGCCATTCTTGATGTACTTTTTCAAAGAACCGCCATCATAAGCAGATAAGAAATTAATCACCGAATTGATCCGGCGGCTCGTCAAATATTCATTATAATCTGAGTTGGCTAAAGGCGAAGCATGACCCTCAATAATCACTTCAATATGTTTACCTTGTTTCAAATAAGATTTCATGATTGAGGCAAACCCGACAAGTTTTTCATAACCTCTTTTTACATCACCCTCAAAAAACTGCTGCATTTCATTAACTGCCATCGGAACACTTCCTATATTGGATAGCAACTGATTGTATTGTCTGACAAACTCTTTTTTCTGACTATAATATTCTTTATAAGATTTATTGTAAGGCACAGCTGTTTTTATTCTATTCGAATTGGGATTCGGTCGGTCGTTATTGAAATAAAGTTCTAAAGGCAAGCCATTAAAAGGAGTTAAATACATTGTATCTCGTACAATACCCGCTTCGATTCCGGAAGGATTAGACCCCTCAGTATAACCCCCAAAATAAGCCACGGCCGCTTCACTGTAGCCCGGAACAATGCCTTTTATGAGATATTCTTTGTCAGAAGTCAAATCGTAACGATAAATTGAACCTTTAAGGCGTGCTTTACCAAGACTCTTTTTATCATTATTGAAATCATAAATTTGTACATTAGCGCCTTTTGAAATAACGTCACCTGTATAAGAATCCACTAAAACAAATTCATGACGAATCTTTGAGGCTGCCTTAGATGTTTTGCCCCCCTTAGAGTCTATGTTAGTTGGAACAGAAGGATTTCTGTCAATTTCTCCCTTCCGTGTCAATTTTTTACCTTCCGGGCTGCTTGCAACCGTCACATTTTTATCTAAAAAGGATATGTGGCTATTGAAGTCCCAATACCCTTTCAGGGCTTCTTTTGGATCATAAAAAGATAAGCTTTTAACTTCTTCATCTGATAGTTGATTGATTTCTTTGATTTCAACTTTACGTTCTCTCATGGCTGCAAGGCTATAAATAGAGTTGCGCTTATCATTGAAATTATCACTGACACCCGTATGTGCTTTAGTTTCACCAAAAGGAATGATTCGGATAGTCAATTGTTTGTTGGCTATGTAAGGACGTAACACACCGTTTTCGTATTCATAAAAATGGTTAATCAAGGAACTGATACGGCGAGATGTCAACAAACGGTTGTAAACTGAATCTGCTAACGGTGATGCATAGCCTTCAATGACAATTTCTAAATTTTTGTTGAAGGCTAAAAACTTAGTCATCAGCACCGAAAAATCCATGAGTTTTTGATAATTACCTTTGATACTATCTCTGAAAAAGTCTGAAATTTCATTGGCTTTCGAAAAACTCACGGTTTTATTCAACCCGTAATAATTTCTCAGATACTCATTTTCTCTGATAATATAGGATTTGTATGTTTCGTCGTATGTTAAATAGGTAATTGAATCGCGTGTATTGGGATTGGGATGATCATCATGAAAAAAGAGAGTCAAAGGCAGTCCCCTGAAAGGTTTGAGGAATAATGAATCAGAATATTCGTATCTCTCCGAAGCACCGTAAGCGTCAATCACTAAAATACTTGAATCAGGGGCGAATTCTTCTTTAAATCCATATAATATATAGGTTTTACCAAATTCAATCTTGCTTGTTGTGAATGAATTGCCCGTAATTTTTTCAGAAAAAATCAATTTGCCACTTTTTGAACCGGAAACGCTGGTTGCGGTATAACCACTCGCCATTTCATAAATATCAACCCGTGCTCCGTTAATTGGTATGTTGGTAATGTCTTCAAAAACATAAACATTGAGTTTGAGATTGGGGCGAAGTTCAAGCTTTTTGTAAATAGTTGTAGACTGCCAAATACCTTTAGTATCAAAATCAATAGTATCTGCCCTATGCCCGGCTTTTGAGCCAATCAAGCGGTAGCGCATATTCAATTCTAAAGGGAAATCAAAGTTGTTACCGTCTTTATTGATAAGTAATTGAATAGATTTACCCGTTTCTAAATTCAATAATTCAACACTGCAGCCCTTCAATGCTTCGCCGGTTGAGGCTAAAAAGGTCTCCGATTTCAAATCCAATTTAATATCGAAGTTGTACATATCATTACAAACACAATCTTTATCGGGGCTAAAACATTTTCCCCCCTTGCGATTGGATACAAAGTATGACCGACCTGTTTCGCCATTGATGGAGTAATACATGTCGTCATAACTTGAATTTAATGGAAAACCGCCATGTGTTGGCGCAGACCAATCCCCATTGTCGCTTTTGGTGGCATAAAATACGTCAAAACCACCCATTGTTTGATACCCCTCAGTACTGAAAAATAAAATATTAGCTTGACTGAAATAAAAAGGGGTTATTTCATCTTTTGTCGTATTGATTGCCGACAGGTTCTTTGGAATACCCACATTGCCTTGTGAATCAATATCCGCATACCAGATATCAAGCCCACCTTTGCCACCCGGACGGTCACTAACGAAATATAATACTTCACGACCGGTTGATTTATCCACCCCAATATTGGGCTGAGTGGTGGTATAGCTTCGCGTATTGATGGTATCCGGCAAACGAACGGGCGCTTTCCATAGACCATCACCGCCTTTATCACGGTAGTAGATTTCAGACATAAATATACCATCGGTTTCCTTTCCAATGTTATAATAAACACGTGAGCCTGAACTATTTAAAGCAAAATGAGCCGTATATTCTCCTTTCATTGTCGAGTTTATATCCGACAGCTCTACTTTACCTTTAAGATCCGTTTGATAGATATTGGTTACATAAGTTGAATCATCTTTACCTTTAAACGCAGAGGTAAAATAAAGAGTATTACCGTGTTGAACCGGCGCAATATCCGTGAAATTAGTATTGATATTGTCCATACGAACAACCTCATAAGCCGCTTTCGATTCCGAAAGAGGCTTAGCCCATTCACAAGCTTTGATTTCAGCTTCTGCTTCTTTAATTAATTCATTGGCATTAGTTGTGCCTGCAATCGGGGCAGTCGCCTTAAATGAATTGAGCAAAGCGATAGCACCATCGTAATCACCCAAGCTTTTTTTAACCATTGCTCTTTTGAACATCAACTGCGGGTACGTTTTACCTCGCTCAGTTTGGTTCAAGGATTCATAATATTTATACGCCACCGTGTAATGCCGTGTCTGATTAGCCGCTTCGGCGGTATTCCAAAACAAGTCAGACCGCTGAGGTTCGTCGTTCAGTATAATAACATAATATTCGAGTGCTTTATTGAATTGGCGTTTTTCGAAAGCCTTATTTGCCGCCGCTTCATATTGTCTAATCGTAATAATTTTCGGATTAAGTTGAGCAATCTGAGCATTTAAGGGCAAAGCAGATAATAATATCAGCGTGATAAAAATAGTATGAAGTTTGTTCATTTTTGAATTTTTATAATGTTGTAACTGGGACTTAAATCATCGTGCATTAACACATAAAATATTTCTTACAAATAAGTTGGACATATGGGGCAATAAGTACCGGTAGGCACTTTCGAGAATATATAAATCACGCTGATTTCGGGACCACCCAATCTGTTTGATGCTTTTTTGAATTGGGAATAATTAGCGTCAAAATTGACCACTGCTTTCCAATTATTGTAAATTATACCTGCATTAGGTGAAAAGGCATCTTTTCCACGAACTGTAATACCCAATTGAATAGCTATTTGCTCCGTTGCTTTATCACTGATGTAGAGACGACCACCTAAAGTGCCGACTATCTCGCGGTGAGGGCCTTGCCATTGCCCCATGGCTTCCAATAAAACATCAAAATTTCTGTGAACCTGTAGGTTGGTACCGGCATAAAGGCTGTAGCGCGTTGGCAATTTAGTAGTGGGTTCGTCTTTGAAACTCACATTGGGGCGATTAAGACCGAATAGACCCACACCCAAATCAAATGCTCCGCGTTTGCCCGGTTTTTGATGGTGGTAATTCAAACCGGTAGCTATATTAGCATAGCTGTTAGAACGATCGAAGGTTTCAACATCAGCAGACACGAAATTAGGGTTAAATTTTTTATTGTAATACTGATCATCCCATGTCAGGTCTCCTGTACTGAATCGCCTTTGATTAAAGCTAAAAGAAGCACCGGCACTCAAAAAGTCTTGCTTACTGAGGGGGGCTATATAGGAGGCGGCTAAACCGATATTATTATTGCGAAGATGAGAGTAACCCGCTATATCATGGTTAAAAATCAAACCAAGACTCCAGCGGCGATCCAATAAAGATTTGTCCCGACTGCCTAATCGCATATCAAAAGCACCGGAAAAAGTGGAATAAGAAACGGGAACTCCGTTCCATTGGCTACGATAAGAAGCGTTGATACGATAATCACCGGCAAAGATACCCGTTAAAGCCGGATTGATATTGAGCGGAGAAAAACCAAAATTTGAATAATGAATATCCTGTGAGAATATTATAAATGGGAAACTTAAAAATGCTATCAATATAGACAGCTTAGTGTAAAGATGTTTGTTCACAGCGTGTTAATTTAGTGATTTAAAAAAAATACTTTACGATTGTAATTGAGCATCAGATAAACGTAAAGAAAAGAGAAGTAATGCTTACCTACCCAATGTCTTTATTTATTATTATTGTGAATGTTATTGCATATTCAAGCATAGAGATAATTTCAATATTATCAATCTACCTTATAGTGATTTTTTCTCATTTATCATCTATATGCTTGTAAAATTAATGGATTCCAACCTTTTTTACAAAAAATAAAAAATGGTATATTAAATAATAAAATTTATATTGATTCAAGAACTAAGGTAAGTAATGGGAGATAGTTTAGAATTGTAAACACGATTATCCCACAAAGATTCATATATTTTGTAAATAAATGCAACTAAATAACACATATTTTTTTATTAGATAGAATTCATTTTTAATGTAAAGTATAATGTTATGATTTATTTAAAAAACATTATAATTATATTTAATTCAAAAAATACAATTTTAAGAGTATAACTATTATCTCCTAATAATAGCTCAAATGAGCGAATTGGGCATTAATTATTTTTAAAAACAGAAATTAGCTTATCAAACAAACGTTCGATAAAACGGCGTTCTTCTGTTATGATTTCAGCGGAGCCTTGCATTTGTTGCTCAAACTTCAATGTCTTACGATAACTTGTCATCAAGCCTTTCGGCAAATTCACCCGAACGGAAATAACCTTTTCAATTCTATCACTTTTGGGTAAAAGTGCTTTAGATGTCACTTCACCCTCAACAATACCATACTCCTGATAAGGATAAGAATCGAATTTAATCACGACCCGCTGTCCCGCCTTGACCTTTCCTGAGCCGGAAGTCGGCAAAGAGACAAAGCCCACCATGCCAGCTCCATTGGGCGGTACAATCGCCATGACTTCTGCGCCTTCTTTAATATCTTGATTTTCAGCCCAATAATTATTGAAAAAAGATATTTTGCCACCTATGGGAGCCGTCAATAGAAATTTAAGTTTCCATTGGGAAATAGCAGTCCGCAATTGATTGATTGATTCTACCAAGCTGTTGTATTGTGATGTATTGGAGGTACGGGTCATACTCTGAAACTCCATCCGGCTTTTCTGCAATTGCAATATCCGCCCTTGATACTCCTCAATACTGCTGTTAATATTCTTGATTAGTTGCTCCTGGGTGTTGGCTTCTCTGATAACTTCTTCTAATTGACTTCTTGAAATGACATTCTGAGCGTACAAGGTCTTGTTGCGCTCAACATTTTTTCGGGTCAATTCCAAACTGTTATTAGCCGTTTTTAATTTTTCTCGTTCGGTTTTTATCAACCTTTCGGTGTTATCTATCTGTTGCGCAATTTGAGAGACATTTTGAGCTTCAAAATTTTCTTCTTTTTTAAATTGAAATTCTTTCAAAATTTGCACAAAGGACGAATAATTTAGCTGCAAATCGCCTAAATGCAAGCCGGTTTCCGGTTGGAATAGGGTCAATACTGAGGGGGTCAAACTATCGAACGCCACCAACTGTTTTTCCAGTCTCAGAACATCTTCATAATAAGCAGGATTTTGTAAAACGACAAGCAAATCCCCCGTTTTCACGGTATCATTTTCTTTCACAATCAGTTTTGAAAGATAACCGGTTGTCCGAGCAACTATTGGAACAGGAGGGCTTTCGGTGGTGATTTGTATCGGTGCGTGGATTATGTCAGGATATTTAACAATATAGCTCACTACACCCAATAAAATAACTCCTAAGAAGATAAAAGTAGAGCCCCATCGCACAATCCACGATGGCGGCGTACCGAGTATTTCCTGTACATCATCACTCCTCAATTCTATTTTTTCAAAATCCTCCATATTTCATTCAATCAATATAAAAAATTGATAACCGATAGCCTTTTAAAAATTCATCATTTATCGTTTATTATTACTTAAGCGCCCAATTCCAATTGATTTTTCACCAAATTAAAATAAGCCCCTCTTTGTCTTGTCAACTCATCATGGTTGCCTAATTCTATGATTTCACCCTTTTCTAACACTATAATATTATCGGCGTGTTTGACCGTACTAAGTCTGTGCGCTACAATGACAACCGTTTTTCCTTTAAAAAATTCTTTCAAATTGTCCATGATAATTAACTCATTGTAAGCATCGAGCGCATTTGTGGCTTCATCAAAAAAGATATACTCAGGGCTTTTATAAACCGCTCTGGCAATCAACAACCTTTGTTTTTGCCCCTGAGAAAGCCCTACCCCATCATCTCCGATTTTGGTATTATAGCCTAAAGGCAAAGACTCAATATGCCCTTGAATATTAGCTACTTTTACCGCTTGCAGCAGTTTCTTTTTATCGATTTGCTCATCCCCTAAGGCAATATTTTTGGCAATAGTTTCATTAAAAATATAGCCTTCTTGCATCACCACCCCACATTTTTCTCGCCAAACCCGATGTTGAATGCTATTGAGCGATACATCGCCGAGTCTGACGAACCCCTCAGTAGGTTGATAAAAATTGAGTAATAATTTCAAAATTGTGGTCTTGCCCGAACCACTTGCGCCTACCACTGCGAGCGTCTGACCTTTCGGTATTTTCAGGCTCAGATTTTTCAAAACAACCGGCGAATGAGCACTGCCATATTGAAAAGAAACGTTTTGCAGGTACAAATCACCGTTTTCAGGTAAAATATTTAATCGTTCTTCTTTACCATCTTCATCTTCTTTTGAGTGAATTTCGTTCAAACGCTCCAATGAGATTTTCGCATCTTGTGCCATTTGTATAAAATGCACCATTTGCTCCAAAGGTGAATTCAACTGTCCGATGATGTATTCAATTGCCACCATGCCACCGATTGACAAATTGCCTTCGGTTACGGCTTTGGCGGCAATAAAAGTAATCAGCAGGTTTTTCAATTCATTAAAAAAGGAGGCTCCGGCGCGTTGCCATTGCTCCAATGCCAGATATTTGATTGAAACCCGATAGAGTTTTGCTTGAATGCGCTCCCATTGCCATCTTTTTTGTTTTTCAGCATTGTGCAGCTTGATTTCATTCATGCCAGAAATAAGCTGAATCAAATTGGATTGGTTCTCCGACATTTGGTCAAACCGCTTATAATCCAACTCTTTTCTTTTGCGCAAAAACAAAAGAATCCAGACAATATAAAATACCGTAAAAACAGAATAAATAACAAAAATCAACTGATTAAAAAAGAAAAGGACAAACCCAAAAACCACAAAATTGATGAGCGAAAAACTGGTGGATAGAACACTGGACGTTAAAAATTGCTCTACCCGATGGTTATCATTGATTCGTTGAAGTAAATCGCCCGTGAGTTTGGAATCGAAAAATCGAGGTGGCAATTTCATCAATTTTATCAAAAAATCGGATACTAAGGAAATATTGACTCGCGTACCGATGTGTAGCATAATCCACCCTCGAATAAACTCTACCGATGTATAGGACATAAATAACACTACTTGTCCAATCAACACCAATCTAATTAAACCGACATCTTTGTTATTGATGCCGACATCCACAATGGTTTGCGTTAAAAACGGAAAAACCAATTGTAATAGAGACGTCAATAACAATCCGATAATCAACTGAACCAGTAACCGACGGTATTTTCTCAGATAGGTAAAAAGGAATCGAAAGCCGGATTTATCCACTTTATCCCCTTCCCGCTCATAAAATTCGGGGGTAGTTTCGAGTAAAAGAATGATTCCGTGTTTTTCACCATCAATCACATCACTTGCCCAGCCATCTAAAAACTCTTGCTTAGTCAATTTGACTTTACCGGCTGCGGGGTCAGCGACGCGCACATGTTTAGAGGTGATTTCATACACCACCACAAAATGCTGTTGGCGCCAATGCGCAATAAAAGGCAAAGGCAAACCGTCAAGCAGCCTATCCCAACCCACCTTAGCAGCCAGAGTATTCATCCCGATTTTCTCCGCCGCATCCGAAATGTCAATGAGCGCAACGCCGTCTTTGCCGATAAAAGTGATTTCCCGCAAGAATTCCAGCGAATAGAAACGACCATAATGACGGGCTACCATGCGTAGGCATGTGGCACCGCAATCCATGGAGTCGTGCTGCTTATAAAACGGAAAATTCTTTGACATAAATCTAATTAATATAGTATGTTCATTGGATTAAAATAGCGCAATAAAGAAAGAGAAATGATAAAAAATGAATTAAAACCCTGAATCTCCTTTTATAACTCATCCTTATCACTTGCCCCCCATTGTTAAGTTCATTGTTTTCTCAATATGTTATTTGCCAAGTCTCCTACATTTTTTTGGAAACGGATTCTGAATCCATCGAGGATTCATGAACAAAAATTCAATAATTATACCGAAATAGTAATATGTCCAATTCAGGTGGGATTATTTAGAATGCGGTCTCGTAGCGTTAGATAACGGTCGAATATGATAGTCATACCAAAAAACATGCCGAAGACATTAGATTTAATTTTAATTTAAACATATTTTTTTTTCGTATTATAAAAATAAAAAAAATAAAAAAGCTGATTCTACCCTACCATCAGGTAAAACCAGCTTTTTTTACGCGTTATTTTTTTCCGAAAGATTTTACATCAAGCCAAATATTTTTGAATATTTCATCAATTCACCCGGGTCAGACACTTTAATTTTGCCCATCATAAAAGCCATCATCGCGTTTTCGTCTCCTCTGACAATTTTCATCAGGGTATCGCCTTTTACTTTGACAGTGCATTTTGCCACACCGACCAGACCATCTAAAACTTCCAATTTACCATCCACTACTTGCACCGTTTTTTGTCCACCGCCTTCCCCATCAATGTCAAAATGAAAAACGGTATTATGACCGGCAATTGCTTCCGGGTTCACTTTTGAGCCTAATGATTGAATAAAATCTGTAGCGTTCATTTTACTTTGTTTTAATTATTTAAGATATTGATTTTCAACATTAAATTTTAGAATCCAACCAACCGAGGGTATAATTGAATACACTCATTTTATCGGGTTCGTTGTGTATTTCGTGGTACATACCCTCCCATTTTTTATAGGTAACATCTCCTTTAACTCGTTTTGCAAACTCCTCGCTGCCTGGTTGGGACGTGAGTAAATCATCGCCACCGTGCATAATAATGATCGGAACAGGTATTTTCTCCTTGTACTCATTGAGCCAAGCCGCCGCATCGGTCAATGCCATCCCTGCTGAAGCCGTAATTTTACTGTGCACCAACGGGTCTTCATTATATGCCTTAACCACTGCCGGATCTTTAGAAATGTGTTCAGCAATCAAATTACTATCCTGCGAAAATGAAGGGTAAATGGCACGCATCATTTTGCCCAATGTTATCATAATGGTCTTGGGTTCAAAAGCCAACCGTATCCAAGGCCCACTCACAACTGCACCCTGAATAGCCGGTTTTCTTTTCAAAATAAAATGCAGAACTAAATTACCGCCCATTGAGTGCCCATACAGAAACATCGGCACGCCTGCATATCGCCCTTTGACACCATTCATAAACACCTCAATATCATCCAAATAGCTGTCATACTGAGGGGTATGCCCACGCTTACCGTCAGACTTGCCGTGACCTCGATTATCCATGCCGACGAAGGCGTAACCGTTTTTATTGAAAAAATCAGCAACAGGACCGTACCGATTGCAATGTTCGCCGAAACCATGTATCAGGCAAATCACCCCTTTAGGTTGCTTAATGCCCCATTCTTTGGTATAAAGTTGAATTCCGTCTTTGGATGTTATAAATTGTTCAGACATATGTTAATTTTGTAAAAATTTCAAATCCATGTTCCACCGCCGTTTAAATATTACTGAGATTTTCCTCATTCAAGCGATTGTTTACACGCTTTTATGGCTCTGGAACGATTATGTGGCTACCCTTCTTAGCCTCACTTTTTCCGCAATTGCTTTTTTTATACTCGCCGTTTCTCTCATTTCAGAACTGCTCGATCGGTCAAAAGTACCGCGTTGGTATTTCTCCGCCATGATTATTTCAGTTGTGACCCCACTTATCATCGGCTCATTTTTTATGATTTTGAAAAAAGGAGCGCTTGATTGGTATATTTTATCAGTGTGTAGTTTTTAGTGTGTAGTTTTTAGTGTGTAGTATGTAGTTTTTAGCTATACTAAAAACTACACACTAAATACTAAAAACTAAAAACTATATCTTAATCCCAACTTTTTTATAAATAAAAGACAGCAACCACGCCGGGCCTACCATCAAAAACTGAATATCTTCCAAAAAAGACGGTTTTTTGCCTTCTATTTTATGCCCTATGAACTGACCAATCCATGCCACGACAAATATAGCCAAGGCAACATAAGCCAAAGAGGAAGCGTTTTTATCAACCGCAAAATAGATGGCATCGACGCCCAGCAACATCAGTCCACACACTATTGCCATACCAAAAGCCATGGGCACCGACAACCGCAAATAATACATCAGCGAACCAGCATACAAAACAAATGCCCAGTTAGTGAAAAGCCCCCGCTCCAACGGAAACGGAATGGCATAAAGAATAGCGAAAAGGCTAAAAACAATACTGGGTACGCAAATCCAATGAATAAGTTTGTTGGTTGCATTTTTATGGCTCTCACCATATTTCTCAAGAAGCCAATCCATAGTTACCATGATGATTCAAATTAAATTTGCCCAAAAACCCCATAAAAGAGGGTTATTAAACAGGTTTTAAAAAATTTGGTTGTCGCAACGAAATTAAAAATTAATTCCAAGTTAGCGTCATAAACCAATGATTTTTTATTATCACATCAAATCTTTTACCATCTTAAAATGCGGAATACTGACTTCAACAAACATATCCCCTTCTTTCGAGTAATTCAACTTTTCGTAAAAAGGCACCGCGGTATCTCGCGCATTCAACTCCATTTTTGAATAAGCGTGCGCCTGCCCAAAAGCCTCACTTGCTTTCACTAACAAACTGCCGGTACCTTTGCTTTGAACATCTGAATCTACCGCCACTTGTCGCATTTTTAGCACTTTTTCGCTCTTCGGCGTCAAAACCAAGCACCCCCTCAGTATCCATTGCTCATCATAAGCCGCCAAATGAATATCTGAAAACTCAGCCGACAGTTGTTCTTCGGTAAAATCTAACCCGAGGGGTTCGCGCAGTATTTTGTACCTCAAACGAATCGTTTCGTCGTATTCGGGTGTTGCAAAATCTACAATTATTATATTCATATTCTCAATGCGATTTGGGAAAAACATCATTCGCCATACTCAACGCGACGATAAATTGTTGAAAATCAATACTTAATGGTTGATGAATCTCACTAAAATAAGACACTAAATTCTCGGTTGCCATATTGCCCGTCAAATCATCTTTAGCCATCGGGCAGCCTCCAAATCCTTTCATCGCAGCATCATAACGCATACAGCCGTTCGTGTACGCCGCATGAATTTTTTCGTACCAATTGTGGGATTGGGTGTGCAGATGGGCGCCAAACTCAAGTTGCGGATAAGCAGGTATCAAATTGCTGAAAAGATAACTGATACTTTGCGGATTTGAGACTCCGACTGTATCGGACAACGAAAAAATAGTAATTCCCAAATCCGATAATTTATCCACCCATTCCATCACTACTTCTGCATTCCATGGGTCACCATAAGGGTTTCCGAAGCCCATCGAAATATATAAAACGATTTGTTTGTTCTTTTCCACGCAAATCTCCTGAATGCCTTTTACCCGCTCTACCGATTCTTCAATCGTCGCGTTGGTATTGCGTATTTGAAATGTTTCAGACACGCTAAACGGATATCCCAAATATGTAATCTCTTGAAAATCAGCTGCTTCTGCAGCGCCGCGCTCATTGGCGATGATGGCTAAAAGTTTGGTTGCCGTATTGGAAAGGTCTAACTTGGCTAAAACCTCGCGGGTGTCGCGCATCTGAGGAATGGCTTTAGGCGATACGAAACTGCCGCAATCCAACGTGTGAAAGCCCACCCGCAAAAGTTGATTGATATAAGCTGCCTTCACATCCGTTTGGATAAAATCGGGCAAGCCTTGCATGGCGTCACGCGGACATTCAATTATCTGAATCACTGATTTAGTTTTATTTCACAAGCAAAGTTATAAGGAGAGTTGGAGTCATTGCAGGATTCTTTGATTTTTTTTAACTATTTTTTTAATTTTGCATTTTATTCAAACATTTTTCGTCAAAATATGTCTTATAAGTTAGACAATCATAAATAAAAACAATGAAAAGAGGGATATATACACTGATTGGTTTTTTACTGTTCATCATGGGTGGCACGGCATTGGTTTTGAGTTTGGTCGGGTTAAAACTCTCTTTTTTATTGTGGATTGATGCTGCCGGTGGGCTCATCGGCTTTATGGCGCGCATTATTATGATGATCGGCGGCATTGTTATCGCCGTTTTGAATACCGGCAATTGGCGCGAAGATGAGGAGTTATTGGAGAATCAAGACAGGCCGACAAAAGATTAAATCTGCTCTCTTTTTTTTATTTTATTAAAATTCTTTTCAAAACCCCACTTGAAAATAGTACCTTTATGCCTCAAAGAACTCACTTTGGATAATATGTTACTATTAAAAAACGTCACGATTGTCGCTCCCTTCTCAGACCTCAATGGTCAATTAGCGGATATTTACATCAATAAAAATGGGATAATTGAAAAAATAGGGGTCAATCTGGCGGCTTCTAAAAATGCTACCGTCTTTGAACGTGTGGGCACTTGCGTCTCTATCGGCTGGATGGACATAGGCGTGCAAACCGGTGACCCTGGCTATGAACACAGGGAAGATTTGGCGTCAACTGCTCGGGCAGCTATGGCGGGCGGTTTTACATCGGTAGCCCCCTTCCCTAATACACAACCCGTTGCTCATTCTAAGTCGGAAATTCTTTATATAAAAAATAAAACACACTCTTATTTGGTTGATTTTCAACCCATTGGCGCATTGTCTTTAGATTGTAAAGGAAAAGATATTGCTGAGATGCTCGATATGCACCACGCCGGAGCCATTGCTTTCAGCGATGGTCAAAAGCCTGTGCAAGATGGTGGCTTGATACTGAGGGGGTTACAATACGCTAAAATTTTTGGTGGTCTTGTCTTCAATTTTCCTTTTGATAAAACAGTTTCGCCTCACGGGCAGATGCACGAAGGGTTAACCTCAACGTCTCTCGGTTTACCGGGCATTCCTTCTCTGGCTGAGGAGTTAATGGTTCAGCGGGATTTGCAGTTGTTGGAATATGCTCAAAGTCGCCTGCATTTTCACAATATTTCGACTGCAAGGTCGGTAGAATGGATTCGACAAGCCAAAAAACAAGGGCTAAAGGTCTCTGCCAGTGTGGCTGCAATGAATCTTTGTTTCAATGACGAATCTTTAATGGGTTTTGATACAAACTTGAAGGTCTTACCGCCTTTGCGTGGCAAATCTGATATTGATGCCCTAATTAAGGGGTTAAAAGACGGGACTATTGATTTTATAACGTCCAATCACACGCCTATTGATACAGAAGGAAAAGATTTGGAATTCCCTTATGCAGAACCAGGAGCTATCAGCCTGGAAACAGCATTTAGCCTAACCCATACTTATCTCCATAAAAAACTGACAATTGACCAATTGATTGAACTGTGGGCTATCAAACCCAGAACAGCATTAGGGCTTGACATTCCCAAAATTGAGGAAGGCAACAAAGCGAACCTCACCCTGTTTAACCCTATCGAAGAATGGACTTTTACTGAGACTGATATCTACTCAAAATCCAATAATTCACCGGTGAAAGGTCATAGACTGAGGGGTCGAGTTCAAGGCGTTGTCAACAAGGGGCAATATTGGCTAAGAGAGCAATGATGGGAATATCCACCCTCCCAAGATTCTTTGAATGAAAAAATTGGGATTATTGTCATTACAACCTATATTCGTGTTGCATTTCAATGAAGTCTTTTTTTGAATTGCAGTAAAGGAAACAATTTCATAAATACATTAAATCAAAACGTTATGGCAATTTTAGATGAACAACAAAATCCTGTTATTGAAAGCAACGTAAGCATGCAGCCCGTTATTATTAAATGGGGTTTAATATCAGCGGTCGTCTCAATTATTTTTCAAGTAATTTCTGGTATGATGGGCTTTAGTACCATGAGTTTCGTCATCTCATTACTGAATTTTGCTATCGGTATCTACATCTTAATATTGGCAGTAAGGGCTGACCGAGATGAACAGTTAGGGGGTTACGCATCATTCAAGCGCATTTTTCTATTAACCTTCTCAGTGATTATGATTTCTGCTGTCATATCTCAAGTATTTAATTTTGTATATATGAACTACATCAATCCTTCGGCTGCAGAAGCGGCAATGGAAGCGGCTAAAGCCATGATGGAAAAATTCAATATGCCGGAAGAAGCTTTGGATAAAGCGATGGAAGAAGCAGAGAAAAACCTTAAATCGCCCATGAATATCGTTAAAACAAGCCTTTGGTCAGCGATAGTAGGAGCAATCGTAGCAGCAATATATGGGGCAGCGATGAAGAAAGAAAGAGCCTTATTTAATTAGAAATTAAAAGATGAAACAAAATATAATTAAGAATGGTATAATCGCAGGCGTAGCCGCTATCGGCTACGTCTTGCTTTTTTATTATATCAAAAAAGATTTAATTTTTAGCGCAACCTATACATTCAGCTCGCTCGTGATATATTTAATTTTCATGTATCAAGCTGTAAAAACATTAGGCAAAGAGGATTTTAAAACCGTTTTGCGTACCGCATTTGGTGTTTTTGTGTTAGCAAATGTGATATATTATGCTTTTGACTACGTCCTTTTTAACATCATCGACAAATCCCTGGCGGATATTCAAAAGGGGATTATGATTCAGTATTATTCAGCCGGTGCAAAATCAGTCACTGAACAAAATGAATTGAATCTTAGCATTGAAAATGCCCAATTTCACAATGTCAAAGGCATTACTTTTAATTTTGCGAAAGGTGCGATTGGAGGCTTTGGTTTAGCTATACTGGTCAGTTATTTAATAAAAAGGCGTGAACAATAACATTTATTAGCATTTCGCATCAATTATTACAGCATACGATAAACATCAGACGATTTAGAACTTGAAAATAATGGACATTTCTGTTGTCATACCACTCCTCAACGAAGAAGAATCACTACCTGAACTCGAAGCATGGATACGCCGTGTCATGGATGAAAACGGCTTTTCATACGAAATTCTATTTGTAGATGATGGTAGTACCGATAAATCATGGAAAGTGATCGAACAATTGTCTCTTGAAAACCCCTCCGTCAGGGGCATCAAGTTTCGACGCAACTATGGGAAATCTGCAGCGCTGAATACAGCTTTCGAATCTTCAAAAGGTCATGTAATCATAACAATGGATGCTGACTTACAAGATTCGCCCGATGAAATTCCCGATCTTTATCGCATGATTGTCCAAGAAGGCTATGACCTTGTGAGTGGTTGGAAGAAAAAACGCTATGACCCCCTGAGTAAAACCATTCCGACAAAAATATTCAATTGGGCTACTCGTCGCCTGAGTGGTATTCACAATTTACATGATTTTAATTGTGGATTAAAATCCTATAAACATGAAGTTGTAAAAACGATTGAAGTATATGGAGAAATGCACCGCTATATTCCCGTCATGGCAAAATGGTCAGGTTTTACTAAAATCGGCGAAAAACCGGTGCAACACCGCGCCCGCAAATATGGAACAACTAAGTTTGGTTGGGAACGATTTATCTACGGGCTATTGGATTTGGCTTCAATTACTTTTGTGGGTAAATTTGGTCGTCGACCAATGCATTTTTTCGGTTCAATTGGATTTTTGATGTTTATTATCGGTTTATTTTCAGCATTTTATTTAGGTTTTAGCAAACTGTATCAATTGTACAATCACTTGCCAACTATCCTTTTAACATCTAATCCCTATTTTTATATTGCTTTGACAACCATGATGTTGGGAACAATGCTATTTCTGGCCGGTTTTTTAGCAGAACTGATTGCCCGCAATTCCCCAACTCGAAATCAATATGTGATAGAAAGTGAAATTAATCAAAAATGAACTATACCAAACATACACTTCAAAAAATTGAAGAACTGATAGAAGAGTTAGGCTATAAAGTTCGATATGAAAAAGGCAGTTTTCAGTCCGGTTATTGCTTGGTTGAAAATACTAAAATAGTGGTTATCAACAAGTTTTTCGAAACAGAAGCGCGTATTAATACATTAATCGATATTATTGATAAAATTGAAACGCTTACCGTTGTAGATAGCCGAGAGTACATAAAGAACTTGACTGAAAAAAGTCAGAAAACTTATAAAGATATTCGAAAAAAAGTGGCTGAAAAAACGGAAGACTAAAACCTTTTCGGCAAACGTCAGAAGTACCTAAATAGACCCAACAGGAGGCTTATACTGAGGGGGGGGGTAAAATTAAATCCAATATTCTCAACTTTTTGTCGTATCTTTGCGTATGAATTAAGTTGTTAGTCTTGAACATTAAAAATACTTTCAACGCTAAACTCAAATAAGGGCAATATTGCCACAAATAAGATTGCTGATTCAGACATATTAAGTTTCAGATTAGTTTTAAAAAACTGTTTAAATTTTTTTATTTCTGAGGTACTCGTGTATAAAAGAGTATTTAAACAGCTTTTTAAATACATTTAAATGTCATTTGACGATTTGAAACTCATCGAGCCTATCCTTAAGGCTCTGAGAACAGAGGGTTATGAAAAACCCACACCCATTCAACAACAAGCCATTCCGATAGTTTTGGATAAAAAAGACCTTTTGGGTTGTGCTCAAACGGGTACGGGCAAGACTGCTGCTTTCGCCATTCCAATTCTACAGATTTTACACGAAAATGCTCCTGTTAACGAGCGGGGTGTGAGACCTATCCGGTCTTTGATACTAACTCCTACCAGAGAATTAGCTATTCAGATTGATGAAAGTTTTGCCGCTTACGGGCGCCATACCGGGTTACGCAGCACCGTCATTTTCGGTGGTGTCTCACAACAAAGTCAAGTTGATGCTCTCCGTAGAGGGGCTGATATTTTGATTGCGACTCCCGGGCGCTTATTGGATTTGATGCAACAAAGGTTTGTTAATTTACAAAATTTGGAGATTTTTGTGCTGGACGAAGCCGACAGAATGTTGGATATGGGTTTTGTACACGATGTCCGTAAAATTATCACAAAAATTCCGCTCAATCGGCAAACGCTCTTTTTCTCAGCCACTATGCCACCGGATATACAGCGCTTGGCTGATACCATTCTTCATAATCCGATTAAAGTTGAAGTTACTCCCGTTTCATCAACTGCTGAAAAAGTACAACAGGGCGTTTATTTTGTTGATAAACTCAATAAACCCTCCCTTTTGACTTTTGTATTGAAAGACAAAACAATTGAGACTGTATTGGTTTTTACTCGGACAAAACATGGAGCAGATAGAATAGTAAGACATTTGAACAATGTCCGAATCAGCGCCGAAGCTATTCATGGAAACAAATCGCAGAATGCTCGGCAACGAGCTTTATCAAACTTCAAAACACGTCGTACACGTGTATTAGTTGCAACAGATATTGCCGCAAGAGGTATTGACATTGATGATTTGACCCACGTCATTAACTACGATTTACCTAATATCCCTGAAACTTATGTACATCGGATTGGAAGGACAGGTCGTGCAGGAGCCAGCGGTACTGCTTTATCATTCTGTGATTTGGAAGAACGGGAATTTCTCCGTGATATACAAAAATTAATCTCACAACAAGTAGATGTTATTGAGGAGCATCCTTACCCGATGCCTAAGCCTATCACAGCTCCTACTGAAGTCCATCCTGCTTTTATGAGACATGTTAAACCGAAATTTAATAGAAGGAGGTTTTAATATAAAGAAAATAGGAAAAAAAAAACAGCCTGTACTTCAGTACAAGCTGTTTTTTTTTAAATATTTGTGTGTTCGAAATGATTTTAAGCAATTAATGCTCTTAAGATTCTCCAATTATAAGAAACATATTTATACATGCGTTTATTATTGAGTTTAGGCATTTAATTTTAAGCTCTTCTGATGACTTTCAGTAAAATAGCAACAATAGCTAACACTAATAAGATGTGAATGACACCACCGGTGCTATAAGCAAAAACGCCTATCAACCAGCCAATAACTAAAATAATTGCAATCAAATAAAGTAGATTATCCATGTTTTTGTTTTTTAATAATTCGAAAATATTGTTTTATATATCTAAGTGTTGATTTCCAAAAGATTTACATATACTGATGGCAAGAATTACAGCATATAAAATTTATTCAAGATAACGCCGTAAAGTCCAAGCAATGGTTTCGTGTTGTTCCATCAATCCAGTTAAAAAATCAGTTGTAACGGCGTCTTTATAAGTATCTGCGCACAAATCAACATCTTCTCTGAGTTTCACTATTATTGTTTCGTGGTCACTCAGCAATTCCTTTGTCATTTCTTTTTGACTGGGATACTCATTAGGAGATTCAATAAGTGTCTTCAATTCTGAAAATTCTTGCATAGTACCTATTGCCTTACCTCCAAGTTTGCCTATCCGTTCAGCAACTTTATCAATGGCTTCTTCAAGTTGCTTATATTGATTTTCAAATAATACATGCAATTCCATAAAGCTGTTTCCTGACACATTCCAATGGAATTTTCGTGTTTTGGTGTAAAGTGTTACTTCGTTGGCTAAATTAACTGACAAAACTTTAATAACATTTTGTAAATTCTTTGCTGAAGTTCCGATTTCTGGTTGCATGATTTTATATTCTGATTAGTGATGTATATCGTTTTGGTTTATCCATTTGAATATATCTATTAAGTTAAAAGAATCTTGCCAAGCCTTATAGACAATAATTCTACCCTCAATCACCACACAAATTTGGGAATACAGGGCAATTATTTGCCCACTTTGGGCATTTTGTATGGAAATTTATATGACTGCCATTTCAATTTTTTCGTAAATGAGGAAATTTATCAACGATTTGTGATAAGATGAGTGATATACTGACGGGGGCGTAAAAATTCAATTAGCGCCTTTTACTTAACGGAGGAGACTTTTTTCAAAAGAATTTTACTGAAAAGGAGTTGTTGTGGAGGTTACATAAACGACAGAAGCCTCATCCTACTGAAAGGACAAGGCTCGTGTTAAATTGAGTTGGCGGCGACCTACTCTCCCACATTCAGGGATGCAGTACCATCGGCGCTGGTGAGCTTAACGACTCTGTTCGGAATGGGAAA
>JANPGW010000440.1:0-2422 GCA_031424115.1 Saprospiraceae bacterium | reverse complement strand
TATTGACAGCCTTTGCGCCAAAATGACCGCCTTAAATATGTGCCTAAATGGGGTAGTAGGTGAGGTATCTTGCAACGACGGTTTAATGTCCACCGAAAACAATTTTCGTTTTGCTTACAAAGTTATGCCGGTTATGTGCCTGTTTAATGATGAATTGTCAAAAGTCATATTTTTAACCAACCCAGTTTTTAAAAAACAATACTGTTTAGTCGGTTTAGACTATCAAAATTGTAAGATTCAACAGGCAGAGCCACAGCAACAAGCTTTTTTTGTCCAACATGCCGAGACACACGCCGAGCATAGAAAGCAGATTCACCCCGAAGGCATACAGGGCATTTTATTTGAAGCTGAAAATATACTGAAAACTTCGGAGAAGTATTAAATCACTATCCAGAGTTTGCTTTCATGCCAATTTCTTGTAAAAATTGGTCAATCTGCTCTTTTGTAATGTCATTTTTCTGCATCCAGACGGATACTTGTTGAAAATTAGTCAACATTCCTAAACCATTCAATAAGAAATGGAGAGTCTTTTTACCTTTGGATTTAGCTAATTGACATAAGTGAATAGTCATTGGGTGGTCTTTGAGTTCATTTTCTAATTCTGGAAAGTAGCCAATAAGAAAGAAAGCCAATGCTAAAAGGTTTTTAATGCTGTTGAAATCTCGGACTTGAAAAGCCTCCCAACCTAAGTTTTGTTTGAGGAACTTGAAAACGACTTCGATTTTAGAGCGCAGTAAATAAGCCATATAGACTGCTTTTGCTGCTTCGGCACTCTGTACTTTATTATTGGTTAATAGAAGCATCGGTTGTGCAAAAAGTGGTTTACCGTCTTTTAACAAGGTAATTCGGACGACATTGTATGACTTTTGATTGTTCTTTTGACCAATTTTCAACGTTTCCCATTCAATCCGTGCTTGAACATTTTGATATTTAACACCTTTAATGAGAATTTTATCAATTTCATAGAGGCTACTGTTGGCAAATATCTTATCAATAAGTTTATAATGAACAAGGCGTTTGGATATTTTACCCGTGGGTGTAGTGGTACTGAAGGTTTGATGCGATAAACGGTTGGCTTTCAACCGAGCAACAAAAACATCCTTTAATTCACTATCAATGTACTCAAAATTCGCATCATCATCAAATTCTCGGTCAAAAACATGACCAACTTGTAAGTCTGAATTGGTGCTTTTGAGTAATTCACTACTGCTTTTTAGATTGCGCCTAAACAAGACAAGGGTATTGATATAGGTTTCATCTCTGAGCATTTGCTGGTGAACTTCGCTTAATTGACTGACGGCTTGTGCATTATTGAGCGTTGTTTGACCAATATAATTGGGCATCTTATTACTGTAAAGTTCATGGCAAAGTAAGCTAACACCTTGGTTATCAATATCTACAACGACACTATTCATTGTCTTGTAGCCGTTGATAACCTGCTTAGATAAAGACATAACTTGACCTATGTGTTCTAACTCTTTGCTATTGGGCTTGCGTATATCACAGCCGTCATGTAAAACATAGCGAAGCGTCTCACTATCGCCAAGTTGGGACAAGCTGCGTTTTTGTACACACTCTATGATATTGTTGCTACTCAATGTAGATACTTGTTTGCCATTAACCAAGCCTTTTAAAACATCAAACTCCTTTTTCCCCTCAACCATGCTGTATAGATTTAGATGTCGAAGTTGGATGATGAGTTGAACCAAGCAAAATATGTTTTTTTTACCCGTACATCATTATATTTGTCCAGTAAATCTTCAAGATAGGTCTCTATTATCATTTTTATACGCTTTTTAAGGGCAAATATAGGGGCTTAATTCCTGATTTTGACTTCTCCGAAGTTTTCAGAAATATAGTAAAGGCAAAAAAGGAGACAGCCACCCGAGACAACAAACCGAAGTTAACCACCGCCGAAAAATTCAGTTTATTACTTGATATTTAAAAAAATGCCCCTCCGAGAAATCGGAGGGGTCAAAATCAAATTTGATTCAATAACATTTACAGAAATGTTATGCCGCAAAATTACTATTTTTGACAAAATTACTATCAAAATTTTTCGCTTCGCGTGTCTTCACTTCGCTGCTCTTCGCAAAAGCCACACTACGCGAAAAATTTTGATGTTTTCCCAATTAAATTTCGATAAAAATGGCACGTATTTCATTGTACAATAATGATAGAACAGAGGCTTCTATCAGCACTATTGAAGAAATCAACCAATTGGCTAAGGATATTAACCCAGAGTCAATAGAGAAATTTCAACTTGATAATGGCATTTCCGATGCTAATATGGCTCTGCTCATCGGCATCAGCAAAGGGCAATTTTCAGGAATTAAAACCGGTAAAAATGCGCTGAATCAAAGTACACGCATCAGCATCGCGCTCGCAATGCAGTTTTTCAAAACCTCTAACACAACCCTCT
>JANPGW010000439.1:0-6216 GCA_031424115.1 Saprospiraceae bacterium | reverse complement strand
CAGGCAGTGCGATCTTGCGTTTTGCCTATATCGGCCGCAGCTCAATCTAAAATCACAACGATTGAAGGACTTTCTGAAAAAGGAGACCATCCGTTGCAAAAAGCGTGGGATGAGATTGATGTGGCTCAGTGTGGTTATTGCCAAGCCGGTCAGATTATGACCGCCGCTGCATTTCTTAAAAATAATCCAAAACCATCTGACGCTGATATTGAAAAAGCCTTGTCGAATAATATTTGCCGCTGTGGTACGTATCATCGTATCAAGGAAGCTGTGAAATTAGCATCAAAAGGATAAAAACTGAATCCGAATCATCAAAAAAAAATATAGATTATCATGCAATCATCTATTCAAAATAGCCGCCGTGATTTCTTGAAAATAACTGCTACTACTTGTAGTGGGTTTCTTTTAGGATTTAATATTTTCCCTTCAAAACAATTTGATTCCGCAGTTGTATCCGCAACTGATGAGATTTTAACCAATTTTAATGCTTATTTATCCATTAATACCGATGGAACGGCAACCATATTTTCACCCAATCCGGAAGTTGGACAAGGCATCAAAACGTCTTTCCCTATCACTGTCGCCGAAGAATTAGATATTGATTGGAAAATGGTAAAAGTTGAACAAGCACCTTTAGACTCTAAACGGTTTGAACGACAAGTAGCCGGAGGCAGCGGTTCAACGCCTCACTCCTGGAAACGCTTGCGTCAAGCCGGAGCCACTGCTCGTCAAATGTTGATGGAAGCCGCATCCAAGCGTTGGCAGGTACCTATTACTGAATGTTCAACAAATCAAGGAAAAGTCATTCACGCCGCCACAAATCGCCAATTAAGCTATGGAGAACTGGCAGCCGAAGCCGCTACTTTGACACCGCCTAAAGATGTCGTTTTAAAGGATAGAAAAGACTTTAAACTTATCGGCACTTTCGTCAAAGGTGTTGATAATCAAGCGATTACAACCGGTCAACCTTTGTTCGGTTTAGATTTTTACCGCGAAGGCATGCTCACTGCCATGGTGCAAAGACCCCCAGCTTTTGGTCTGAAAATTAAATCGTTTGACGCTACCGTCGCTAAGAGTATGCCCGGCATCGTGGATGTAGTATCATTTAAAAACAAAGTAGCTGTCGTAGGTAAAACGACTTGGGAAGTTAAAAAAGCCCGAGAAACGCTTAAAATAGAATGGGAAAAAGCCGAAACCCTCGAAAGCTCTGCTGACCACAACCGCATTTTCAAGGAACTGTTGAATAGCCCGTCAGCCGAAGTCAAAAGAAAAGATGGCAATGCGGAAGAAGTATTTAAAACCGCCGCCAAAGTCATCGAAGCAGAGTTTCAATGCCCTTTTTTGCCGCATAATCCGATGGAACCGATGAACTTCTTCGCCCATGTCAAACCGGATTCAGTAGAACTTATTGGGCCCACGCAAAATCCTACGCCCCATCGCGATCAAGTCGCCAAATTGTTAAATATTCCCGTCGAATCTATCACCGTACAGATGACCCGCATGGGTGGTGGTTTTGGTCGACGATTGAACGGTGATTTTGTGGTTGAAGCCGCTGAATTATCGAGTATTATTAAAGCTCCAGTGAAGGTCGTTTGGACACGGGAAGATGATATGACCGGAGGCATTTATCGCCCCGCCTGTCGGTATCGTTTCCGCGCTGCTTTAGACAAACAAAACAACCTTATCGGTTATACACTGAGGGGGGTCGGTATGAACACACCCAATGCAACCAGAGAACATAATTTCCCCGTAGGCTCCATTCCGAATGTCGTCATTGATGCCGTCAACCATAAATCGCCTATCACAACGGGCCCTTGGCGTGCACCCATAACCAATTTTTTAGCTTTTGCAGAACAAGCTTTTTTTGATGAAGTGGCTGAGGCTATGGGCAAAGACCCTGTTCAATTCCGCCTTGATTTATTGGATAAAGCCAAAAGTAGCCCGGTCGGTGATATTAAATACGACATTGATCGCTTCAAAAAAGTGATTCAATTGGTTGCTGAAAAAGCAAATTGGGGAAAAACAAAAAAAGGCGTTTTTCAAGGGTTCAGCGTGTATTTTTCTCATAATTCTTACGTGGCTCAAATCGCAGAAGTGGTGATGGAGAAGAAAAAACCGGTGCTCAAAAAAGTATATTGCTCAGTAGATTGTGGCATTTTAGTCAATAAAAGCGGTGCTTTGAATCAAATAGTCGGTAGTGTGGTTGATGGTTTAGGTCACGCTATGTATGGCAATCTGACATTCAAAGACGGCGCACCGGAGCAAAACAACTTCAACAATTACCGCCTCATTCGCATGAATGAAATACCTCAAGTGGAAGTGCATTTTGTGGACAATGGCATTGACCCGACGGGCTTAGGAGAACCGGCTTTACCGCCTTTGGGTGGTGCAGTTGCCAACGCCTTGTATAAAGCTACCGGCAAAAGAGTCCGTCAACAGCCTTTTATTAATGAGAATCAAGCATTGTTGGAAGGCTTTTTATAGTTTGAATTGCTGTATTGTTGTATTGTTGTATTGTTTACATATTAAATGTGAACAATACAACAATACAACAATTAATTACCCCCGACCGTCACACGTACCCCCTCAGTATGCGACGTAAATTCCGGCGCGTACATGCATTGAATAGTTGTTATGCCGTTTGAAAAATTGCCTTTATGATTGATAACCAACGGATATTCAAATACATAAGTCCCTTTGGGCAAATAATCAAAAAAGAAGTTGGTTGAGGCATCGCGCGTGCTTTCGTAATAGCCTAATCCACCTTGCCATTTGTAGCCGCTCAATACATTAGTCGGCTCAAAGCTCGAAGCCCGCATATCTTTCATGTGTACGTATTCCATGTCTCTATCCACCCGCAATTCAATTCTGACTTTGATTTTATCACCCGGATTGAGCGGTGTTTTGTCCGTTATGGGTGAAATCACTTTGCCTTTA
The DNA here is from genome assembly GCA_031424115.1 of Saprospiraceae bacterium. Lineage (GTDB taxonomy): Bacteria > Bacteroidota > Bacteroidia > Chitinophagales > Saprospiraceae > JAAFJT01. Next base: position 3,279 of record JANPGW010000439.1, on the reverse strand, counting down.
TCAGTATTTACTTCCTTAAAAAGCTGTTTGACCATTTTCAAAGGAGTGTCTTTAAAGGATTTTATTTTGTCTAAATTCTCAAAATATTGCCAATACATCGCTCCCCATGCCACAACAGTATTGGGATTGGTAACGACTACATCGCCCATTCCTTTAGTGATGTCTTCCGGCTTAAAAGTGGTTTTGAAATAGCCGGTTCCCGCCTCTTTATCCATTTTGCTCACATCCAAAGGCTTGTTATCAATCGTGATGGCAATGTCTTTATCTTCGGCAAGCCAATCCGTTCCGGTTTTTAGCAATGCATAAACGGCACTTGAAGTGGCTTTCGTGGTTTTCCAAGCATTGGTTTGCTTGTTTTTCAACAACCACACTTTAAGGTCATCTACGGCTTTGTTATCACCTACTTCATTGAACAATTCAATCATCAAAGAATGGGTTTCAATCGGCATTTGATACCAATAAAAACCGCTTTCAGATTTCCAATACATGCCCAATTCTTCATTGTTGATGGCGCGTTCTTTCAGACTTTTCACGATTTTTTCTGTTGTATCACCTTTATCAAACCGTTTAAGTGCCAAAGCAATCAAACCTTGCTCGTATATAGACTTGCCCAACCAATATTTTTCCGCTTGATTGACAAAATAGTTGAAAATTGTGCCTTTCAACACATCATCATTTTTGAAAAAAGAACGGGTATAGAGGTAATGAATCACGATACTGCTCAAGTGATCATCCTCCATTTTGCCTTTGTTCAACTTGACTTGTTTTTCAATTTCAGCATAATACTCTTTCACGCGCTCATCACAATACAAAACGGCTTTATCCACCATGAGTTTGGTTTTGCCATCGTCAGCAAGGGGTTTCACGCCCAACGCATTTAAATGTCCAAATCCTTCGGTCATATATTGGGTAATGTACCAATTATCTCGACCGCCCGGGAACCAAGCAAAACCACCGTTATCCAATTGGCGTTCTTGCATTTTTTTGGTCGCTGTTTCCGCTTCATTCGCCATTTTATTCAAATCGAAAAGCAAACCGATATTTTTCTTTTGCACTTCCTCGCGTTGTGCATCCAAAACCCACGGCGTTTCTTCCAAAAGGGCGGTTTTTAACTCTTGATTTTTACTCAAATTGCTTTGTAAAGCCGTCACATCGATGTTTTTCCAACGGTCAAAAACAGTTTTGATTTTTGGATTGGCATTGGCAACATTCGACGCCAAAGAATTAGCGTAATAGCGGCTAAAAATCTGTTCGGTGCAGTCATACGGATATTCCATCAAATATGGCAATGCTTGCACCGCATACCAAGCCGGATTTTGGGTGAATTCGAGGGTCATTTTTTGGTGCGTCAAAGTATTTGAATTCGCTTCTTTCAATGATTTAAATTCAAATTTTTTCGTCTCGCCGCCCCTTATACTGAGGGGTAGTGACTCAGTCACCAACATTCGATTGGTCAACACCGGTAAGGTATTTTCCTCCCCATCGCTGAAATTTCCTGCCCTGGCAATTACTCTGTACATTACTGTCTGCACCTTTCCGGTCGGAATTTTCAGCTTCCAAGTCAATAAGGCGGACTCGCCGACTTTGGCTTCAAATGGCACTTCAAACTGCTTATTGTCCAATAAAACATCAATCGGTTGATTCGTCAAAGCATCAAAAAGTTGCAAAACGGCTGTGCCTTTCGCTATATTGGGTGATAAATTACTAACTTTTGCCGTAAATTCAATATTATCATCTTCTCTGAAAAAACGAGGTGCATTCGGGAAAACCATCAAATCTTTTTGAGTGATAATCTCTTTTTGCGATAAACCCACTTTTAAATCCTTGGTGTGCGCCAAACTCAAAAAATTCCAGCGCGTCAAGGCTTCATTCATCTTGAATTTGATGATAATATTGCCTTCATTGTCCGTCATCAAATTGGGATAGAAAAAGACGGTTTCATTCAAATTCGTCCGTACTTTAACGGATGAAATGTCGGTAGGTTTTTTACCTAATTCAGTGTTAGCTTTACCTAATTCGGATTCAACTTCAGAATTTTGAGAAACTACAATTTTTAATTTCGTCTCATAAGTCAATGGATCTACTTGACTGATAGTATCAAATTTTACTCGTCCTTGAGCAGGTGGCGCAGGCATTGCTTGAACGCTCTCAGCAGCATCCATTGCCATAGGAACAGCAGCCCGTTTTGTCATCATAATACCGCCGCCTCTGCCTTCATAAAAAGAAAAGCCAAACCAATTCAAAGCCCGATAAGTTCTGATTTCAGTATTTTCACCTATGCCTTCTGCGGCTTGATAAAATTCCTCAGAAAATACTCCTTTAAAAGAATTAGCATTTAGTTGACGACGCGGCGAACTCGAAGGGTATAAATCCAAACTCCATGCATTAGCGGCAAATTGATCCAATGACGCATCGTACATTGCCGCTACCATTTCAGCCGCCACTTTGTCTTTATTTTTACCCGTAATTTTCAAACGCCACTCTTCATCTTGACCGGGCAATAATTTGTCCCTAAAAGTTTGATACTCAATATTCAATTCCTTATTGCTGAAAGGCACAATAACGGTTTGGGTTTCACTCTGAAAACGATTGTTTTTCACATAGGTCAAATGATAATGGATATTACCCCTATCCGTTTCCATGATTTTGAATAACATTTTCTGAAATCCTTTGACATCCATCCAGTTTTGGGTGTCAATTTTACCGTCTCTTTCTATTTCAAAAAGCACATTGAGGCTTTCATCCGACGTACCGGTATAAAATATCGCGTTCTCATTAGGCTCTAAAGTGTTTTTTTCAAACACCGTGAAGAGTGTTTTGTTGATAGGCACTAACTTATCATCAAGGTCGTAAAGCGTGAAATGCTCAATGACTTCGATATTTTCCCCAGTTTCGTCGGTAGCGTTGAGCGTTACACGATACGCACCCGGTTCCCAATTGCGCATATCAGGAATATTCAACAAATTACCTTCCTTACTGAGGGGGGCAACTGTGGTGGTTTTCCCATTATATATTTTGCGTTTGACTGCCCAATTAGGCATTTCATCTTCATTTTTATAAGGATACAAAGGAAAAAAGCGATTAAAAGTAGCTTTATCCATCTGATGCGTATCGGGGATTTCCCAATACCGCTTCACATAAGGGCGTCTTGGCGAGGTCAATAAATCAATTTTGACCGTTACCTGCGTTTTCAAAGGTTGCCCATTGAGGTTGTTGGTGTTGATTTTAATAGGAGTAACTTTGCGCCGGTTCATCAAATCCGGTATTTCAGCACTTAAA
>JANPGW010000438.1:0-1655 GCA_031424115.1 Saprospiraceae bacterium | reverse complement strand
GTTTGTGCATCATTCCATTTGTACGGGTAGGCGTCCCATTTACCCTTGTTTTTGACCAATAAACGGGTTTCCATGATTTTTCGCTCGCCTTCCGGTTTAGAGAAATCATTGGGATAATAGAAGTTTTTGATTAAAATGGTTTTATCCGGAAAATCAAAAGCTTCATCGGGCTTCGAGGCATCGAATGAGGCAGATGTTCCCTCGGGCATCCAGACAAACCTTTTTTTAAAAGCATAATCGGTAAACAAAGGAGCGATGGGCTCATACAGCAATATTTTGTCATTGGGCTGCAGGACTTTCAAATCACCTTTGAAAAAGCCATAGTCGGATAATTTTTTCAAGGGCAATTGCTCAAAGCTCAATTGCGCAGGGTGGGTTTGTACCGCATCTTTCACAAAACAAGCATTTGACCAGCCGATGAGGACAATCAGCGAGAGAAAAAATGCAATAATGGGATGTTTCATTGCGATTAAAAGTGATTTTACGATTTATTATTTGAGCAAATTTTTCACATCCGTATTAACCGCCACACTGCACGCATTGAAGAATTTAACATCGTTGGATACCTGCATTTTAGCCATGTTCCCATCGGGCGGCAATGAAAATCGGGAAAATTTCAAATCTGCTTTCTTTTCATTGATACAGATATTCATGGGGTTTTTGGTAATATCTTTTCCTTTTGAAATATCAAAAACGCCATCATACACGATGTCTTGGGTCGATTTGCAAAAGTTGGCGATGAACTTGCCACCGTCTTTGGTTGTATCGGGCATGCTTGCCGCCGGTCGTTGAATATCATTATCATGCACCGAAATATTGTCGGTGTAAGGCGACCAACCCGGATGATTGGGTATCGGCAAACCCGTAAACTGATAACTCGCTATGATCACCCCCACCGTTTTGTGGTCGCTGATGACATTGTCAAAAATCTCCACTGCACTACCGGCTAAAATAATAACGCCACTCCCAGGTGGTACCATCGTCACGGCATTGCCGTTTTGACCTGCAGCAACTGTTGCCGTGGCAGAAGGCGTGAGTGGTACGGCAAAATTGACGTGGTTATTGCTTTTTATGGTGTTTTTATATACTTTGGTTTTTGAACCCGCTGCTTTAGGCAAGCCCGGGAGGTTGAAAACCAAAATTCCGGCGGTATTATTTTCGGCGCGGTTGTTAAAAACTTCGGCATTGTCGGAGTTTTCAATTTCGATACCCGCTACATTTTCGTGCACATAGCAATCTTTGACAACAATATTTTCGGATTGACCAACATAAATACCGGCGTCTCTGGAGTTGGACACTTCACACTTATCCACCACCACATTTTTGCATTGAACGGGATAAATGCCGTAAGTTCCGCTTTTTGATAAATCTGAATTTGTCCAAGTAGTATTGATATTTCTAAAAGTCAGCCCATCACAATGTTGGGTTTTGATACAATCGCCTGGCGCATCCATGACGGTGAAATCTTGCAAAAGAGCATTGTTTCCCGCTATTTTCATGCCCTCGCCACCGGTTTTGATGGTTTTAAACGAAATGACGGATTCGTACATGCCCTTACCTTTTATAGTAACATTGTTGACTTTATCCAAAATTAATTGGGTGGTCATTTCGAAATATCCTGAAGGTATCTCGATGGTTGAGCCTTCTTTTGCTTC
>JANPGW010000437.1:0-2289 GCA_031424115.1 Saprospiraceae bacterium | reverse complement strand
GTCGGTTCTTTCACGCCCGTACTCGTGCGCGAGTGTTCGAGCATCCCTTTCACAATATTGCTAGCGCGTTTGCCGTGATGGTTGATTTTCTCTTGGTTGGAGCTTAAATCGCTGACCAAATCTTTCACTAACGCCTTGTCAATGTCATCTTTGTCTATTTCTTCATTCAGTTCTTTAGCTAAATCCACGCTGAGTTCTGAGAAGTTGTTGACGAAGTTTAAAGGGTTTTGAATTTCATGGGCGATGCCTGCGGTGAGTTCACCGAGGGAGGCGAGTTTTTCGGATTGGATGAGTTGGGTTTGGGTGGTGCGGAGCTCAATCAAAGCGTTTTCAGCTCTCTTTTTTTCCGTTTGAATTTGAATTAAATCCAATTTGGCTTGTTCGACTTGTGCTTCTGCTCTTTTTAAATCCTGATATCTGCGGAATGTGAGCGAAATAACAGAGGTAAACCTTTGCATAAGTTCCTTATTGTGCTCTGAATGGGGTTGCAATGAGAATGTCCAAATAGCACCTTCATCGAAATAATAGGCTTGAAAATTCATATCAGGATACAATTGTATTGCCTGAGGTAAATAGTTGGGTGTGGCATTTAAAACCTTGATATAATCTTCTTTTTCTTGACCCATAAGGAAATAGTAGAAGAAATTGTCTTTTTTGGCCCAACCTTCGTAAAGAAGTTGCCACAAAATATGGGCATTCATATCGAAAATACCCGCCCCACGTGCTGATTTAAAATTGGCTACATGACTGACCGACCAAATCCCCATTGTTTTATTGCTGAATATATTGGCAATGCCACAACGCAAATTTTCAACACCCAATTTTTCCAATTCTGTAAACAAGGTGGCGATGGCTGTTGTTACCTCTTCGCTATTGTTCATCGCCATTGTTTGGCTTCTGACACGCTCCAAAGCTGCCTCTATTTCCAAATCTCGGTTTTTATCTTGTAGTTCTGCGGTGCGTTCTTCTACTTGGCGTTCAAGGGTTTCGTTTTGCGTAGCGAGGATTTGTTGTTTTTCTTTTTCTTGTGCAATAGTTTGCGCTGCCAGTTTCTCGTTTTCGATAAGTTTTTCATTCAATTGTTTATTAACTTTACCAAAATCTTTCGCTAATATAATTGCATATGCAATCGGAAAACTTAATAAAGCTATATTTGAAGTAAGATGACCTAACCATTTTTGTAATAATATTACCTTAAAAACAATCAAAATAAAAATGGACTGAGAAATAAAAAATATATAAAAAGAAAAAATAAGAAACCTGACTCTTTTATCTCCTTGTTTTATTGCATCATAACTAACTCTAAAGTATTCAAATGCTAAAACAAAATTCAAAAAAATAAATGAGTAAGCCCAACCCCATGAATAAAAAAATAAAAAAATCGGATACGATAATAAAATTATTAATGTGGCGATCCAAAAAGATATGCCTCTTTTCAAGTTAATTATAGAGTACAAAGCATTTAATCCACTAAGATATATTGTTGTTATACATAATATTATTATATTCTTTTGCCAATACAGAACCATAAAATCGTTTGGAAGGATAGTATTTTTGTTGATAATAAACAACAAACTACCGATTATACCCCAAGTTCCAACATATAAGTTAGCAGCATTTAATTTGAAATAAAAGAAAAAGAAGAGGTATAATAAACCCATGAAGAGAAAAAAGCCTGATTTTCCATAATCCAATATAGCATAAATATTCTGCTTTTCTTGATAAGAATTTATGGAACTATCCATGTCATTGATAGTAGCATGAAAAAATCTGTTGCCAATAGCTGCAAAATTATTTAATTGATTTTTATTTGTGAATGAAAACCGAATCGCTATACACTGTTCACTCGTCTTATGAAAATTCAAAGAATAAGGGCGCCCATTAGATGTAAAGGTTATTTCTTTATTTGGATTTTTATTTACATTACCTATTTGGGTAATTATTTCATTATTTAAATAGATTTCATTTGCTCCATTCTGAAACAAATTAATTGCAAGGCTTTTTTTTATTAAATTACTATCAACCCGTAATTTGAGCCTAATCCAACCAAGTTCCGCCTGTCTTATCTGGGGTAAATCCATAATATCCTTCGTCGGGTGAATATTTTCCCACCCCGAATCATCAAACTCTGGCTTCGCCCAATCAGAATTATCACCCGCATGGAATTTCCAACCTTTATCCAATAAAACACCTTGTTGTGGCAAGCTATCAATACGAAAAACATCGCTCTTTTGAGCATAAACATTCAAAGAAAAAAAGAGAAGAATAAGGGTTAACTGTTTCATTTTC
>JANPGW010000436.1:0-3305 GCA_031424115.1 Saprospiraceae bacterium | reverse complement strand
CGGCTTTTATATGGGGTAAACGCATTTTCATACCCAGCGGCGAAATACGGGCGGGTGTGCGAACACAGCATATTTTAGCAGTTGACATACAAAACGAAAAATAATGCAATCAAAAAACTATCCGTGGATTTTAGTTGGGCTTTTATGGGTCGTGGCTTTGCTCAATTATATGGACAGGCAGATGCTCGCCACCATGAAACCGTCTTTGCAACTCGACATTGCCGAATTGCAAATGGCTGCCAATTTTGGGCGATTAATGGCAGTTTTTCTATGGATTTATGGTTTTATGAGTCCTGTTTCGGGTATGATTGCCGATAAAATGAGTAAAAAATGGCTTATCGTAGGGAGCTTGATGGTGTGGTCGGCTGTAACCATTATGATGGGTTACGCCACCACTTTCAATCAATTGTATGTTTTAAGGGCGTTGATGGGCGTGAGCGAAGCCTTATATATGCCCGCAGGTTTAGCCTTAGTTGCGGAGTTTCATACGTCAAAAACACGGTCTTTGGCAGTTGGTATCCACATGACAGGCATTTATATGGGTCAAGCCTTAGGCGGTTTTGGGGCGACAATTGCCAATAAATTTTCATGGAATACCGCTTTTCATACCTTCGGTCTGATAGGCGTTTTGTATGCAACGGTTTTGATTTTCTTTTTAAAAGATAAAAAAAGCATTTTTACCGAAACTGATACCCCCTCAGTACACCCCCCCCCGAAACCCGACATCCGAAATCCGAAATCCATTTTCAAAGGTTTGGGCGTGCTTTTGAGCAATATTTCCTTTTGGATTATCCTATTTTATTTCGCTATCCCAAGCTTGCCAGGTTGGGCTATTAAAAATTGGTTGCCGACACTTTTTGCCAGTAAGCTGAATATTGATATGGCACAAGCAGGTCCACTTTCTACCATTACGACTTCGTTTTCATCACTTTTGGGGGTCATTATCGGCGGTCTGTTATCGGATAGATGGGTTCAAAAAAACATCAAAGGGCGGATTTATACAAGTGCGATTGGGCTTTCTTTGACCATTCCTGCGCTTATTCTCATTGGTTTTGGTACCTCGTTGTTTCATGTGATTGGTGCGGCATTTTGTTTCGGCGTTGGTTTTGGCATGTTTGATACCAACAATATGCCCATTGTTTGCCAATTTGTTGATGCCAAACATCGCGCAACGGCTTATGGTTTGATGAATATGGTCGGCGTTTTTGCAGGCGCATTTATCACCGATTTGCTTGGAAAATCAACAGATAAAGGCAATTTGGGACAAAGTTTTGCCCTTTTAGCGGGCGTGGTTTTGGTGGCGTTGATTATTCAGATTTCTTTTTTGAGACCAAAGGTGAATGATTTTGTGGATGTCTAATTTTTTAATAAAAATACTGAGGGGGTGAAAAAAGCTAATTTATATATCTTGTTTTTTATGTTTTTCAGCACAAAATTTAGGGCTGAAAATCCTGCTTTATTGCCAATGCCTCAAAGTGTTGTTTGGAAAAAAGATGTCTTTAATTTTAATCAAAACATAAAAATAATAGGCGGTAAAAATGCTCAAACCATAACCGATTCTATTCAATTATTTTTTAAAAATAAAAAAAGCAATTTTTCGCAAGATGCTAAAAATCAAATAGTTATAAGTCTTGAAAAAGATATTTCAGATGTTGCGGTGAATAAAAATGAAGCCTATCAACTTACTGTTTCAAAAAATGAAATCCGACTGACTGCAACAACCGAAACAGGTCTTTTTTATGGTTTTCAAACCTTGAAGCAATTGGTTGTTAAAAACGGGTTGCAAGGCTGTTCCATCACCGATTTTCCCGCTTTTGAAATGCGGGGTTTTATGCACGATGTCGGGCGCAGTTTTATCTCTATTCCCGAATTGAAACGGCAAATCGCACTTTTAAGTCAATATAAAATCAATACGTTTCATTGGCACTTGACGGAAGATATAGCTTGGCGGTTGGAAAGTAAGGTCGTTCCAAAATTAACAGACCCCTCAGTATCTACACGTTTTGAAGGTCAATTTTATACTCAAAATGAAGCTAAAGACTTGGTAGATTTCTGCAAAAAACACCACGTTTTACTCATTCCCGAAATGGATATGCCAGGGCATAGTGCCGCTTTCACCCGTGCAACGGGCGTTGAAATGCAGTCAAAAGAAGGTAAAATAATTGTAAAACAGCTTTTGCAAGAATGGTGTAGCCTTTTTGACGTGCCGTATATCCACATCGGAACGGACGAAGTGAAAATAAAAGACACCACTTTTATTCCCGAAATGATTGCCGTTATTCGCAATTGCGGCAAGGAAGTAATTGGTTGGCAGCCAGGCGGCAAGGCAGATAATCGAGTTATTCGCCAAATGTGGACGAGCCGTCCGCATCCGCAAAAGGGTTTGAAAGTGATTGATTCGCGCAATTATTACCTCAATCATTTTGACCCCATGGCTGATTTGGTTGGCGTTTTTAACCATAATATTTGTGATACAACTATTGGAGACAGCGAAAAATTGGGTGCAATTGCCTGTATTTGGAACGATAGAAAGCTGAATAGGGAGGAGGATATAATTTTGATGAATGGTTTTTATCCGATTATGCTCACACTCGCAGAACGCTCATGGAGTGGTGGTGGCGTTTTAGAAAAGGTTATTGGGATAAAAATGCAAGCCGATTTTAAAGAATTCGAAACACGCCTTTTAGCACATAATAAATTGAATTTCAATCACTTACCTTTTCAATATATTCAACAAGCGGATATAAAATGGCGCATTATTGAGCCTTTTAAAAACGGTGGCGATTTATCCACAGTCTTTCCGCCCGAACAAGGCAATTTGAATTTTCCAACAACAGAGGCAAGCGGCGCAAGTGTTTATTTGCGGCACGTTTGGGGCGATGGTGTACCTGCTTATTTGCCCAATCCAAAGGACAGTTCAACGGCTTACGCCTATACTTATGTCTATTCGCCAAAAGCGCAAGAAGTTGGGCTTTGGATTAATTTTCACAATTATGGACGTTCTGAAAAAGATGCTTCGCCACCACAAGGTGAATGGGATTATAAAAAGAGCCGTATTTGGCTGAATGGACAATTGATAACACCGCCAAATTGGAAAAATGCAGGTTTTGTACCAAAAGATACCGAAACACCTTACACAGACGAAAGTTGTGAATTGCGTTATCCCCCCTGCAAAATCCAATTAAGTCATGTCATCAAAATCCAATAAAGTCGTGTCATGTAGAATTAATGTTTTATCAAGGTGACTATTTGAACCCATTTGATGAAATCATCTAAATCACCGCAAAGTTCTTTGAAAGATAATC
>JANPGW010000435.1:0-1589 GCA_031424115.1 Saprospiraceae bacterium | reverse complement strand
ATCCGCCTGTATGAAATTTTAAAACAATATTACCGCTACAATGCCGAACACTCCGAAAAGTGGTTTAATGTGGATGAGCTAAAAGAAATATTGGGCGTATCAGAAAATTATGCCCTTTATGGCAGTTTTAAGCAAAAAGTGCTGCTCTTGGGACAAGAACGCTTTGAACAGTTTGCCGATATTCGTTTTGATTTTATCGAGAAAAAGAAAGGCAGAGCGATTTCAGAAGTTAAATTTTCCATCCACTTGAATATCCCTGAAAAAGCCCCTGATTGGATGCGTGAAGAAATTGAGATAGAAATGAATGTCCACAAAGAAAAACGGGCCAAATCGGATAACAAAAAAGAGACGACTCCGCCAGCGATAGTTGTAGAAAGCGGCTCCGATAAAGACGCTACTTTTCAATCTTGCTTGCCTAAAGCACAGTCTCTGGGTATCAGCGAAGCCGTTTTGCGACTTGTTATAGAGACCTATGATGCCCCATCGGTTATACAGGGATTGGAGTACACCATTTTTGAGTCTCAAAAAGGAAAAATAAAAGACAGTATTGACGGCTATTTTATCAGTGCCGTTAAGGGGAAGTTCACCAATCCGGGTTTTGAAAAGGATAAAAAGAAAAGGGTAGGGGAGGGCGAAATCGCCAAAAAGCAGGACGAAAAACGCATTGTACAAAAACAGATTAATGATTTGCAGGACGATATTTTTGAAAAACAAAACGAGATTATTAAAAACTTGGTGGCTCAAGACGACATGGTCACACCACGGGCGATAGAACAAGCCATTCAAACGCCACACTTGCGACAGTACGTAGAAAAAAAAGGGTGGCACTTAGAGCAGTTGAGCCTTGATGTGTGGCGCAAGGATAAAGTATTGCGTGAGTGTGTCATCGCCGCTATCGTTGCGCAACACCCCGACCAGTTCGCCATATTGAACACGCAATATGACCGGTTACAGAAATTAAAAAGTAGAGACTCTTACTAATACCCTCTTGAAAAGACCTTAAACTAATTACAAAATCACCTTTTTGAACCAATTTTAATGTATGATATTCTTTAGAAGGTAAAACTATTTTACTTTCTATTGTTTGACTTCTTCATTTGGATAGTTGAGAATGAAATTAACCCTTGGGCTTATCCTTTTAATGGTCAAATAGCCCGTTTGAAGCAATAGCGAATTGATGTCTAAGTCATCAAATTTTTCAAGCGTAAAAGATTCTAAAATCAAATTGCCCACTTCTTTTTCTTCCAATTTATACTCAAATAGCACTCAAAGGGCGCAAGCCTTCATATTGATAAAAATACTTGTTGAAAGCGATTTCGTAGGCGATTTTCATTTTATCGGTATCATACCACGCATCGGGCGCAAAAGGCAACACCTCTTTTTTGAAATAATCATCAATCAAAAGGCTGCGTTTGACGCCTTTTTGCATTGGCATATTTTCAATATCTTTCAAGGTTGGGTATTCATAAAGGCAATATCTTTAGTTTGATGAATAACAACTCCATTCCCCCTAAACTGAACGCGTAGGGTAGGGTCAAAATTAAGAAAAAATCAATATAAGGGGTGGGTAATTTTGGAGAAGGGAGGGG
>JANPGW010000434.1:0-49735 GCA_031424115.1 Saprospiraceae bacterium | reverse complement strand
CCTTCCGGCTCGATAAAAGCAGTTCGACCCGTCGCACTTTCATCGTGGATAATACCTCTGATTTTGCGCTTGTGTTCAACCGGAACGGACAAAACGCGGCGACCGTTTCTGAGGGTTTCGGCATTATCCGTCAACCAACCTTTTTGCCGAAATTCAGATATGATTCGGCGATAAACGCCATCCAATTCCCGTTGTTTAGATTGAATGAATTTGCGAATCCGTACCAACTCAGGTGAAGCATCAGCTTTGATATTGCCTTCATCGTCAATGACCCTCGTAATTTCTTTACTCAGGTTTTCATCGTATAATGTCTCCTTAATAATAGCGTACAGATTGGGGTAAACCTCCCGACGAATATTATTGAAAAACTTGTATAAATCCCTGAATATCAACAAAATACGATTCACCCGTTGAAGACTTTCAATGGATAAAACATAGCCTTCAATCTTCAAATACCGCAAATCTTCTTCAATATCGTAGTAAGCATTGAACGGAAATTTATCATTTTTTTCAAGACACAATTTCAATTCCTTGACTTCTTTCAGCTTCTTTTCAATGCTTTTCAAATCCGTTTCCGGCATCAATTTTTTAAAATACTCTTGCCCCATCTCGCCCGAACATTCTTTTTCAAGCAAAGCAATAATCTTATCAAATTCTAACTTTTCGTATAAATCTTTAGGTTGTAATAACATACTATCTTATTTTTTCGGCTCAAAATTACAAGACTTAACAACAATAATGACAAGTGTTAAGTTCTCAAATAAAAAAAAGAGTCCGAAGACTCTTTAAAAAGGACAAATTCCGACTTTTTAAATTAAAAAATCAAAAAGGTAAAATCCCTCAACTGAGTAACGTTACCATAATAACTCAACTGCTCTACTCGGTAGAAATCACATTCTGACTATCAAAATATCGGACAGAAAAAGGTTTGACAAATTGATTTTTGGAACGAATGGTATAGATATCAATAACCCCTTCCTTGCCTTTATCACCGAAGCGCAACAAAGCTGACGCTTCTCTCCATACGTCAATATCCGTCACCAAATCTAAAGTCAAAATATTCAGATTATCTTTTTCCCGCTCAATGCCATTGATAAAAATAATGGGTTTAAAAGATAATTTGACGGTTTTCTTTGAGGGCGATTGGTTGAGTTTTACGCTGGTTTGAGCTTCAAAGTTGATGAGTGAATCAACAAAATGATACAAATCCGATTTTTTTTGAGCGGTGGCTTGAAAGGAAAAAAAAGCGATGAAGGTTAGAATTTTAAGTATTTTATTCATGGTGTTTGTTTAAATTTGGTAAAAAAATATAATATTTTAACAAATTTATAGGTTTTTTTGATTATATGCATCTACCAAAATAGCTAATTAATACATAAAAAAAATCTTTCGTATGTAAAAACGAAAGATTTTTTTTTGTATTTTTTTTATACAATTCAATCAATAGCAATCGGGCGGTTGATACTTTCTTGAAGCGTGATAAAAGTTTCGGTGCGCTGAATACCGCCTATTTTTTGGATTTTATCGTGTAAAACAGCTTTCAAATGGGAAGTATCTCGGCAAATCACTTTGGCAAAAATGCTGTAAAGTCCGGTGGTATAATGTGCTTCGACCACCTCCGGAATTTTCTTTAATTCATCCGCTACTTCATCATACAGAGAACTTTTATCGAGGTAAATGCCCAAAAAAGCGGAGATATCATACCCTAATTTGGTGTAATCAATGGACAAACTGGCACCGGTCACAACTCCTAATTGTTCCAATTTGCGCATCCTCACGTGAACAGTTCCACCTGACACATGAATATTTTTAGCAATGTCAGTGTAGGGTGTTTTGGCATCTTTCATCAAAATTGACAGGATTTGTTTATCCACTTCATCAATGTCAGAAATTTTATACATATTAATAAATTTTCAAAAAATGGTAATAGATAGTTTATTTCTTTACAACAAATATAAAATAAAAGGTTTATTATTACAAATTTTATTGAATTTGAACTTAAACGAAAAGTAACGATAAAGAGAAATAAACATCCCTCGTACTTTCTCTGTAATTTTTCCTAACTTTGCCTGACAATTGATAAATTTTTCTGTAAAGCACCCCCCTCAGTATAATGAGTGTTTTGCAGTTTTGACCCATTATTTTAAATATGTCTGAAAATAATATCACTCAATCATCTGAAAACAAAATAACCAAAAAGGAAATTTGGACGCCACTCTTATTGTCTCTAACAATGGTGGTCGGAATAGCCGTTGGGATGAAATTAAAGAATGAACCGCTCATCAATATCGCTCCTAAATCATCAGATTCAAAAACAAACGCAGAAGAAATCATCGGACAAGGCAGAATGGAAGAAATTTTGCGGTATGTGGACGCTAAATATGTAGATCCTCTCAGCGATAAAATTCTGGTTGAAAACGCCATTAATAACTTATTACAAGAACTTGATCCCCATTCGGTTTATATTCCGGCTGAAAATTTGAAAGATGTGAGTGAAGACCTCGAAGGCGAATTTGAGGGTGTCGGTATTGAAACAATCATTATTGACGATACCATCAATATTATTACCCCCCTCAGTAACAGCCCCGCTTCGACTGCTGGTTTGTTGCCGGGTGATAAAATTATTGCTATCGGCGATTCAACAGCCATTGGCAAAGATAAACGCTGGTTTAATAACAAATTAAGAGGAAAAAAAGGGACTACCCTCAAATTATCTGTACTTAGGGAAGACGAATTTAAACCCAAGACTTTTACCGTGACACGCGATAAAGTACCTGTTCATTCGGTTGATGTCGCGACTGTTTTAGACGATAAAACGGGTTACATTAAAATCAGCCGGTTTAGTGCTAACACCACCAAAGAGTTTATATTAGGTTTAGAAAAACTGATTGAAAAAAAAGGAGTCAAAGATATTATTGTTGATTTACGACAAAACCCGGGTGGGTATTTGGATAAGGCAGTGGATGTCTTATCTCAACTTTTTAAAGATAAAGATAAACTGTTGGTTTATACGAAAGGGAGAACCGTTCATCGCAATGAATACAAAACAAACGGACGCAACCGCTATGATGTCGGCAAAGTAGCTATTTTGATAGACGAAGGATCAGCTTCTGCGAGCGAAATTGTAGCCGGAGCGATTCAAGATTGGGATAGAGGGGTAATTGTCGGACGGCGTTCATTTGGCAAGGGCTTGGTTCAGGAGCCTTATACCTTAAAAGATGGTTCTGAATTAAGACTTACCGTAGCCCGTTATTTCACGCCAACTGGCAGAAGTATTCAAAAACCGTACAAAAATAAACCTAAAAAACTATACATCCATGATGGTGAAAACAGTATAGAAAACGTCAATACCTATTATGAAGATACCGTTTCACAAACCGATTCAGGCCGTTTTTATACGGCAAGCGGGCGGTTAGTGTATGGCGGCGGCGGTATTCAGCCGGATTTTACAGTAGCTATTGACCCGATTTATAAAAATGATTATTACAATCAACTCAAGCCGTGGATTCATGAATATGCCTATCGGTATTACTCTTCATTTCGCAGAGATATAAAATATAACGATTGGCAAGAATATCAAAGCAATTTCCGCATTACGGATTTTGCCTTCAATGATTTTGTAAAATATACGGAGCGTCAAGGTGTTCAGAAACAGACTAAAGAAATTCCGGTTATCAGAGACGTTCTCCGCAAGCAACTCAAAGCGAGAATAGCAAGGCTTATTTATGGCGAAGAAGGATATTATGGCATTTTGAACGATAATGATCCGGTTATTAATAAGGCGCTCGAATTTTTGAAGCAAAGAGACCCGCTTGGACTCAGCAGAATTGCGAAGAAACAATAGGAAGAAACATATTCCTCCTAAATAAGCCGCGTTGAAAATCTATAACATTCCTTTAAACCTTTTCACGTAAGAAATGTTTAATTCATAAAAATAATAGCTTTATGGTACTCGTAGATAACGAATTGCTCTCCCAAATGACCACTAATAGTGAGTCAAATATTTTGAGTATCTCCAACGAAAAACCTGTTCTGCTTGTTTTTTTGAGACATTTTGGCTGCCAATTTTGTAGAGAAGCAATGGATGATTTATCAAAATTGAAACCTACATTCGATAAACAAGGCATTGAGCTTATTTTTGTGCACATGTCTGAAAATAAAGTGGCGGAAGAGTATTTCAAGAAATTCAATTTAGCCGGTGTTCAACATATAAGCGACCCGACTTGTCATTTCTATGCTGCATTTGGTTTAGTAAAAGGCTCTTTTACCCAACTTTTTGGTTTACAATCGTGGTTTAGAGGCTTTACACTCCAATCCAAATATGGGGCAGAAATGGGTAAACATTTGGGAGATAGTTTTCAGATGCCCGGGGCTTTCATGATATTTGAAGGTGAAGTTAAAGGTAGTTATATTCACAAAGCGGCGTCTGATAAACCCGATTATTCTAAGTTGGCGCTTTGCTGTTCAATCCATTAATGTTTTGTCTCATTATCTTGTATTTCACATATTATGAAAAGCGATTACCTCAGGATTATTTTTTATAAAAAACTTTCTCCTTATGCGCAAAATACTACCCTCATCAACGGAACTTTTGATGAACTATTGAAGTTGTATAACTCAGGGAAAAGATACTATCATGATTTGACGCATATCATCAACTTAATGAAGTTGTGGGAAGATAACAAAAATCAATTAGTGGACGATGAAGTGGTGTATCTCGCGATTTGGTTTCATGATGCTATTTATGATGCTTGGAAATCGAATAATGAGGAGCTCAGTGCAGAGATGGCAAAGGAATTTTTAATAAAAATCAACTTTCCGGTAGCCAAAATTGATAAAGTGGTTGAATATATTCATGCTACTAAAACACATGAGAATCCAAGCCAAGATTCTGATCTTGGTTTTTTTCTTGATTTTGATATGTCCATTTTAGGCTCTGAAGCAACCATTTATGATGTTTATACGCAGCAAATCAGAGATGAATATTCATTTTATCCCGGTTTTATATACAATCGGGGCAGAAAAAAAGTTTTAAAGTCTTTTATTGAAAAACCATTCATTTATCAGACCGAAGAATTCAGAGCTAAGTTAGAGACCCAAGCTCGACAAAATATTAATAGAGAGTTAGAAAGTTTTCGCTGAAATGGGACGAATACCTTTAAAGTATCCGACCCGTGGAAGCCACTCATTCATTACACATGATTGACTCATATAATGCCCAATTTAGGTTATCGATTTTCGCAATATATACCCGGTGACGGAGATGGCTCTCCCTTCGAACGGCTTTTCAAAATCTTTCAGGATTTATTGATGTACACCTCCGGTGATGTGCAAGAGGCGCTTTCATGGCTCACACAACTCGATAAAGAGTATCATCTGACTACACCGGATTACGGCATAGCCGATTTTATTCAAGATTTAATTGACCAAGGCTACATTAAGCCGGAAGATACTGAGGGGGGTGGTTTTGGCTTAACGGCTAAGATGGAAATTGGCTTGCGGCAAAAAGCTTTGGAAGATATTTTTGGTGAAATTAAAAAAACGAAGCGAGGCAATCACTCAACAGATTACAGTGGCAGAGGCGATGAGTTCACTTCTGATGTCAAACCATATGAATTCGGAGACCCGCTTGATAATCTGGCAGTGACGAATACCATGAAAAATGCCCAAATCAATCATGGAATTGACGATTTTAAACTCACACACAATGATCTTGAAGTACATGAAACTTTTTATCAAAGCCAGATGAGTACGGTTTTAATGATAGATATTTCGCACTCCATGATACTGTATGGTGAAGACCGGATTACGCCCGCTAAAAAAGTGGCGATGGCACTATCAGAGTTGATAACGACCCGTTATCCAAAAGATACGTTGGATATTATCGTTTTTGGTGACGATGCCTGGCAGATTGAAATTAAAGATTTACCCTATTTGGAAGTGGGTCCTTACCACACGAATACCGTTGCCGGTTTAGAATTAGCGATGGATTTACTCAAACGCCGACGCAATCCCAACAAACAGATATTTATGATTACCGATGGCAAGCCGACTTGCATTAAAAAAGGTAAAAACTACTATAAAAATTCATGGGGTCTCGACCGACAAATCATTACCCGCACGCTTTCCTTGGCGGCTCAATGTCGTAAATTGCAGATTCCAATTACAACTTTTATGATTGCCCGCGACCCATATTTACAGAATTTTGTGGAAGAATTCACTAAAGCCAATAATGGTAAGGCATTTTACAGCAGCCTACAAGGACTCGGAGAATTTATCTTTCAAGATTATAAAAATAATAAACGCAAACGGACGAGATAAAACAATTTGACCAACGGCTACCCTCCCAAACCCAACTTTGTGAGAATATTTACGTACAATTTACGGACATTTTTGACGTTTTTATTCAAACCATTCTATCAATGAGAAAATTCATTTTCATTTCTATTTTATTGATTGTCAACCACTTGACTTTTGCCCAAACCAAAGCAAAAGAAATTAATCCCGCTGATTTAGCTAAAATGAGTGCTCTTGAAGATTCAATAGCTCTATTGGCAAGAATTGTTGTTACTGACTCTATCGATGAGAATAGATTGGTAGCTCAAGAAAAAATGATGCCTTTGATGCGCAAGGCGTTAGACATCGGTAATTCATTTAATTATGCTTTCGATAAAGTTGAAAATATCTCCGTCCTCTATCCCCCCGACCGCGAATGTCGTGTCTTCACTTGGCAATTAATGATTAATGAGAATCGTTTCAAATATTTTGGGATTGTTCAATTAAATCGTTCAAAATCAATCTTTTATGAATTAAAAGATATGTCAAAAGAGATACCAAAACCTGAGTCGCAATTTCTAACGGCTGACAAATGGTTCGGTGCGTTGTACTATAATATCAAGCCTTTCAAAACAAAAGAAGGCGTAAAATACCTCCTTTTCGGCTTTAATGCCCATGATACCATTGAAAAAATAAAAGTCTGCGATGTTATGTCTTTGAAAAGCGGCTCACCGCGATTTGGGGCGGCTGTTTTTGAAAAAGAAGAACGCGGCTTTAAGAAAAAAATCAATCGGCTTGTTTTGTACCATTCAGTTGAAGCCACAATCAGGCTCAACTATGATGACGAAATGGGAATGATTGTACACGATCACCTGACAGATATTGGTTATAAAAACCCCGAAATACCTTCCGTGTCTGTACCTGATGGCACGTATGAAGCATATAAATTGGAAAAAGGCATCTGGGAACATATCAGCAAATTGGAGAACACTATTATGGACAAAGCGCCAATTCCCAAACCCATTTTAGGAAATAAGGGAAAAGTGGTCAATAAAGAAAATGCCAAACAGTTTGAATGGCCCAAGGATCAGAAAAAAAATGAAAATTAACGAAGCAATCTCAGATAATTAGGTGTCAGATGCTTTTGAAGCAGCCGACACCTCAAAAAAATAGTCTTTACCCCCCCTCAGTATGCCCATAAAAAAATCCGTTCCGATAATTTCGGAACGGATTTTTTATAGTTTTAAATTCATCATTACTTAAATCCAATCAAACATTTTCACGAAGAAAGTACAGATAAAAGGAAAAGTTACCCAAACCCATTGAGCGCCAATTGCCAAAATGAAAAGAGCAACTACACAAGAAATGGCAAACATGATAGCTTGTTTTTTATCGAAACGTGTTACGGACTCTAATTTTTTCATATTTCTTAATTTTTTTATTTTCTTTGGCAAAGATAAAAACTTAATAATAAAGTAACCAAATTTATCCAGTTATTTAGAAAAATTTCAAATAAATTTCAAATGTCCATTTTTCCTTTTCTCATTGCTATTGATACCGGCGGCACTTTCACCGACTGTATAGCCAAAGACAATTTAGGCAACATTTATACGTGTAAAGTATTGAGCAACAGTACGTTGCGCGGATCAATCGAAAAATGGGTTGATTCTAAAACAATAAAAGTGAAGAACAATTGGCGTATAGAAAAGGATATTTTTAAAAATTATGAATTTCGCTTTATAAATCTCCCTTTTGATATAAATACCTCACTATCAATACAACATAACAATAACGGCCATCGGATATTTGTAGAAAAGTACGATCCCATCACTAAAATTGTTACACTCAATCATTCATTTGATGAACAATACTTGGGTCAAAATCTTGCTTTTGAGATCACCGCAGGTGAAGAAGCCCCCGTTTTGGCAGCCCGTTTAGTCACTCAAACACCGCTTGACGAGCCATTCCCTTCGTTACTTATGAGGCTTGGCTCAACCAAAGGAACCAATGCTTTGCTTGAGCGAAAGGGGGCTAATACCGCTTTTTTTGTGACCCAAGGGTTTAAAGATTTGTTGAAAATCGGTAACCAGCAACGCCCTGACTTATTCGCACTTGAAATCATCAAGCCCGAACCCATTTATCAAGAGTGCATAGAAGTAGAAGAAAGATTGAATGCAGATGGTAGCATTTATAAGACATTGAATTTCAATGATTTAGATAAAAAAATCACACAACTTAAAAAGAAAAATATACAATCCATTGCCATTGCTTTAATTCATTCTTATAAAAATAATGAACACGAAACCCGACTCAAAGCCTTTTTAAACAATCACTTTGATTATGTCTCTATTTCTTCAGAATTGTCTCGACAAATAAAATTTTTACCACGTGCCGAAACTACACTTGTCAACACTTATTTGGCTCCCATTATTGACACCTATATCGCCAATATCACTCATAAATTGCCCAAAAGGAGTTTACAAGTGATGACAAGCGCGGGTAGTTTGATAGATGCTGCTTTTTTTCAACCCAAAGACAGTCTTTTGAGTGGCCCGGCGGGGGGAATAGTTGGGGCTGCTACGATAGGAAAAATCAGCGGTTATTCTAAGATTTTGACATTTGATATGGGTGGAACCAGCACTGATGTCGCCCGTTTTGATGAAGATTATGACTACAAATTTGAGGTAACCATCGGTACGGCAACGGTATTTTCGCCGGCATTAAATATCGAAACAGTAGCAGCGGGAGGCGGTTCAATCTGCTATTTTGATGGCTTTAAACTCTGTGTAGGCCCCGAAAGTGCGGGTTCGTCACCGGGCCCGGCATGCTATGGAGCCGGTGGTCCTTTGACCATAACGGATGTCAATTTATTACTGGGACGTTTAGATGCCTCGCAATTTGGCATTCCTATTTTTTATGAAGCGGCGTCAGATCAATTGAATAATTTACAAAAGAACATATTCCAAAAAACACAAAAATCGCTTTCTAAAGAAGAAATTCTCAATGGCTTTGTCATTATCGCCAATGAACGCATGGCAGATGCCATCAAAAAAATATCAGTTGCCAAAGGCTATGCCCCCCGTCAGTATGCGCTCGTCGCGTTTGGCGGTGCGGGTGGCTTACACGCTTGCAACATGGCAATCTTGTTGGGTATCAAAACTATTTTATTGCCAAAATATGCCGGGTTACTGTCTGCTTATGGCATCTTACACGCACAAGTGGAAAGGTTTGCCGAAAAGCAAATTCTCAAAACCTCTTCTCAAATATCCCATCAAGATTTAATACAAGAGTTTGCTAAACTTTCCCAAAATGCCATCGAACAGGTCTATACTGAGGGGGTAGCCAAAGACCGTATTCTGATAAAAAAACAGATGATTTATTGCCGCCTAAAAGGTCAAGATGCCGCTTTAGAAATACCTTTCAATGCTCATTTCATTGACCAATTTAAGGCTCAATACCAAACCATTTATGGGCATTGGATGGATAATCGAGAGATTGAGATAGAATGTATCCGCGTGATAGCTTCTGAAAAAAAAGAAACCGAAACTACTCGTAAAACTTGTCCAGAACCAGAACAACACACTCCTCTCCCCCATCATTTCGTAAAGGCTTTGGTTGAAAATGAATGGTGCAATATTCCCGTTTTTTTAAGACATGAATTGACATCGGGCGCGACAATTGAAGGTTTTGCTCTGCTTTTAGATGATTTCAGCACAACAGTCATTGAAACGAATTTTACAATGTCGATTGACGAAAATGAAACGGCTATTATCAAAAAACAAGAAATTACTAACTTAATATTGCCCAAAGAACACGCACAATCCATTGATTTAGAACTTTTTATCAACCGTTTTACGAATATCGCCGAGCAGATGGGCGTTATGCTCCAACGTACCTCTTTAAGCGTAAATGTCAAAGAACGCTTGGATTTCAGTTGTGCATTGCTGGATACTGAGGGGTACTTGATTGCTAACGCACCTCATATTCCCGTGCATTTGGGCAGTTTGGGCGTGTGTGTGCGCAAAGTTTTAGAGCATTTTACTTTACAGGAAGGCGATACAATCGTGACGAATCATCCGGGTTTTGGCGGTTCTCATTTGCCTGATGTGACGTTGATTACACCTGTTTTTGAAAAAATAATTTTCCCTAAAGCTTCTAAAAAAAGACTCATTGGGTATGTCTGCAACCGTTGCCACCATTCAGAAATCGGCGGTATTCGTCCAGCTTCTATGCCTCCAAATGCGACGAAATTGAGCCAAGAAGGGGTAATTATAGCGCCGACTTATTTGGTTCAAAAAGACGTCATCAATTGGGAATCAATTCGGGATAAATTGACCCATGATAAGTATCCCACTCGCTCGATTGAAGAAAATATCGCCGATTTGAATGCTGCTTTGGCTGCTAATCTGAATGGTGTGCAATCCTTGCAAACTTTAGTGGCAGAACATGGCATTGAGACGGTGCATTTTTACATGAAAAAATTGAAAGATTATACGGCTGAAAAATTGGCAGCAGCCTTGAAAAGGCAATTTTCGGCCGGTATAAATAATCCTCCAAAAATCTATGAAGCCACTGAAAAATTAGACGATGGTACTGTTTTAAAAGTGGCAATTGATTTTTCAACTGACAATGTAATATTCAATTTTGAGGGCTCTTCGCCGGTTCATAATGGCAATTTGAACGCTACACCCGCCATTGTTAATTCAGTAGTTATCTATGTTTTACGGCTTCTTTTGAAAGAAAATATACCCCTAAATGAAGGAATCATGCAAAATGTGCGCATTTATCTACCCGAAAATTCCATTTTGAACCCCCAAATGTCCAGTGATGAAAAAGATTATGACCAGCTTCCGGCAGTCGTGGGCGGCAATGTTGAAACCAGCCAGCGATTGACTGATACGGTTTTGAAAGCATTGGGTATCATCGCTTGTGGTCAGGGAACCATGAATAATGTCCTGTTTGGCAACGACACGTTTGGCTATTATGAAACTATATGTGGTGGTTCCGGAGCAGGCGATGGATTCAACGGTGCAGATGCGGTGCATACACATATGACCAATACCCGCATCACCGATCCCGAAATCCTGGAATTCCGATATCCGGTCAGGTTAGATGAATGTAGAATCAGGCTGGGTTCGGGGGGTAAAGGACGATATAAAGGGGGCGATGGTATAGTCCGAAAACTCACTTTTTTAGCCGCCGTCGAATTATCCGTTTTGTCACAACATCGAAAAATAGCCCCTTTTGGTATTAAAGATGGCGAAAATGGACAGACCGGTAAGCAATTTATTGTCTTACAAAATGGAGAAAAAAGGTCGCTTAAAGGCATTGACGGTGCGTCTCTTCTTGCCGGAGATAGTTTTGTCGTCAAAACACCCGGCGGAGGAGGTTGTGGAACTAAAAATTAATTCATCTCCATATAATCTAAGTCTTTACCAAATGTTTCTTTCAAATATCCAATTGCTACAAAGGACACCGCAAGGCAAATAACCCCTATAAGAGTCGCGCTGTATACAGTGCCAACACTGGTTTCCAAGACTTTGTAAGCCAATGTTATAGGAATGACAGCCCCACGGACAAAATTAGGCACGGTTACGGTGACAGTAGCGCGAATATTGGTGCCAAATTGTTCAGAAGCTATGGTCACAAAGAGTCCCCAATAGCCCGAGGCAACACCGATCATAAAACACAACGCCAAAAACCAAGCAACCGTTAAACCTTTGACATTTAGCATGATGATCACAAGCCCCAAACAAGCAACCAGAAAAGATAAAACTACTTTCTTACGATTGGCAAAAACCTGACTCAGCCAGCCACAAATCAAATCGCCGACTGAAAGTCCAATGTATGCGTACATCACCGCATCTGCAACACTGACTTTGCCTAAAACGCCGGTAGCTTCCGCAATTTTTGGTGAGAACTTAATTAATATTCCCAAAGTGTACCAAATGGGAATGCCTAAAAGGATGCACATCAGGTATTTTACAAAACGTTTTTTATCGGTAAAAAGGGATAAAAAATTTCCTTTGGATACCCCCTCAGTACGTTTCAATTTATCAAACATTCCTGACTCAAAAGTGCTAAAACGCAGCAAGAGCAAGGATAATCCTAAACTGCCGCCCACAAAATAAGCAGTTTGCCAAGAGAAATTTTTACTCACAAAAGCGGCAGCCACAGCACCCAAAGCGCCCATGGCTACTATTATAACCGTACCAATGCCCCGAGTTTCTTTCGTCATCAACTCAGCTATGAGCGTTATAGCAGCGCCTAATTCGCCGGCCAAGCCGAATCCGGCGATAAATCGTAGAATGGAATAAGAAGTCGTATCCGTCACAAACCCATTGGCGAAATTGGCAAGCGAATAAATCAGAATAGACCCAAAAAGAATGGATTTTCGCCCCATTTTATCCCCCATTATTCCCCATAATAAACCGCCGATGAGCATACCCCCCATTTGGAAATTGAAAAGCACAAAATCATAGTAGTAATCAATTTGCTCAGAGCTGAGATTCAGTCCTTTGGTACCAAGACTCTGCTTGCCAATAACATTGAACAGTTGTAAGTCAAAAATATCTACGAAATAGCCCAAAGCCGCAACTAAGACAGTGAACCATACTTTTTTATCCGGTTGATTTTTCATAAGCGCAAAAAATATTTTTTTGATGCAAAATAAAAACGAATTCTGAATTTTATATAATAACCCAACTAAGATTTGGTAAAATTAAATAATGATGTTACTTTTATTCGATTAATTTAATTTTAAGAAAACAATTTATGAGAAAATTTAATACACTTTTGGTAAACAATCTTTACTTAATAGCTAATTTATATTTTATTTTATTATCAGCTATTTTCCTTAAAAAATACTGGTCACATGGGTATTTTTTTGACCTTTCCACAATCTTAATCTTGGCGCTTTCAGGTCTTTTTTTAATCAATGCTCTTGTGGATTTTAAATGGTTAGCATTTTCGCTTGGTATCTTAGCCATTATTTGGTCGTTAGTCATGCTTTTCGCCTTTAAATCAGAAATAAAGGAGCAAATTATCTGGAAATTTTTCAATCCAAATTTATACCTAATGGGAATACCTTTTATTTTTTTGAATATCTTTTTTTCAATTAAAATCTTAACAAAAATATACCGATTGTCGGACATTCATTTTTTACAGCTAAAATAAAAAAAATCCGCTTGATGAACCACAAGCGGATTTTTTTTACCCCCTCAGTATGTGAGGGTTTTAAGGGATTATGGCTTATAAAACATATGAATCAAATCGCTCAAAATATCCCTCAAATCTTTTCTATTCACGATAAAATCCACAAATCCTTTATCCAATAAAAATTCAGCCGATTGAAAACCCTCAGGTAAATCCCTTTTTATCGTTTCGCGGATGACTCTGGGTCCCGCGAACCCGATGAGCGCACCCGGCTCTGACATATTGATATCGCCTAACATCGCATAACTGGCAGTCACCCCACCCGTTGTCGGGTCAGTCATCAAAGAAAAATAAGGAATGCCCGCTTTGGCTAAGCGCGTTAACTGAGCGGATGTTTTAGCCATTTGCATCAATGAAAAAGCCGATTCCATCATCCGCGCGCCACCCGATTTGGAGATAATCATGAATGGGGCTTTGGTTTTGAGGCTTTGCTGAATGCCTCTCGAAATCCGTTCTCCCACTACCGAACCCATTGAGCCGCCGATAAATGTAAAATCCATACAGGCAATGACAAGTGATTTGCCATTGACAGTGCCCTGCGCCACAGAAATGGCATCAGTCAAACCCGTTTTTCTGTAGGCATCGGTCAAACGATCGGGATACGGCTTCGTATCAATAAATTTTAAAGTATCTTTTGATATAACTTCCTCGAACAAAAGTTGATACTCTTTGTTGTCAAATATTAATTTGAAATACTCACGAGACCCAATTCTGGTGTGATTGTCACATTTTGGACATTTGTAGTAATTATCACGAAACTCCTTCATCGTTGTCGTTTCGTTACATTTCGGGCATTTATACCAGATACCTTCAGGTGCCTCTTTCTTATTGACGGTGGCAGTTTTAATGCCATCTTGTAATCGTTTAAACCAACCCATAATGTGGAATTTGGAATTTTGTTAGTAAACTAAATATTCAAATCCTTAGTTCGTATTATTTTCAGTATTATTAGGAACGCAAATTTAGTCAAATCATTGAATAAAACAAGCAGATGGATTTTGGCAAAGTTAGAAATATAAAAAATATACATTTTTCTCTACCCAATGACAGCCCTGAAACCCTCAGAGTTTTGACCGGGCTACCGCAGCGAGAAGGTTTGCCGCATGTATATATCGGTTGCACCGGATGGAGTATGAAAGAATGGATTGGTAAGGTTTATCCCAAAAATGCTAAACCACAGGATTATTTGCAGTATTATAGCCGCCAATTTAATACAATTGAGTTGAATACGACCCATTACCGTACCCCTTCAGCATCCGATATTCAAAAATGGTATAACTCAACCCCGGACGATTTTAGGTTTGCACCTAAAATGCTTCAAACAGTCAGCCATTCCCCGCAATTAGGATTCGGAACAGGTTTAACAGCTCAATTTTGCGAAGCCATTGCGGGGCTTGAAGAAAAATTGGGAGTCTGTTTCATGCAATTGCCCCCGCATTTCACTTACAAAAATCTGCGTATTTTGGAATCGTACCTCAGTAAATTCCCAAAAGATATCCATTTGGCTATTGAGTTGAGACATGAAGATTGGTTTGCTAATGAACACTATTTTAAAACCATATTTGATGTATTGGAACATTATCGTGTCAGCACAGTCATAACCGACGTGGCGGGCAGGCGAGATGTTTTGCATCAACGACTCACCACCTCAACGGCTGTTATTCGATTTGTGGGCAATGATTTACATGCAACCGATTATACCAGAATTGACGAATGGGTAGTCAGATTGAAAAAATGGTTTGAGGAAGGCTTGCATGAAGTGTATTTTTTTACCCACGAACCGGACAATTTGAATGCACCCGATTTAGCCAAATATCTGCACGATGCTGTCAACTCACAATTCGAAGCTATACTGAGGGGGCCCCATTTTATTGAGGAAGAACCACCCAAGCAGATTAGCCTTTTTTAGAAAAATAATTTTCAAAAGTTTCTATATAGAAAACTTGTCACGTGTCACATTTTTGGCATATTTTTTCAAAATGTTAATGATATTTAAACGATAAATTTAAAGCAAAAAATATTAATTTTTCTATTTTTGATAATTTTAATCATAACTAACTCATAATCATTTTTTTACACTTGATTTATTATTTAAATGTTTAAATTAAATAATACCAAATAATTGTTTATTTAAAAAAATAACATATTTTTATGTGGCCTTTTTTATTTTACTACGTCACAATATAAGATATATCAAAAAAACTGATTAATTTTGTTTGTCAATTAATACAACAAGGTAACACATATTATTAAAACTACTTTTTATTCAAAACTTTGCCCTGTAGATCCTAAAGACGGTTCTTATCCCATAAGGGATAATTCAACAAATTGTTCACACCAACTTTCTTTTAAAGCCGATACATATTTGTGTCGGCTTTCTTGTTTCCGAGCATTTGTCGTATCTTTGCAGCCGCAAAAGGTTTTTTATTTTTAAAAAAAATAAAATCATTGAAAATCGTGAATTTAAAATCAAAAAAAATTATATAATATATTGAAAACCAAGACATTAAGAAAAGACAAAGTCAATGTCATAACACTTGGGTGTTCAAAAAATACCGTAGATTCAGAAAATCTCATTACCCAACTCAAAGGTAATGACTTCGATGTGGCGCATGACAGTGCCCGCAAAGCGAATATTATTGTCGTGAATACCTGTGGGTTTATTGATTTGGCGAAAGAAGAAAGTGTGAACACTATATTGGAATACGCTGATTTGAAAAATCAAGGCGAAATTGATAAACTTTATGTGACCGGTTGTTTGTCTCAACGCTATAAAGACAATCTTGAAAGTGAAATTCCTGAGGTTGACGCCTTTTTTGGAACGATGGAAATGCCGCAATTATTAGCCAAACTCAATGCTGATTATAAACATGAGTTAGTGGGTGAACGATTGATTACCACACCTTCACATTATGCATACCTCAAAATATCCGAAGGATGTAATCGCACTTGTTCATTTTGCGCTATCCCATTAATGAGGGGCAAACATGTGTCAAGACCCATAGAGGAGTTGGTGCGTGAAGCCAAAAATTTGGCGCGCATGGGTGTTAAAGAATTGATGTTGATTGCTCAGGAATTGACTTATTATGGTTTGGATTTATACAAAAAACGAGAATTATCTCAACTTTTAGAAGCCCTGCACGAAGTAAAAGGCATCGAATGGATTCGTTTACATTATGCCTATCCAAGTAAATTTCCGACGGAGATATTCGATACAATGGCTAAGTTGCCAAAGGTGTGTAATTATCTGGATATGCCGCTTCAACACGCGAATAATGCTGTTTTGAGTCGCATGCGCCGTCAGATTACGAAAGAAGAAACCGCAGCACTCATAGAGTTGGCCCGCCAGAAAGTACCGGATATTGCCATCCGTACCACCATGCTGGTTGGATCGCCAGGAGAGACGGAAGAGGAATTTGAAGATTTATGCCGTTTTATTGAAGAAATGGCTTTCGAAAGGGTCGGTGTTTTCCAATACTCGCATGAAGAAGATACGTCGGCATACGAAATGGCAGATGATGTCCCCCCCTCAGTAAAAGAAGATAGAGCAAACCGTTTGATGGAAATTCAGCAAGAAGTTTCACTGCGCAAGAATCAAGACAAAGTCGGGAAAGTATTAAAAGTGATATTCGACAGAAAAGAAGGAGCCTATTTCATCGGTAGAACTGAGCACGATTCGCCTGAAGTTGACAATGAAGTCATGGTAAAAGCCAAAAATAATTACGTCAGAATCGGTGATTTTGCGCAAGTTAAAATAACGGAAGCCACAGAATATGACTTGTATGGAGATTTAGTTGAGCGGAGTTTTCAGTCTCTCTGAGTAAAGTACAGTGTTCCTCTTTAATTTCAATTACTAACAAATTTTAGAAGTAGTCCAAAGTTAGGGAAATTTTAGAAGTTTCCCTAACTCACCCTCATCCAAAGCGTTAATAGACCCATCTTAATGTCAAACTACCTGCTTTAAAAGTGGTAAAATTCATATTTTTTTATATTAAAAGTAAAGCACACTGAGGGGGTACTTTTTTTGTAATATTTTTTATTGTGCAAGTTTAATTCATTGACTATCAGCATTTTTTAGTTTAAGATTAAAAACAGAATGAAAATATTCTTATTTTAAAATAAATATTTTACTAATTTTCATATAAACAATTGATAATCAATTAATTGATACGAATTAAAAAAAGAAGTAAATTTGCTGGATAGAAACAAACATGACTATCGAATGAACCGGTTTATTCTAATTTCTACACCGCTCTCCCCCAAGATGAAGATGTCATCGAGTTAAGAATTGAGAAACTACTTATAAAAAACATACACACTTTTTGAATCCACCGAAATTTAAAAAGTAATGAGAAAACACAATTAGAAACTTATGGAATTAAGGTATTTCTTCTCCGTCTTATCAAAAAGGAAATGGCTGCTACTTTCAACAATGCTATTGGCAGCTGCTACAACATGGTTTGTAGTCAATATGCTTCCTCAAAAGTATAAATCAACTGCAACAATCCGAACAGGCATAACTGACTTCAAAGGAGTGCGAGTAGGAGAACAGAATCCGTTTGTTCAGGAATTTGAGATTGAAAACAAGTTCGCCAATTTGATTGAATACATGAAATCGCGTCCTGCAACCACGCTATTGACTCAACAGTTGATGATTCACGATTTAAAGATGGATTCAGTGGAAAAACCTTTCCGGCAAATTGACCCTGAGAAAACGCCAATAACCCAAGCGCAAATTGATAATTATTTGGCTCAAATAAACATCAATCCAGATTCAAGCACTCTTACAGATTCCGGTTTAGCAAACTTGGCAGCTGCCCGAGCATTAGAAAAAGTCTATGGCTATGACTATGAAACAATTTCTAAAAAAATAGAAATCAAAAGAGAAGGCAAATCAGATTACGTCGAAATAGCTTATGTTTCGGAAGACCCGAAACTGACTTATTTCGTTGTAAAAAACTATGCGGATGCCTTTTTGAAATTTTATTATTCCAGTAAAGATACAACAGAAAATAAGTCAGTTGCTTTTTACAACGATTTTTTGCGGGCTAAAAAAGACTCGTTGGAAAGGCTGAATAACAGCATTTACCATTATTCGAAGTCAAACGGTGTTGTCGCTTTGTTAGAACAAAGTCAATCCATTGTCTCTCAAATTAAAGAGGCAGAAATGGAGTTGACCGAAGAACGGAAAAAGTTTGCCGGTTATATTGAAGCCACCCGAATTTATGAAAATAGCCAGCAGCACTATGCTGATTTTATCAGAAATGATTATGACAAAAATATCCATAACAACGATGAGGTCAGGAGTTTAACTACTGAAATTGGAGCTTTATTGGCTAAATATGGAGAAACAGGAGCAAAAGATGAAAATTTAAGAAAAAGGATAGAAGAACTCAAAGGAAAACGCGTGAACGTAAGTAGACGGATTGCTCTCGGAAAACGCGACGATCAAGATCCAGTCGTTCAAAAAAATCAAGAATTGTATTTGCGCTATATTGATTCAAAAAGTAATAAAGATGCCTCAGAACAAAAAATTAAGGTTTTGGAAACGGCAATCGTCAAGCTTAGAAACGAAAAAGCGAAATTGGTGAATAACAATGCGACTTTAAAAAAACTGACTCAACAAGCGGAAGTTGCAGAAGAAGAATATAAAAGTGCAGTCGAAAAAAACACCCAAGCGAATGCTATCAAACAGTCTTCAACGGAAGAATACCCGATGCGGATTGTGGATCAACCTTTGCCGCCAACCAAACCGGAATCAGCAAAAGCGCCACTACTTGCCGCTTTTGCGGGCATAGGTACAGGAACAATTGCTACTATTTTTTTATTCCTGCTCACTTACTTAGACCGCTCGTTGAGCACTCCGTTTCAGTATTCTAAACTTGTGGGCTTGCCGTTATTAGGCATTCTTAGCAAACTGAACTCTCGAAAAATCATCAACTTTGATTATCTGTTTGAAGAAGAAAAACCTAACAAAACAAGAGATTATTTTAAAGAATCGCTGCGCAAAATTCGTCACGATATTGAGGCAAGTGGTGAAAAGTCTTTTTTATTCGTATCGTTGAAGGAACAAGAAGGGAAATCATTCCTTGCGGCAGCTTTGGCTTATACTTTTAGTATGAAAAATAAAAAAGTGTTGATTATAGATACCAATTTCAAAAATAACACTTTGACAGGACTTTCTACCGCACAAAACACTAACTCAGTGACCGGCGAAGAAGAAACTGCCCAAATGACAGCCAAAGCAACGAGGCTCTCTATTGATATCAATCTCCCAAACGTGACGATTGTTGGCAATAAGGGTGGTCACAATTCCCCTTCGGAACTATTAGCAGGTATAGATTTCAAGAAAAAAATCAAAGATTTAAGTAAAAATTATGACTATATTTTCCTTGAGGCGTCGTGTTTGAATAAATACTCGGATGCCCGCGAATTGGTTGATTTTGTTGAAAAAGTAATTCCCATTTTTGACGCTACCACTTCGGTAAAACAAATTGATGAAAATGGAATCTTATTCTTAAAAAGCTTAGGCGATAAGGTTTTAGGGGGCGTTTTGAATAATGTTGAACTCAAGTCCATCTCTTGATTTTTTATTAACAAGCAAAATCTAACTGATTTTTACTGTGAAAAACAACTACTGGTTAACATCCGGCTTCTATTCGTTATTGAATCAGTTGACAATGCTGTTTTTCAATTTGGGTACGGTTTTCATTTTGTGGCGGGTTTTAGATAAGCCGACATGCTCTGTTTGGGTCATTTTTTTACTCATCACTTCCTTTATTGAAGTAGGTAGAACGGGACTTCTGCAAAATGGATTGATGACCTATTTGAGCAGTAGTCAGCCATCAGAGCATGGTAAAATCAATACCGCATCCCTGTTCCTAAACCTCACTCTTTCGGCTGTATTTGCGTTTTTTTTGTTTTTGAGTCCCCGATGGATAGGCTTTATTTTCAGTAACGCTCAAACAAATACCCAAATAGTTGCTTTGCTGAATATATATGCAGCCACTACGTTGGTGTTATCCGGACTGTATCAATTCAACTTCATACAGCAAGCCAATCTCGATTTCAAAGGGTTGTTTTGGTCAGGCTTTATTAGAAATGGTTTGCTTTTTTTTTATGTTTTGTCTCTAAAATTAACTGGCGGTGCATTCAATCTTAGTCATTTAGCGATGTGCCAATTGATAGCGGCTGTGCCAGCAACATTTGTAGCGTACAGGTTTGCCGGAAAATATTTCGTTCTGGATAATAAGTTAGATCTTAAATGGGTGAAGAAACTATTCCATTATGGAAAATACACTTTTGGAACCAACATGGCTACAATGACTTATAAAAATGTGGATAGGCTGATTTTAAGTGTGTTTTTACTCGATAAAGTCTCCACTTATGATTTAGCAATCAAAATAAATACCCTCACGGAAGTTCCAACAATGACATTGGCAGCGATACTTTTCCCTCAGTCGGCAAGAAGAGCTTCTAAAATTATCGAAAGCGACAACCCGACTTCCAAAATAAAAGGGATACAATCTGCTAAACATTTATACGAAAAATCAGTAGGTGTATTATTGGCGATTTTACTGCCGGCGGTGATATTTATCCTTGTTTTCGCTGATATTATTATTTGGGTTATTGGCAGCGAGAAATACAGTGATTCAGCACCTATACTGAGGGTCACTATTTTTTATGGAGTTTTCATGGCGTTCGCTATGCAGTTCGGGACTATTTTGGATTCAATCGGTAAGCCTAAATTGAATTTTTATATTACTCTGTTGGGGGCAGTTCTGAATCTGACTCTGAATATCTTATTTATTAAAATATTCGGTTTATATGGTGCTGCTTATGGGTCTTTGACGACTATGAGCATTATGTTTGTTGTCATGCAAATGACTCTTAATAGGCTTCTGGGTGTTAAAACTTGGAATGCTTTTGCTTTTATGGCTGCTTTTTACAAAGAGTTTTGGTTGAAAAGCAAAGAGTTATTCACCAAAAAAGTATATCGTTTTCATGAAAAAAAAATATGATATTATATTAAATACGCTTTTCAGAACGGATCACCCTTACTCTTCCGTTTCGCTCAGTTTTGCCAAAGAAATGGCAAAAACGCATAGAGTCTTTTATTTGAATCATCCGTATTCAGTAAAGGATATTTTTGAAAACAGAACCAACGAAAAACTCCGTGAGCGATTCCCAAGCTTAGTTCGGGGCATTGTTAAATATGAAACAGTTTCGGAAATTCCGGAAAATTTCATAGCTGCAACGCCGCCGCCTACATTTCCAATAAATTTTTTACCCGAAGGTTTTCTTTATGATTCCATTTATCGGTATAACAAAAATTTAGTTCTCAAAACCATCAAACGAATCATTAAAGACAATCAAATAAAAGATTTCATTTATCTGACTTGTTTTGACCCGTTTTTTGTACCCATTTTACCGAAAGAAATGGGCGCCTTTTTAAGCATATATCAATGCATTGATGATATTTCAACCGAGCCGTATGTCGCAAAACACGGTATTCGTCTTGAAATAGAGGCGGCCATTGAATCGGATATTACATTGGTGACATCAAGCAATTTGTGGAAAAAATTTATTGCCATCCAGCCTGAAACGTATATCTTGAACAATGCCGTTGACATTTCAATTTTTAAAGATTTACCTTTTAGAACTTTTGATAAACCAGCTGAAATAGCTCACGTAAAAGGAAAAATCATTGGTTTTGTGGGAAATCTTGACCCTGTTCGAACCGATTATGGCTTGCTTGCCGGTATTGCTAAAGCCCATCCGGATAAAACATTATTATTGGTGGGTCCAATAAACTCACCGGAGGTATATGAAAAAGGTTTGGATAAAATGCCCAATGTGATTTTGACCGGTTCTAAACCCATCACTGATGTTCCGCAATATTTAAAATTCATCGACGTGGCAATTCTGCCCTCATTGATTAATCAAATGTCAAAATCAGTATATCCTTTAAAAATTAATGAATATTTAGCCGGCGGAAAAGCCATTATTGCGACAAATTTTAGTGACGATATTCGGAGTTTCAAAGACGTCATACATATTGCCAATAACCATCAGCATTTTTTTGAACTCATAGATATTGCCGTTAATGATTACAATGCCGAAAAAATACAACAGCGTATAGCCATTGCCAATCAAAACACTTGGGGTGACCGCGTACGCCAATTCTGGAAAATCATAGACGAACATTGTGAAAAAAAAGCCAGCAATAAATATGAGTTTAATAATTATTAGGCGAAAAAAAAGTTAGAAAAGACATGTCATTACTAAAAGATCGGATAAAATCGAACCCGTTGTTGAAAAAAATATCACAATGGTTGATGATTCCACCCCATGATTATCGACCACGGTGGTGGATTCGCGTGTTTGTGAATCCCTTTTTTCATAAAAAAAGCAGAAAAGCCATTATTCGATGGTCAGCGCGATTAGATGTATTTCCGTATAATCGTTTTGAAATAGGCGACAATTCCATTCTCGAATCGCATACTTTGGTGTCAAATGGTGTAGGTGACCTAATCATCGGCAAAAAAGTTTTAGTGGGTATTGGGAGTAAATTGATAGCGCCTATAACGGTTGGCAACAACGTATTGATAGCCCAAAATGTACTAATGAGCGGAATGAACCATGATTTTGAAGATGTGACTCAGCCAATAGTCCATCAAGGATTCTCAACCCAAAAAATTACGATTGAGGATGGTGCTTGGATAGGTGCAGCCTCAATCATCACAGCAGGTGTAACGATTGGCAAAAATGCAGTTGTTGGAGCCGGTTCAGTAGTGACTAAAGATGTTGCAGCTTATACCTTAGTGGTAGGAAATCCTGCTCGTGTGATGAAAAGATTTGATTTTTCAGTAAATAAATGGGAAAAAATCTCAACCTCTAATCATATATTATCGTAAAATGATTGTTCAGATGAACAACTATACTGAGGGGGGGGTGAGGAATCGAAAATAGCTTCATCTTATCTCTCCCAAAAGCTACAAATATAAAAAAGAGGTTTGAATGAATTATATTAACTCCGCATATGGAGATTTGGAAGAAATAGCACAGGCGTACAAAAGTAGTTTTCAAAATGCCGACCCATTTCCTAATATTCATTTTAGAAATTTTTTTAATGAGGAAATTCTGGATAGCGTTTTAGAAGAGTTACAAAATGTTGATAAAACAGATGGCATCAGTTTCAAGTCGCTCAATGAAGTCAAGTTCGTCTCAAAAGGAGAGCTGTATTTTGGAGATAAAACAAAAGCGTTCATACATTTTCTGAATTCACAACCTTTTTTACAATTCTTACAGATAATTTCACTCATTGAAGAAACCCTTATACCGGATTCTTATCTTGAAGGGGGAGGTCTATACGAAACTAAGAAAGGGGGATTCGTTAAAATACACGCTGACATCAATAAACACCGCCTCACTCAATTAGATAAAAGGCTGCACTTAATGGTATTTTTGAACAAAGATTGGAAACAAGAATATGGCGGAGATTATGAACTTTGGAATAAAGATATGACTCATTGCGTGAAAAAAGTGCTGCCGGAATTCAATTCGTTGTTCTTTTTCACTACCACGGACGATTCATATCATGGTTCACCCGACCCACTACAATGTCCTGAAAATCGTTCAAATAAATCAGTATCTTTGTTTTATTACAGCAACGGCAGACCTTCAAATGAAGTAAACGAAGGATTTCACGATCATTCTATCAATTATAAGTTTAGGAAAGGGAATAAAGCAGATAATAAAATGGCTGTTTATAATGCCCTTTTAGATGTTAAAAATATCATCATTGATTTAACCCCACCCGTTATCACATTTTTGGCAAAAAAGATTTTCAAAAAATAACTCAAGTCATGTTTTACCATAAAAACCCATTCAAACTGACAACAAAAGAGCAAATAATTGAAATTATTGGCGTCTTTATCTTTTTAGCCGTTTTTATTGGTTCATTCCTGAAGTTGTTGTTTTTATAGATTCTACACAAACCATTGCGTGCAACATCCGTAAAAAAACATGCTATTAGAAAATATCATATCCATAAAAAACTCTTTTAAGCATTGGCTTAAAAATCAGATATTTATCCAAAAACTCAATAATCCACTGGGTTTTTTGATGCTCACAACTATTGGCTTAGTGATGGGCAGCCTTGTGCCTTTGCTCGGCATGAAGTTTGGCGCCGTTGCTATTGTCGGTATTATTGCTGTTCCTTTGATTCTCTCGTGTATGTTTTATCATCAATTTGGCATAGCTTTCACC
Source organism: Saprospiraceae bacterium (assembly GCA_031424115.1). Classification (GTDB taxonomy): domain Bacteria; phylum Bacteroidota; class Bacteroidia; order Chitinophagales; family Saprospiraceae; genus JAAFJT01. The sequence continues at coordinate 24,973 of JANPGW010000434.1, read as the reverse complement.
CTGATTGTGGCTTTTTTGGTGCAGATTATAGGCAAGTCAACTGAAGCTCCGGTGGGTACTTCTCTGGATGGTTTGTTACTGATTATGATAGGGGGTATATTAGTCGGTCAGGTGATGAAAAAAGATTGGGCTTTTGCCAAAGACCCCATTAGCACCTGGTTACTTTTGTGGATATATTACAATCTTTTTCAAGCCTTAAATCCTTCTCAAGAATCTAAAATGGCGTGGCTCTTTACGGTTCGAAGCCTCGCTATCCTTAATTTATTGTATTTTATTGCTTTATATGCCTTCAGTTCTTTGAATAAAATCAAATGGATGCTGAATTTCATAGTTGCATTGGCGTTATTTACTGCGCTCTATGGCTTGAAACAAGAGTTTCTGGGATTCAGCAATTCAGAAAAAGCCTGGATTTATGCTGATGCCGAGCGGTTTCAATTGTTCTATCAATGGGGCAGAATGAGGGTTTTTTCTCTTTTCAATGACGCTATGACCTTTGGTATTATGATGTCATACATGGGTGTTTTTTGCATGGTTTATGCCACTTCGCCGATGCTATGGAAACATAGAGTAATATTACTGTCAGCGGCGATGATTATGTTTTGGTCCTCTATTTATTCCGGTACGCGGACAAGTTTTGTCTTGATTCCATTGGGATTTGTCTTTTTTGCTTTGATGACACTTAGCAGAGAGGTATTGATAGCGAGTGCCTTTTTTCTCGTCGTAGGAACAGGATTGGTACTGAAATCTACTTCAAACCCGGTTATCTACCGAGTGCAATCAGCGTTTAAACCTAATGAAGATGCCTCCGTCCAAATCCGATTTTATAATCAGCAGCGCATCCGTCCCCATATTTACAGTCACCCGATTGGTTTTGGACCAGGTAGTACGGGATTATGGGCAAGGCGATTTACTCCGAACTCCTTTTTGGCAGGTTTTGCTCATGATAGCTATTACGTGAGGTTAGCGGTGGAAGAAGGTTGGATTGGATTGATACTGTATATGATTTTCTTATTTGTGGTACTGAAACGCGCACTATATTTCTATTTGCGGGTACGAGACCCCATGATTAAGGCTTTATATTTGAGTTTGATGTCCGCTATTTTTCTGCTGGCAGTTGCTAATTATCCACAGGAAGCCATCGTTCAGTTGCCAACGAGTTTGGTAGTTTATATCTTTTTTGCCGCCATAGTGAAACTAAAAGATTACGATCCTTATTATCAAAGCGTGGTAAAGGGATTGAAATAATTCATTTTTTCCCAAGCATATATTATCTTTCGACTTCAATCAAAATACTGTCATATGACCAAACAGAAATTATTGGAAGTCAAGGACTTAGTTGTACAGTTTCAAACAGAAAGTGGGTTAGTGACTGCCGTCAACAGTATCAATTTCACGCTCAACAGAGGAGAAACAGTAGGTATTGTGGGAGAATCGGGTTCGGGCAAGTCGGTCACTTCCTTGAGTATTATGCGCTTAATCAACGAGCCGCCGGGTAAAATTGCGGGGGGGCAAATTTTGTATTATACTGAGGGGGGGGATGTCATCGATTTATTACAACTAAAAGAAGAAGAAATGCGGCATTATCGCGGTAACGAAATAGCGATGATTTTCCAAGAGCCTATGACTTCCCTTAATCCGGTTTATACTTGTGGTAATCAAGTGTCTGAAGCCATTTTAACCCATCAGAACGTTACAAAAAAGGTAGCCAAACAAAAAACAATTGCCCTTTTTGAAAAGGTGAAACTACCTGACCCCGAGCGCATCTATCGGAGTTATCCGCATCAACTGAGCGGCGGTCAAAAGCAGCGGGTGATGATTGCCATGGCAATGTCGTGTGCCCCCTCAGTATTGATAGCGGATGAGCCGACTACTGCCCTTGATGTAACTGTACAAAAAACTATTTTGGAGCTTATGAAAGACTTGCAGCGTGAAATGAACGCGGCGATTGTCTTTATAACCCACGATTTGGGCGTGATTGCTGAAATTGCTAACCGAGTTATTGTGATGTATAAAGGTAATATTGTAGAGGAAGGTTCTGTTGTAGATATATTCAAAAACCCTCAACATCCCTACACAAAAAGTCTTTTAGCGTGTCGGCCCCCATTGACCGAACGATTGAGAAGATTACCGGTAGTTTCTGACTTTATGGACGTTTTAATCGAAAAAGATGGTAGCTTGACAATTGTAGAAAAAAAAGATTCCGTTACGCATATTGTCAATGCTGTGAAAATTCCGTCTGAGGAAACGAAATTGCGATTACAACATTTAACAGAGCAAGAACCCATCTTACAAGTCAAAAATCTAAAAACGTGGTATCCGAGCAAAACGAACTTTTTTGGTAAAGCCATAGAATTTGTCAAAGCAGTGGATGATGTTAGCTTTGATGTTTATCCCGGAGAAACTTTGGGATTGGTCGGCGAATCAGGCTGTGGAAAAACAACGTTGGGGAGAACCATTCTCAAATTAGCACCCGCTACTGAAGGGTCTATTTTTTATAAAGGGAAAGATATAACAAGGCTTAACGCATTGGAAATGAGGTCGTTGCGCAAAGATATTCAAATTATTTTTCAAGACCCCTACTCTTCTCTCAATCCGCGTATGACAATTGGTTCTGCCATAATGGAGCCAATGCAAGTGCATAATCTCTTTTCAAATGATGCTAAGCGCAAAGCCAAAGTCATTGAACTGTTAGAGATTGTTGGTTTAGAATCTATCCATTTCAACCGCTATCCACATGAATTTAGCGGTGGTCAAAGACAACGTATTTGTATAGCAAGAGCCTTGTCACTCAATCCCAAATTTATTATTTGCGATGAATCCGTTTCCGCTTTAGATGTTTCTGTTCAAGCACAAGTACTGAATCTGTTGATAGATTTGAGACAAAAAATGGAATTTACATGTATTTTTATTTCTCATGATTTGTCGGTCGTCAAATTTATCAGTGATAGAATGGTCGTGATGAACAAAGGAAAAATTGAAGAAATGGGTATTGCGGACGACATTTACAATAATCCTCAACATGATTATACAAAGAAGCTCATCGAAGCCATACCCAAAGGCTTATAATTTTGGCATGGGAATCAATTTATATTCATTTTATTAATAGATATATAATTTCGATTCCTAACTATTGCAAATCAAGCGAATACACTTTAGATAAAAATGAAAGGCGATGGCAAATTAAATTTTGCTTATCGCCTTTTCTTATGTATAATATTTTACCATATAAAGCTATGGCACGGGATTTGGTTTATTTAAATCAACTAAAACTTTTCACTATTCAAACATTATAAAACATGACACATCAAAAAAAACCGATTAAAAATCCAGTAATTCCTATGACGCGAATCTTAGTAATAGACGATGAGAGAGAAACAAGACAGGCTTATAAAACTGTTCTCGAAAAGCTTGATTGCTTAGTAGATGTTGCCGACGATGGCATTGATGGTTTAGAGCGATTTCTTAACAAAATTTATGATGTAGTCATTACAGACTATAATCTATCAAACATTGATGGCATGCAAATGTTGGAACATTTTCAGCATATTGACTCCAAGGTTCCTGTCATTTTTTCATCAGGATTGGCTGACGATGAGGTAATTGAGGAAGTTTTACAAGGGGGTGCTTTTGATTTTATTCCTAAGCCGGCCAATGTAGAGAGACTTCTTTTGTCCATCAGCAAAGCCATTTATTTCAGACCTACCAACAAATCTGACGAAGATATTGCACCCAGCGCTTCCCATTGTGAGGAGTAAAAAGCTATGAGCTTTGGGCTATGAGCAATGCTGATAGCTCAAAGCCCACAGCTAACTAAAATAAGCGGCAATCAATAAAAGAGAGTACAATACATATAATTTCACATCTGTATAATCCTGAAAACCAATATCATACTTTTTTTTCAAAATTATTATCATCAATAGCTTTTCTAATAAAAAGCCTGCCACAGTTGCCCAAGCTATACCGGCAAGTCCTAACGGAAAGACCAAAATATAACTCAATATGATGATAAAAACCGTTTCAATAATAGAAATTTTCAATATCAAAGAAGTTGCTTTTAAAGCCAATAATATGCTTTGAGGAAACAAGGCGCGGCTTAATAAAAGTAATAAATATATATTGAAAATATTGGCACTATCTGAATAGTCTTTACTGAAAACAGTTTTAAAAAGCCATTCGGATGATATTATCAAAACAATTGAAATGGGAAAAAGCCAATGCCATAGTCTTACGGATTTACCTTTTAACAAGCTCAAATTATCTTTTCCAATCCTTGCTGATGCCAAAATAGGTACAATAGCACTACTCATTCCGGTCGCTAATGCTAAAGACAAGGGAAATTCCCGCGCGCCAAACCGATAGATTGCAAATAGCGTTTTATCGCCCTCAAAATGCCAATTAACCAACCAATTACTAAAAGTTGTGACAAAACCGCCTAAAAAGGTATATCCCACAAGTGGTAAACAAAGTACAAAAAATGATTTGATAAAGTCGGGACTTATGGTAAAAACACCATTTTGATGTATAGATTTTAACATCCAAATATACCGGATGAGAGAAACAATGACCATACCCCAAATACTAATTTCAAATCCATAACCTAACCAAATCGGGAATGTGATACTGAGGGGTAGCATAAAATGAGACACAATGGCATAAGTCAATATTTGGAAGGGGCGGTTTTCGGCTGTCCAAAAACTTTCTAATAGATAAGGCGGCAAATTAAATAGAATATAAAGACAAAATATATTGTAATAAGGCAAATCAGGTTGTCCGGTAAAAAAAGAAAGAAAAGGGGTCTTCAGGAGAATTAAAATTAAGAAAACAAGAATACTGAAAACGTTCGTAAATAGGAATATATTAAATTTCAAAACCGGTTTTTCTATGTCTGATACTGAGGGGTATTGCACAAGTGTCCCTTGAAGGAATGCATTGAGCCAAAAAAAGCTGACTGTAGAACTGATAAATATGAGTGTCTCAAAAACTCCTATTTCAGGGGTCGAAACGCCGCTTTTCACTAAAAGAATCGACAAAAAGATGAAACTCGCTTGTCTAAGAATAAGATTGATTTGGTAGGCTACCGTTGTGGTGAGTTTCATCCAATGTTTGATTTTTTCAAAATATCTACTGCTTGAGGACCGGCACAAAATAGCAAATCCAAAACGCTGAGATTGGGTATAAAGCCTGTTTTTTCCTGAAAAAGTTGGGCGTATCTTTCGCCCTTAAAAACGTTTTTTTTGGGTGAAATAGCATTTCTAAAATCTGCTCCATCCTTAAACAGAAGTTCGTAATCATTTGAAAATGAAGTTTTAACACTTTTATTTAATTTCAACATTTTACAAAGAGCTTCAATAATATGTATGTTTAAATCAAATAGACAATCATATTTTTCCTTAAAAAATATTTCAAACTGAGGTGCATAATAATCCCAAAATGGGGCAGATCCGTAAGCCGTACGAAGACTTTGCCAATGTTGTTTCTGCCAATCCTCATTATAAGCAATCATCACCTCTCGAATGGATTGGTTTTGGTTTTTACCTTTTCGAAGAGGCACACTCAAAACTTGCAAACCGGTAGAGTTGGCAATATGGCATCGGTTTCGATAACTGCCTTTTTGATAGTTTTCATGGGCTTCAAAAATGACACAATCATATTTATTTTGACAAAAAAGGGAGAAGTATTCAATAGGTGGAAAGTATTGAACTTCAATTAAAACTGAATGATGTAAATGCATCGAAAATTAAACTTTTTTTGAATTCGGAACAAAAATAGTTGAAATTAGAAAGAAACTGTTAAATTTGCAGCGATTTTAAAATCACATAATGAATAGCCTTATTTTACTTATTTTACTTACGTTTATTACAAGCCTTTTTGTGATGTCAGAATTAGCATTGACGTCAGTCAGGAAAATTCGACTTGAACTTCTTGCCAAAAAAGGACATAGTGGTGCAAAAGCAGCCCTTGCATTAGCAAATACTCCCAACAAATTTCTTTCAGCAACTCAAATCGGCATTACAATAATAACTATCATTATTGGTGCTGTAGGCGGCGAGGAATTTGCGGATAAAATAGCTCCCCACATAGAAAACCTCCCTTATATTGGTAAATATGCTCACCAAATTGGCGCTGTTATTAATATTATTTTAGTCGGTTATTTCACCATCGTGTTTGGTGAGATGATACCTAAACGGATTGCATTGTCCAAACCGGAAGTTATTGCTCAGCTTGTGGCTATACCCATGACATGGGTTATGCGTTTGTTACGCCCTTTTGTGTGGCTTTTGAGTTCTTCGACTGACGTTTTCCTGAGATTTTTAAATGTCAAAGTGGATGATTCAAAAGTAACGGAGGAAGAAATTAAAGCCATTATAGATGAAGGTGCAACTGCGGGAACAATTGAAGAAATCGAGCAAGACATTGTAGAACGCGTTTTTCATTTGGGGGATAAAAAAGTGGGAACATTGATGACCAATCGCTCTGATATCATTTGGTTGGATATAAACGAACCCTACGAACATAACCTTGAACTGATACAAACCCATAGTCACGCGGTTTATCCGGTGTCTGAAGATGAATTAGATAATGTTTTCGGCATCGTTACCGTGAAAGATATTTTAGCTTTGACTTTAAAACAAGAAAAAGTTGATTTAAAAAAATTAGTGCGGAAAGTCAATTTTTTCCCTGAAAGCATGAATGCTTATTCGGCACTCGAAAAATTTAAAGAGTCCAAAATACATCAGGGATTAGTAGTTGATGAATATGGAACACTGGTTGGTATAGTCACAATTAACGATGTATTTGATGCTTTGGTGGGCGATATCTCCGAAACCGACGGACAAATCGCTTACGAACTGGTATCGCGTGAAGATGGGTCGTGGCTGATAGATGGTCAATATCCATGGGATGACTTTTTAAAAGAATTCGATGTGGATGACGATACGCATACCCGCGAAGGTTTTCACACTATAAGTGGCTTTGTTTTACATATTTTAGAAGCGTTACCTCAGGAAGGCGAAATTATCAAATGGAATAATTTCGAATTTGAAGTCGTTGATATGGATGGTATGCGCATCGACAAAATTATAGTAAAAAGAGTTAATGGAGATTAATCATGTCTCAAACTTAAATTTCCCATATTATATTTACATTTTTTCAACTATAAACTATTGCCTGCCTATAGTTTATAGTTTTTTATGTTTTATTGCAACCCTATTTTTCTGTAAACTGTATAAGCATAGGTGTAAAAACACAAATTTTCTAACTCTAACCGTTTTATTTATTATGAAAGCTATGAAAATTATATCATTCCTAACCGCTACATTCTGCGCAATTTCCGCGTTACTCATCACATCTTGCAATCCCGACGAACCGGCTCCAACCGTAAAAGTGTATGGTAAAGTCATGTTAATCCACGCAGCTGCCGGTGCACCCGCCATAGATTTATTCATTGATGGCATTAAAAAAAATACCGATCCAATCGCGTATAAAAACAATAGTTCTTACAAAGATGTGGAAGCAGGAGCCTTGAATCACCAGATTATATCAAAATATTCAAGCACCGGGGCAAAATTAGATTCAGTTGGTTTGAAAGTCAATAAAGATATCGGTTATTCGTATTACACCTATATTGATAATGATGCAAATAAAACCGTTAGGGTCTTTACATCAACCGATAATCTCGCAGCCACTACTGCTGGCAAAGCTAAAGTCAGACTTGTTCATTTGATGCCTGATATTCCGGGAAATATCGCCATTGATGTTGAAGCAGTTGCACCGGGAGGTATTGCTTCAAGCCGCAATGATTTTACAAATGTCACCTTTAAAACGATAAAAGATTTTGTCGAAATCGCAAAAGGCACTTATGATATAAAAATAAAACAGACCGGTACAACGAATATTGTGTTGACTATTCCGAATGTAGTTTTGACGGAAGGCAAAATTTATACTTTTATCGCCCATGGTTTCGCCACCAAACTCAATACAGATCCCTCAGGTCCCACTGTAACGGTTATCAATAATAATTGACCCCCCTCAGTATCCAACAAAAACGGCTATATTTTTGATTACCACTCAATAATAAAACAATCCATTATATGCTTAACGCACCAATTGCTCGAAAAATACCCAAAGAACTCATCATTCATGGCGATACTCGAATAGATAATTATTACTGGCTGAATGAGCGTGACAACCAAGAGGTGATTGACTATTTAAATGCTGAAAACGCTTATTTGGATGAACAAATGGGGCATACGAAGCCGCTGCAAGAGGAATTATACAAGGAAATTGTTGCCCGTTTTGCTCAAACGGATATGACAGTACCCTATAAATATAACGGTTATTACTACATCACGCGTTACGAAGAAGGGCATGAATACCCCATTCACAGCCGCAAAGAGGGTTCATTGGAAGTAGAGGAAGAGATTATGTTGCATGTGCCAGAGTTGGCCAAAGGGTTTTCGTATTATGCTATCGGAGGTCGGGCGGTTTCTCCTGACAATAAATGGTTGGCTTATGGTGTTGATACTGTAAGTCGTCGTATTTACACCATTTTCTTTAAAAATCTTGTAACCGGCGAAATCTTATTCGAGACATTAGAGAATACTACCGGCAGTTGCGTTTGGGCAAACGATAATAAAACCGTATTTTATAATCGCAAAGATGAATCTTTGCGCTCTTATAAAATTTTTAAGCATACTGTGGGCACTGACCCTGCCTTGGATGAGTGCATTTGGCATGAAACAGATGAGACATATGGCTGCTTTGTCTATAAAACCAAATCGGAAAAATATCTCATCATCGGTTCATACTCAACACTTTCCAACGAATATCGCATTCTAGAAGCTGATAATCCGCATGGTGAATTCCGCCTGTTTGAAGCTCGTGAACGCAAACACGAGTTTTCAGTGAATCACGCAGGCGATACCTTCTACATTGTCACCAACTGGGAATCTCAAAACTTTAAATTGATGACTTGTAGTGAATTAGACCCTACAACTCGGGATAATTGGAAAGATTTGATTCCGCACCGCCCTGATACATTATTGGAAGGATTAGATATTTTTAAAGATTACCTTGTTCTGAGCGAGCGCCACAATGGTTTGACGCAATTGCAAGTGCTTTCTACCCATAATCAAAAAGCTTATTTTATTCCATTTAAAGAAGCCGTGTATATGGCTTATACCGGATTGAATCCAGATTTCGATTCTGAGACATTGCGCATGGGCTATACCAGTTTGACGACGCCGAGCACTGTCTATGATTTTAATATGAAAACCCAAGAATGGACGCTTTTGAAACAAGAAGCTGTTTTGGATGCTTCTTTTAAGCCTGAAAATTATCACGCAGAACGTTTGTATGCCACCGCTGCGGATGGTGTAAAAGTACCGATTTCGTTGGTTTACAATAAAAAATTCGGTCGGGGTAATGACCTAGCGTCAGCTCAACAAGCCCCATTGTTACTATACGGTTACGGCTCTTATGGTCATTCCATTGACCCTTTTTTTTCATCCCCACGCCTAAGCCTTTTGGATAGAGGTTTCATATTTGCGATTGCTCATATTCGCGGTGGTCAAGAACTCGGACGCCAATGGTACGAAGATGGCAAGTTTTTAAAAAAGAAAAATACCTTTACGGACTACATCGCTTGTGCAGAACACCTCATTACTGAGGGATACACCACAACGGATATGTTATTTGGGCAAGGCGGTTCGGCAGGCGGTTTGTTGATGGGCGCAGTTATCAATCTGAAACCTGAAATTTGGAAAGGCATCATTGCTCAAGTTCCTTTCGTGGATGTTGTGACGACCATGCTCGACGAAAGCATCCCATTGACCACCGGCGAATTTGATGAATGGGGCAATCCAAAAGATGAAACGTATTATCATTACATGAAATCTTATTCTCCTTACGACAATGTGGAACCCAAAGCCTACCCTGCCATGCTCGTCACCACTGGCTTGCATGACTCACAAGTGCAATATTGGGAACCTGCCAAGTGGGTCGCCAAATTGCGCACCATGAAAACAGATAAAAACCCACTTTATATGTATTGCAATATGGATACAGGTCATGGTGGGGCTTCGGGTCGCTTCGAACGCTATAAGGAAACAGCTAAAGAATGGGCGTTTTTCTTGGATTTGGCAGGGAAGCTTCAAAAGTGAAAAGTGAAAAGTGAAAAGTGAAAAATAATAACAAATGGTGCGGCAGTAGTCGTGCCATTTTCTATTTGAATAAATAAAACATATTTAAAATGAGAATCAGTCTAATGGTCATAAAAAACCATCAAATACATGAATTAGCTAAATTTTACACGCTATTAGGGTTATTTTTTGAATATCACCAACATGGAAAAGGCGTTTTTCATTATTCAACAGTTTTGAATGAAATTGTATTTGAAATATATCCAACGCCTAAAAATACATCTACTGATAACACAACTCGTTTGGGCTTTGAAGTTAAAAATTTGGATACTCTCATCAAAGAATTAAAAAATAAAAATGTTAAAATTCAGAATTTGCCTACTCAAACTGAATATGGCTATTGGGCAGTTATTGAAGACTTAGATGGTAGAAAATTTGAGTTGACGGAGGGTTAATACAATTGGATATACTATCAATTTGCGTAATATGCAAATACAAATAGTTAAACAGACAAGTACGATATCAAGAACATTTTAGATAAAAGCATCCCCCCTCAGTATATCGCTTAAAATAGCTACCTTTGCACCCTAAATATTGAAATAAAATGCATAAATCAGGTTTTGTAAATATAGTAGGTCGTCCGAATGTGGGAAAAAGTACGTTGATGAATGCGCTGGTGGGCGAGCGTATGAGTATTATCACCAATAAACCTCAAACAACTCGTCACCGAATCATTGGTTTATTAAGTGGGGATGATTTTCAGGTTGTTTTCAGCGATACGCCGGGTTTTATTCGCAAACCCGCGTATAAAATGCATTCTGCTATGAACGCTTTTGTAGAAGGTTCATTTGAGGATGCCGACTTGATGCTGTTCGTCACCGACCCCAGAGAAAAATATGAAGATGATGACCCGATTCTGACCAAATTACAAAATGTAGATTATCCTAAATTTTTGGTCATCAATAAAATAGATGCTTTCTTAATTTCAGAAGTGGAAGCATACAGGGCTGATTTATGCAAAAAAGTGAATTTTACAGATGTCATTGAAATATCCGCGCTGAAAAAACGGGGCACAGAGGTTTTGCTCGATAAAATCAAAATGCGCCTACCCGAAGGACCCGAATATTATCCAAAAGACCAATTAACGGATAGACCCGAGCGTTTTTTCACCGCTGAAATCATTCGGGAAAAGATATTGCTCAATTACCGTGACGAAATCCCCTACTCTTGCGAGGTCGTCATCGATTCTTTTAAAGAAACGCAAACTAATAAAGGCGAACCTTTAAGCCGTATTATGGCAACTATCTACGTGGCACGTGAAAACCAAAAACTCATTATGATTGGAAAAAACGGCTTAGCCATCAAAAAAGTAGGCGTAGATGCCCGAAAAGACTTAGAAGAATTTCTCCAAGTGAAAGTCTTTTTAGAGCTTTCCGTAAAGGTAAAGGACAATTGGCGCGATGATGATAGGTTGTTGAAGCATTTTGGTTATACGATGTAAGGGATACTACCCCCACTGCCTTTGGCTTCACCAAGCTGAAAGCATGAGAGTATGACTGTCCAAAAAGGACGTATAAGCAATAGAATTACTCAAAAACATGAATCATCGGCATGTCAAAATGGGTTAATACACTTGACCGGAGTATATCAGAAATAGTTAGCGTCCTTTTGAGAATTAAATCTTCCTCAAACCATTCATACTGCCGGATAGTCTTATTATTAAGATTGACAAGCCAATACTCTCTCACGCCGCCCATTTCGTACAGATATTTTTTGTACTGTAATTCCGTAGCCGTGTTACTATCCGATTTGATTTCAATAACCAAATCGGGAGCACCCTCAACTATCTTTTGAATAATCGACAAGCGATCTTGGCTGATAAACATTAAATCTGGCTGAACGACATCATGCTGTGAGAAGCGCACATCCATAGGGGCAGCAAGCACTCTACCCAATTTATTTTGTTTGACAAAATAGCTGATATGGGTATGTAAATTGTCACTCACCATTTGGTGAGAAGCAAGTGGTGAGGGCATAAAAATAATTTTTCCTTGGTGTAGTTCATAGTTTCCACTTTCCGGCGGAGTCAGTTTCTCATACTCTTCGTAAGTGAGCAATTTAGTTTTCGGCAACCGCACTTTTTTGCCTCCTATTAAAACTGTCATTTTTTATTCTTTTTTACAAAGTTAAATATTTTTTTGAGGAAAAATGTTAAAATTATAACCAAAAAGCCGCCCCAAACAAATTCGGGACGGCTTTTCTTAGTATCTATTTTCTTCTGAATTTTACAATTCTGCTTCGTTACCAACGTATTGTTCTTCATAATCCATATCGAGATCATCTAAGATACCACGAGCTTTGTTGCTTTCGTAGGCAGATTTAGTAGTCACGATAAGGTTATTGAACTGACGCATACCCGTACCAGCCGGTATCCGCTTGCCAACAATAACGTTTTCTTTCAAGCCCATCAAGTGGTCTTTCTTAGCGGCAATAGCGGCTGTAGAAAGGATTTTGGTGGTCTCTTGGAATGAAGCGGCTGAAATCCAGCTTTCTGTACCCAATGATGCTTTAGTGATACCCAATAAGAGCGGAACAGAGGTTGCCGGAACAGCATCACGGAACTCCATCAACTTCTTATCATTCCGTTTCAAGTAAGAGTTTTCTTCACGAATCTGACGTAAAGTAACCAATTGCCCTGCTTTTAAACGATTTGATTCACCAGCATCTATGACGAATTTTTTATCGTAAATTTCGTCATTCACGGTGTTAAATTCAATCCGGTCAACCGGTTCGCCTTCCAAAAATGTCGTATCACCTGGGTCAACGATTTCCAATCGGCGCATCATCTGACGCACGATTACTTCAATGTGCTTGTCATTGATAGCAATACCTTGCGAGCGATAAACTTCCTGAACACCATTCACTAAGTGCGATTGTACCGCAAAAGGACCTTGAATAGCCAAAATATCGCGAGGTGCCATAGCACCATCTGACAGTGGTGTACAAGCGCGAACAAAGTCACCGTCTTGAACAAGAATGTGTTTGGCAAGCGGAATCAAATATTTACGCTCTTGACCATCTCTGGCTTTCACCGAAATCTCACGATTACCGCGTTTGACTTTACCTAACTCAACCACACCATCAATTTCAGAAACTACCGCCGGATTGGTTGGGTTACGGGCTTCGAAAAGCTCCGTTACACGTGGTAAACCACCCGTAATATCCTGAATTTTACTCATGCGTCGAGGAATTTTCACCATCCGCTGACCAGTTACGATTTCTTGACCGTCTTCAACCGATAAGTAAGCACCTACCGGAAGTGTGAATGATTTAAGTTCGTTTCCATCTTTATCAACGATTTTAATCACCGGAACTTTACGTTTATTACGAGATTCTACGATGACTTTTTCAGCGAAACCTGTTTGATCATCCCGTTCTTCACGGAAAGTAACACCTTCTTCAATACCATCGAATTGAATAACGCCCGTTTTGTCGGCTACAATTACCGCGTTAAATGGATCCCACTCACATATTTTGTCACCTTTTTTAACTTCTTGTCCATCCTTCACAAAAATTGTAGAACCGTACATAATATTGCTGGTTGCCAATACTTTAGCTGTCTTGGTATCCATTATACGCAATTCACCTGTCCGAGAAATTACGACACTTGTCGTCTTTCCACTTTCTTCTACATATTCAACTGAAGTAATTTCATCAAATTCAATTCTACCATTTACCCGAGCCACTAACTCACTTTCCGTACGGCTGATTGTAGCCGTACCACCTACGTGGAATGTACGGAGAGTCAACTGTGTACCCGGTTCACCAATAGATTGTGCGGCAATAATACCGGTAGCGTCACCCATTTCAGCAATCCGACCTGTGGCAAGGTTCCGACCATAACATTTAGCACAAACGCCTCGCTTAGTTTCACAAGTCAGTACTGAACGTATAGTTACAGCTTCTATACCGGCTTTTTCAACTTCAGCAGCAATATCATCTGAAATAAATTCACCCGCTTCAAGAATAACCGTATCATTGTCAGGATTGACAATATCATGCAGTGTAAAACGACCTTTGATACGAATGAAAAGAGATTCAATTTCTTTATCCCCTTCTTTCAAAGATGTCGTTTCGATACCCCTCAGTGTATTACAATCTGCTTCACGGATTACAACATCTTGCGCCACGTCAACAAGTCGACGCGTTAAATAACCCGCATCTGCTGTTTTCAAAGCCGTATCCGCAAGACCCTTACGAGCACCATGCGTTGAAAGGAAGTATTCCAAAACCGACAAACCATCCAAGAAGTTAGAAAGGATTGGGTTTTCAATGATAGCCCCGCCTGTATCACCTGATTTACGCGGTTTTGCCATCAAACCCCTCATACCTGCTAACTGCTTGATTTGCTGCTTAGAACCACGTGCACCCGAATCCAACATCATATACACCGAGTTGAAACCCTGTTTGTGTGCAGCCAATTCTTTCATTAACGCATCAGTAATCCTGTTATCAGCAAATGTCCATTTGTCAATGATTTGGTTATAGCGCTCGTTGTTGGTGATAAGACCCATGTTATAAGAATCCCAAACTTCATCCACCTCAACTTTAGCTTCTTCCAAAGTTTTAGCCTTCACTGTCGGTGTAATTAAATCACCTAAGTTGAAAGATAAACCGGCACGGAATGCCATACCAAATCCTAATTCTTTGATACTATCAAGGAAATCTGCCGTCACAGCAAAGTTAGTTCGTTTGATAATATCACCAATAACTTGCTTCAAATTCCGTTTTGTCAATAATATATTGATAAAAGGAACGAGTTCAGGAACTGCCTGATTGAATAATACCCGACCTACGGTAGTTTCTATCAATCTCATAACGAACTTGCCATTTTCCTCTACCCGTGCCCGACATTTGATAGCCGCGTGCAAGTCAACTTGTTTTTCGTTATAAGCAATAATCACTTCTTCAGCCGAATAGAATCTGCTTCCCTCTCCCCTAACCGGGTTTTCAGGAATAGATTTACGCTCTTTCGTCAAATAATATAGACCCAAAACCATGTCCTGAGAAGGCAAGGTAATAGGCGACCCGTCTTGCGGATTCAATATATTATGAGCCGCTAACATCAATACTTGAGCTTCCAAAATGGCGGCGTGACTGAGGGGTACGTGTACGGCCATCTGGTCACCGTCAAAGTCGGCGTTGAATGCACCACACACAAGCGGATGTAACTGAATTGCTTTACCTTCAATCAAACGAGGCTGGAAAGCCTGAATTGACAAACGGTGAAGCGTAGGAGCACGATTCAAAAGAACCGGATGTCCTTTCAAAATATTCTCAAGAATTTCCCAGATGACAGGATCTTTTCTATCAACGAGTTTTTTAGCAGATTTAACTGTTTTAACGATACCTCGCTCTATTAACTTACGGATAACGAATGGCTTGAACAACTCCGCTGCCATTTGTTTAGGTAAACCACACTCGTGTAATTTTTGAGTTGGTCCCACAACGATAACTGAACGACCAGAATAGTCGACACGTTTACCCAATAGGTTTTGACGGAAACGACCTTGTTTACCTTTCAAAATATCAGATAAAGATTTCAACGCGCGACCACCTTCCGCTTTTACAGCGTTTGACTTACGAGAGTTATCAAACAAAGAGTCAACTGCTTCCTGAAGCATTCGTTTTTCATTTCTCAAAATCACCTCAGGTGCTTTGATTTCCAAAAGACGCTTCAAACGGTTGTTCCGAATAATTACTCGACGATACAAATCATTCAAATCCGAAGACGCAAAACGACCACCATCTAATGGAACGAGAGGACGTAACTCAGGCGGAACAACCGGTAAGTACTGGATAATCGTCCATTCCGGCTTATTCTCCTTCACTTCCCGAGCCTCACGGAATGCTTCAACAACGCGCAAACGTTTCAAAGCTTCTGATTTACGCTGTTGTGACGCTTCATTAGCCGCCGAATAACGCAAATCAGCTGACAAAGCATCGAGATCAATGCGAGAAAGCAAGTCTAAAACCGCTTCTGCTCCCATTTTTGCAACGAATTTATCAGGATCCATGTCATCTTTAAGCTGATTGTCTTTTGGCAATGCTTCAAGTATTTCAAGATATTCCTCTTCAGTCATTAGATCAAGGTTATTCACCCCATCAGCTGCTTTTACACCTGCGTTGCAAACAACGTATCTTTCATAATAAATGATGGACTCTAATTTCTTACTCGACAATCCGAGCATATAACCAATCTTATTGGGTAATGAACGGAAAAACCAGATATGTACGACAGGCACCACTAATTTGATGTGTCCCATACGCTCACGACGCACTTTCTTCTCTGTCACTTCCACACCGCAACGGTCGCACACAATGCCTTTATAACGGATACGCTTATATTTCCCGCAATAGCACTCATAGTCCTTGACAGGACCAAAAATACGTTCGCAGAATAAACCATCGCGTTCAGGCTTATAAGAGCGGTAATTGATGGTTTCCGGTTTTAAAACCTCACCATAGCTGCGCTCTAAAATGTCGTCCGGACTTGCCAGACTGATAGTAATAGTATCGAAAGTACTACTACTTTTCAAGTTACTGCTCGCTTTTTTCAAAGACATGCTTATTCCTTTATTAAAAGTTTAATAAAATCTTTTTAATCAAACTGAACATCTAAAGCCAAACCGCGCAATTCATGCACCAATACGTTGAATGATTCAGGAATATTCGGTTCCGGCAAGTTATCGCCTTTAACGATGGCTTCATAAGCCTTCGCACGACCCTGAATATCATCAGATTTGATTGTCAACAATTCTTGCAAGATGTTTGCTGCACCATAAGCCTCTAATGCCCATACCTCCATCTCACCAAAACGTTGTCCACCGAATTGAGCTTTACCTCCCAATGGCTGTTGTGTAATGAGTGAGTAAGGTCCGATAGAACGTGCGTGGAGTTTATCATCCACCATGTGTGATAATTTCAACATGTAAATAATACCCACTGTCGCTCTTTGGTGGAAACGATCTCCCGTTTCGCCATCCTGCAAAAAGGTTTGTCCGTATTCAGGTAAACCTGCATTGACGAGATAATCTGCAATTTCATGCAATTTTGCACCGTCAAAGATTGGCGTAGCGAATGTTAAACCCATTTTCTCTCCTGCCCAACCCAAAACTGTTTCAAATATTTGACCCAAGTTCATACGAGAAGGAACCCCGAGTGGATTCAAGACAATATCAACCGGCGTTCCGTCTTCAAGGAAAGGCATATCTTCTGCACGAACAATTCGTGAAACGATACCCTTATTACCATGGCGACCAGCCAATTTATCACCTACTTTGAGTTTACGTTTTTTAGCCAAATAAACTTTAGCCAATTTCAATACTCCAGCAGGAAGTTCGTCACCGATTGAAATATTGAATTTCTCACGTTTGTAGCGACCCACCTCTTCATTGACTTTGATAGAGTAGTTGTGTAACAATCTCGAAATCAATGAATTAATATGAGTGTCATCTGTCCAGTTTTGATAATCAATTTCAGAAAAATCAATTTCATTCAGAATAGTGGCATTGTATTTTGTGCCCTTCGGAATGCGCATTTCACCGTAAATAGATTTAACCCCTTGCGCTGTTTTATCTTTTACAAGTTGTTGCAACTTATCTTTCAGAATGGTGGTCAATTCATTGATAGCAACAAGGTGTTGGCTCTCAAGTTTATTGATTTGCTCTTCTTCTTTAGTCTTTTGAACTTTGTCTTTTTTCGCCCGAGCAAAAAGTTGCTTGTCAATGATGATACCCTCAGTACCCGGAGGCGCTTTCATAGATGCATCTTTAACGTCACCGGCTTTATCGCCGAAAATAGCGCGAAGAAGTTTTTCTTCCGGCGTCGGGTCTGATTCACCTTTCGGCGTAATCTTACCAATCAAAATATCACCTTCTTTAACCCATGCACCAATACGGATGATACCGTATTCGTCAAGATCTTTAGTAGCTTCTTCTGAAACGTTAGGAATATCATTGGTCAATTCTTCTTCACCCAATTTGGTATCCCGAACGTCCATTTCGAAGTGTTCAATGTGCAAAGAGGTGAAAATATCTTCTTGAACAACCCGCTCAGAAATAACGATAGCATCCTCAAAGTTGTAACCTTTCCAAGGCATGAACGCCACTTTCAGGTTTTGTCCCAAAGCCAATTCACCTTTTTCAGTCGCATAACCATCACAAAGAATTTGTCCTTTTACCACACGGTCAGCTTTACGAACGATAGGCTTGAGGTTGATACAAGTCTCTTGGTTGGTACGAAGGAATTTTGTCAATTGGTAAGTTTTGCGGTTATCCTCAAACGATACCAATTGGTCTTCTTCCGTACGGTCATAGCGAATGACGATTTGAGTGGCATCTACGTATTCAACGACACCATCACCTTCTGCATTGAACAACATACGAGAGTCACGAGCCACTTTACCTTCCAAGCCCGTACCAACGATTGGAGCGCGAGGACGTAACAGCGGAACTGCCTGACGTTGCATGTTCGAACCCATCAAGGCACGGTTAGCATCATCATTTTCAAGAAAAGGAATCATTGATGCCGATACGCCCACAATTTGGTTAGGGGCAACGTCCATATATTCAGTTTCCTCCGGAGAAAGCATAGGGAAATCACCATGTTCCCGGCCTTTCATTTCAGACACTAAGAACGCTCCCGTGTCATTATTGATAGGGGAATTGGCTTGAGCCACTTTCATAAAGTCTTCCCCCTCTGCTGAAAGGTACTCTACTTTACCGGTCACTTTACCATCCGTAACCTTCCGGTAAGGCGTCTCTAAGAAGCCCATTTTATTAATCTTTGCGTGAACGCATAGGGTAGAAATCAAACCAATGTTCGGTCCTTCAGGTGTTTCAATTGTACATAAGCGACCATAGTGAGAATAGTGAACGTCACGAACCTCAAAACCTGCCCGCTCACGACTCAAACCACCGGGTCCGAGAGCCGAAATACGGCGTTTGTGTGTAATCTCACTGAGAGGGTTCGTTTGGTCAAGAAACTGTGATAATTGAGATGTACCAAAGAATGAATTGATGACAGAACTCAAAGTACGAGCATTAATCAAATCAATTGGTGTAAAGACCTCATTATCACGAACATTCATACGCTCACGGATAGTGCGAGCCATACGAGCCAAACCAACACCAAATTGTGCATATAATTGCTCACCAACTGACCGTACACGGCGATTCGCTAAGTGGTCAATATCATCAATTTCTGCCCGGTCATTGATTAACCGAACGATATAACGGACAATTTGGATAATATCTTCTTTGGTCAAAACCAGTGTTTCCATTGAAGTTGATAACTCCAATTTACGATTGATTTTATACCGACCTACTTCACCCAAATTGTAACGTTTATCACTGAAAAACAATTTGTCAATGATACCACGAGCCGTTTCGTCATCCGGTGGATCAGTACCACGCAATTGACGATAGATATAGTTTACCGCTTCAATTTCAGAAGAAGAAGGGTCTTTCTGAAGTGTATTATAAATGATAGAATAGTCCTCAGAAACACTTTCTTTTTGGAGGATTATGGTGTCAACTTCGCTTTCAAGAATCAACTCGATGTTATCATCGTCTAAAATGATATCACGCTCAAGTATAATCTCATTGCGCTCGATTGTAACAACCTCACCCGTATCTTCATCCACGAAGTCTTCAGACCATACTCTCAAAACACGGGCACCCAATCTACGTCCGATACATTTAGTCAAGTTATCTGCATTAACCGGTACTTCTTCAGCTAAACCGAATAAATCAAGAATAGTCTTATCCGAGTCAAAGCCAATCGCCCGAAGCAAAGTAGTTACCGGGAATTTTTTCTTCCGGTCAATATACGCATACATCACGTTATTGATATCCGTCGCAAATTCCATCCAAGCACCTTTGAAAGGGATAACCCTTGCAGAATAGATTTTAGTACCATTCGGGTGATAACTTTGCCCGAAGAACACACCCGGCGAACGATGCAATTGCGATACAATTACACGCTCCGCACCATTGATTACGAAAGTACCTTTGGGCGTCATGTACGGTATATTTCCGAGAAATACATCCTGTACAATCGTTGTAAAGTCGACGTGTTCAACGTCGTTACAGCTCAACCTAAGTTTGGCTTTCAACGGTACCGAGTAAGTCAAACCCCTGTGAATGCATTCTTCGATAGAATACCGAGGAGGGTCAACGAAATAATCTAAAAATTCGAGATTGAAGATGTTACGGGCATCCGTAATCGGGAAGTTCTCTTGAAAACACTTAAAGAGACCTTCGTTGGTGCGATTTTCAGGAGTCGTTTCCAACTGAAAAAACTCTTGGAACGACTTCAACTGAATTTCCAGCAAATCCGGAGACTCGTCTGAGAGACGGATTTTCCCGAAATTGACGCGATTCTTTTCGGGATTCAGAATATTATTTGCTGTCATCTATATAGAGTTGTTTTATTTTCTAAACGATGAGGAACATATCTGGTTACGTTCCTTGGGTGATTTTTTTATGTTGTTATTAGCTGTAAGTTCCCCCTCAGTATATTTAGTTTTTTTTGTCAAATACAAATGGGTTTAGACGACTTTTGATAGTAAGTTGCCTAAGCCCTAACCTTTAACAACTGTTTCACGAGTACTCAGTAACACAGTCGAAAGAGAAAAAAATATAGCCATGTATTTGATTTTCAATTATTTATAATGAAAGGCTTACCTCTTGCTTTCTAAGAACGTGCAAAGGTAGATTTTTATATTCACAAAACCAAACATTTCAATAATAAAAAAACTAAATTTTATTATTTATTATTTTTAATAATAGTTAGGTCAATCTTCTCACATGTCGAAATAATAATATAGAATAATTTTTATATTTAATTTCGCAAAAGACTACTATCATATAGTTTTTTTTTCTATAAATAACTCAAATGACTTATAGATTAATAGAAATTAACTCTCAATAACAGGAATCACATCCACTTCAACTTTTAATTTATGCCCACCTGCACTAAAAATAATCCCTTTCAAAGGTACCACATCCGCATAATCCCGACCATAAGCCGTAACGATATGCCGCTCTTGAGGGATGAGGTCATTGGTGGGGTCAAAATCACACCACCCTACTTCTGGAATATAAACCGAAATCCAAGCATGAGAGGCATCAGAACCTTGCAGTTTGGCTTTGCCTGCTGGTGGTCGGGTTTCCAAATAACCACTCACGTATCTTGCAGCAAAGCCCATACTCCGAATACAAGCAATAGCTAAATGAGAAAAATCTTGACAAACGCCTTTTCTATTTCTTAGAACAACTTTTAAGGGCGTATTGATTTCAGTATAAGCAGAATTAAATTCAAATTCAGTAAAAATGCGATGGCAAAGGTCTTGCACACATTGATACAAGGGTAAATCATCTTTAAAAGAAGGTTGAGCAAAATCTTTGATTTCTTGATCCCAATCTATGAAATGACTCTTTATGAAATACAGCCAAAGGTCGTTTTTAAGTAAAAGATTTCTTTTAAAATAAGCCTCAGCTTCGGCACTGCTCATATTGAGATTTAAAACGGATAAGTCCGTAAAAAAGCTTTCTACATGGCTCTTTGCTTCTACAATCAGCTCTTTATGAGGTGTATTGATATTAAAATAATGGAGTATATTACCAAAGAAATCAATTCGGGTATTCAGTTCAGATGCTTCAGGTTGAATAGATATTTCAAAAGCAGTACATTTTTGCCTCTGATTACTCAAAGGCTGCAAGCAAGCTAAGCCGTGATAAGTGTTTACCCTCCCACTATAATTATATTTTGTTTTATGTACCAGTTTATATATCATCTTCTCTAAACTCGTTTTCTTCAGGGTATTTTTTCAATGAATGTTGCAATATTGTATGTGAAAAATATTGATTGGATAAAAGGTCGGTAACACCCGAAATCAAAGTGTAAATACTCGCCAATAAACTATCTAAATGATATAAATGGTGGTCATCCTCATCATAAACCGTCAAGCTATTGATATCCGCCAATCTAATTTTAGTTTGCGCTTCTAAAATGGCTTTTGCCACAGCTGAAATCCGCTCAGGATAGGTATTATTGGGCAAATGGTTCACATACTCCGCTAATTTACCTAACATATAACTCAATGAGTAGGGCAATTTTTCATCAATAAGAACCATATCCAAAGTGGTCTCAAGATTCACAAACGACTTATATATTTGCCTGTAATATACCAATAAATTATGGTTTATCAATATCGCTTCAATGAGTTCTTTTTCTACTTCACTATTATATTTTGTATTAAAAACCGACCGAATAAGACTGATTTGAGATAAAATTCTTTCCACAAGTTTGCCCGATTCAAAAAGATAATACCCTTCATCTCTTGGGAAACTTTCTGCAAAAATGCCATAAAAAGAAAAAAGCCTATTTTGAAGCTTCACCATTAATTTTTGAATCTTATTCGGAACAAACTCATTTAAATCATCAAATTGAGAAAAATTATTTTCAATAGCATTGATATAAGCGCGAGTATCATGATTCCACTTATCATTGACCGCTGTGACACATCTCAAGAATGCCTGTAAAGTAATTGTAACACTACTAATCATTTTAGGGTCATTAATAATATTCAAAATCCCTTTATAAGGCTGAGAAATCATTTTTTCATCCAAAAACCCTGGATAATACAATGTTACATGCGATAAAGCTTTTAATAAAACCTCTAAATGGTCTGATTTGGGCGTTCCACCTAACGTAATATTATCTTGTAAAGTATTGATAATGAGGTTAATAGCCTTAGTAGTCACCAATATCCGCTCACAATATCTCCCTGCCCAAAAGAGATTTTCAGCACTTCTACTGGGTAGGGTTGATTGTTTTACATTTATCTTATTCGTATTGATGACAATGCGCTCATTGTTTTGAAATGCTTTATCCGATACAATCCAAGTATCTTTTGACATACCACCCAACTGATTGGAAATCACAAACAAATTGGAGTCCGCCGAGCTACGAGTCAATCCGCCATTCATAATATGATAATCCTTCCCGTCAGAAACCAAAAAAGCCCTTGAAACCGAGAGCCTTGGTTCAATTCGACCATTTATCAAACTTGGCGCTGTCAATAAAGAGGATTCCTCTTGAGCTACATAATGTTCAGGATTGGCTAATATTTGTAACTTCAGTTCTGAAAGTTGCTCTTTAGATAAAGTGCGCGCAAAAATGGAGCGATGGTGTTCTCTGCCCGATGCTTTTTTAATAATCAATTTACTCAAATTATCGAGCACGAAGTTCCGTTCTTTATCCTGTCCGCACCACCAAGTAGCAATATTTGGCAATATTAAATCCTCCTCAAACAAAAATTTACTCGCACCTTTCATAAAAGGCAACAAAGCATGATTTTCTAAAACACTTGCCCCCGGAGGATTCAAAACCACCACATTCCCTAATCGGATTGCTTGAAGTAGTCCCGGAACACCCAAGCGAGAATCTTCCCGAAGCTCCAGCGGGTCGCAATATTCATCGTCCACCCGCCTTATTATGACATCCACTTTTTCAAGTCCTGAAATAGACTTTAGCCACACCATCCCATTTCTAACCATTAAATCATCACCCATGACGAGTGTATAGCCAAAATGAGAAGCAATAAAAGTATGCTCATAAAATGTCTCCGTTTGTGGACCCGGAGTCAAATAAACCACATTGGGTTGACCACTTTTATTAGATGAAAGTCCAGATATAGAACTTTGAAACTTATTTAAAAAAGGAGCCAATCTACTCAGAGCAAGCCCCTTAGTCAGCTCTGGAACGTATTTACCAATCACACTCCTATTTTCAATGGCATAACCAATTCCAGATGGCGATTGTGTTCGGCTATCCAAAACCCACATCCTATTATCTGGCCCACGAGCAAAATCGATGGCACAAAGAATCAACTGATTTTCCGAAGGGATTTTAACATCAAAGCAAGCGGGACTAAAGCCTTCGTTTCCATAAACTACGTGAGGTGGCAATATGCCTGCTTTTATCAATTTTCGGGAACCATAAATATCTTTATAAATGGCGTCAAGAAGCCTTGCCCTTTGAATAAGCCCTTTTGAAATCGCCTCCCACTCTTCTTGTTCGATTAAAAAAGGAATCGGGTCAAGTTTCCAAGGTCGGTTATTGCCGCCAGAACTATCATATACATTATAAGTTACGCCATTTTCCTTCAATTTAGCCAATATGTCAGTGCCTCTGTTGCCTAACTCCGTCAGACCCATTGCCTCAATATTATTAAAAAGCTGTTGCCAATGAGGCTTTACGGAGCCATCTTTTCCCAATATTTCATCTAAACCCTTAATTTGATTTTGATAATTTTGGATTAAGCTGCCTGAAATTTGTGTCTGCATATTTATTTATTCTATCTTAAGAGAATAAAGATAAGCCTATAAATGAAACGAGATAAGTATCCAAACCGATTTTTAAATTTTTCCTATACTTATTTTTGAATTGCGTTTTGGCGATACCCCCTCAGTATAATGATTCAAAATCATATTTTTATGGTGTTTTAGGGGGTTAAATAAAAAATAATTTAGAAAAATAATTTTGCAGTAATTCAGTATTTGGGAAACAAGAGCCGTAGGCTCGATAGATCTGATAACGGCGGATTTCAATCCGTCGTAAAATCTCGAATGAGTATTTAAGAGCCGTAGGCTCGGCAGATGTAACTTAAAATACTGAATATCAAATATTTAATTGAGGAGTGGGCGTAATTAGAATATCCCTATTAAGTGCAGTTGAATCTTCGTTTAATCCTTAAATTCTAAAAT
>JANPGW010000433.1:0-4903 GCA_031424115.1 Saprospiraceae bacterium | reverse complement strand
GGGCCAGACGAATGCGTGCGCCATTGGCACCACCGCGTTTATCAGAACCACGGAAGCTTGCTGCTGAGGCCCAGGCGGTTGATACCAGCTGGGATACAGAGAGTCCCGAAGTCAGGATCTTAGTCTTTAGTGCTGCAATATCTTTATCGTCAATTAATGTATGTGTAACAGCCGGTATGGGGTCTTGCCATATCAGCTCTTCGGCAGGAACTTCTTTTCCGAGATAGCGGACGATCGGACCCATATCACGATGCGTGAGTTTGAACCATGCACGGGCAAATGCATCTGCGAACGCATCAGGATTTTCGAAGAAATGTCTGGAAATAGGCTCGTAAATTGGGTCCATTCTCAAGGCAATGTCAGTCGTAAGCATAAAAGGAGCGTGACGCTTTGACGGGTCGTGGGCATCCGGTACTGTACCCGCTCCGGCGTTTCCTTTCGGTTTCCATTGATGCGCTCCGGCTGGGCTTTTGGTCAATTCCCATTCGAAGCTGAAAAGGTTTTCGAAATAATTATTACTCCATTTTGTGGGAGTAGTCGTCCAAGCCCCTTCAAGACCGCTCGTAATTGTATGGACTCCATACCCACTGTCGAAGGTGTTTTTCCAACCCAAGCTTTGTTCTTCAATACCTGCACCTGCGGGTTCTGCACTCACGTACTTACCTGGATCGGCGGCACCATGAGTTTTTCCGAATGTATGACCGCCTGCAATTAGCGCAACGGTTTCTTCGTCATTCATAGCCATACGGGCAAAAGTCTCCCGAATGTCGCGAGCTGACGCCAGCGGATCAGGATTTCCATTAGGCCCTTCAGGATTCACGTAGATAAGCCCCATCTGAACGGCAGCAAGAGGATTTTCTAATTGGCGGTCACCTGTATAGCGTTTATCTCCCAACCACTCGGCTTCAGCACCCCAATAGATGTCTTCTTGAGGCTCCCAAACATCTTCCCGTCCACCACCGAAACCAAAGGTTTCGAAGCCCATAGATTCGAGGGCGCAGTTGCCGGCGAGAATCATGAGATCAGCCCACGAAATTTTCCTTCCATATTTTTTTTTGATGGGCCATAATAGCAAGCGAGCCTTGTCGAGGTTAGCATTATCTGGCCAACTATTGAGTGGCGCAAAGCGCTGAGTACCGGCGCCTGCACCGCCACGTCCATCGGCGATGCGGTAAGTGCCTGCACTGTGCCATGCCATCCGAATGAAAAACGGGCCGTAGTGACCATAATCGGCTGGCCACCAGTCTTGGGACGTTGTCATCAGATTAAAAATGTCTTTTTTCACCGCATCCAAATCGAGAGTCTTAAATTCCTCAGCGTAGTTGAACGACTTGCCCATTGGATTGGATAGGGAAGAGTGTTGGCGGAGAATATTCAACTTCAATTGATTGGGCCACCAGTCACGGTTTCTCGTACCACCCCCCGCACTTTGTTTTAGCGATCCACCAGTAAACGGACATTTACCCTCACCGTTAATACTGTATGCAGGTGTGTTCGAAGATGTGTCATTTTCCATTTTTTATAGATTTATATATTGTTTGTAATGATAAATTTACGATTAACGCATTTTACTGTATACCATTGCTCAGATGAGCCGACAAATATACAGCATTATAATAAATCTTAAAAGCCTTCGAGCATCTGAATACCACTCAAACAATATAAAAACTAAAATTCGTCATAACCCAGTTGATTTTTCCATCGCTTCCGTGTATCGTGATCCGATCACATCAATCTGTGCAGAAGCCACCTCTATCTCTTGAAGTTCCTTTACCGTTAGGTTAATGGATAGAGCGCCATTATTTTCAGTCAAACGGTGCAATTTTGTGGTGCCCGGAATTGGTACAATCCACGGCTTTTGCGCCAAAACCCAAGCTATAGCAATTTGGGCATTGGTGGCATTTTTCTCTTTGGCAAATCGTTCAATGATATCCAATAAAGCCTTATTCGCTATGCGCGCCTCTTCGGTATAACGTGGAAGAGTATTGCGAATATCACCTTGGGCAAACTGTGTGTTTTCATCAATTTTACCCGCTAAAAACCCTTTTCCAAGCGGGCTAAAAGCGACCAAACCAATGCCCAATTCTTCAATAGTGGGAATGATTTCCTTTTCATGTTGACGTGTCCAAAGCGAGTATTCACTTTGTAGAGCCGTTACAGGTTGAACAGCATGCGCCTTGCGAATCGTTTGTGCACCTGCTTCTGAAAGCCCAAAATGTTTTACTTTACCAGCTTGAATCAAATCTTTGACCGTCCCTGCTACATCTTCAATCGGTACTGAGGGGTCAACTCTATGCTGATAAAAAAGGTCGATTACATAAATTTTGAGTCTTTTCATGGACTCTTCGGCTACTTTTCGGATGTTTTCGGGGCGACTGTTTAAACCTGCCATTTTGCCATCCACGAAATTGAAACCGAATTTAGTGGCGATAATAACTTCACTTTTGAAAGGTTCTAAGGCTTCTCCGACCAACTCCTCGTTGGTGTAGGGACCATATACTTCGGCAGTATCAAAAAAGGTGATGCCTTGTTCGACTGCTGCCCGAATGACTTTTATCATTTCGCTTTTTTCTCCTGCTGGACCATAACCAAAGCTCATGCCCATACAGCCGAGTCCGATGGCGGAGACTTCTAATTGATTTCCTAATGTGCGCTTTTGCATAGTTCTATTCTTTTTTTAATGAACAACAAAGGTAAGGTTTGAATTAAAGTTGCCGTCAGCATTTTTCAAACAGAAACCTACGAATTTCAAATAATGGCTGTTATTAAATCGTCATAACTAATTGATTATCAGTTTTTCACAAAAAATAAGTCGTGTTAATTTGCGACATTATTTATTTAAAAACAGCAATGATGAAAGCACAATTATTGAGTGACTTTAAAGTCTTCTTACAGTTGCGTCATTAAGCACCCACGACCATTAAATCCTACAGTTTATAACCAAAACTATTCTTTGCTTAAACTCTTTTACCTCAAAAAACAACCCACATGAATGTCATTAACGAGCCAATCAATCCCTTGTCCCGACCGCCACCACATCGATATGTAGCACACAATAACATTATAGAGTGAAGGCTTAGGCTAATAAAAAAAGTGGATAAAAATTTTGAATTTTTAAAATAAATATATAATTTTACTATTACCATATTCAGTTGGGCTAAAATAAATGCCTATGTTAAAGCTAATTTATTACATTTTAACCTTGCACCATGAAAGTAATCTTACTGAGTTTCACAACGGTGGTTCTACTGCTTTTTTTATCCTTTCGATATTCAAACAAAGATGCTTATTCGCCATCGCTTATGCCCGTTTCGGCGGTTTTGTGTAACAATACAAATGCTGAGGTGGAAGCATTGGCTGAATTTTTCCAGACGCCCACCTACCGCGCGTCCTTGACTGAACCGATACGCGTTCGGAAAAATATTTCGCAATTAACGATTGATGATTCGATTGTTATTGCTTTGAAAAAAGGCATTACTGCGATGAAAAAAAAACCTGCTTCTGACCCCACAAGTTGGTCTTACCAAGTGAATATACATGGCACATTGGAAAACAAACTTTTACCGGTTTGGAATACTTGTACGCATAAATCAGATTTCTTTTTATCGTGGCATCGCATGTATCTTTATTTTTTTGAACGCATCATGCGAAAGGCATCAGGGGATTCCAATTTTGCCTTGCCTTATTGGGATTGGTCAAAAATAGAGGGTCAAAGTTTGCCAAAAACTTTTCGTGACGGCAAAGACAAAAACAACTCTTTGTATATCCCAGGACGTGATGAAACAATGAACTTAGGCGGCCTATTGGCTAAAGCGGTTGTGCAAAATGATGTGGTGGCGTCCTTTAAATCACAATATCTTATTTCAAAACAAGCAGGTTTGGAACCTTCTTTGAACACAACGCTTGAAGCCATTCACGGAAAAATTCACATTGCCGTGGGTGGCAGAAATGGGCTTATGAAAAGCATCGCCACCGCTGCCCAAGATCCAATTTTTTGGATGCACCATTGCAATATTGACCACCTTTGGGAAAAATGGATGGTTGAGAAAAATCCTGTTTTACCGGACGATAAAGACCCTTGGACGACTCAAAAATTCACATTTTTTGATGAAAACGGTAAACAGGTGACTATGAGTGGCAAAGACATTGTTTTTATCTCAAAACAACTCAACTACAAGTATGAAGACATCCCGGTTAAAACAGCAGAATATCCCAAAACGAGTGTTATTAACCGCACGCTTAGCGAGCCGGCTTTAACTGTTGCCGCAGCAAAATCCGTGCTCTTGAGTGCTGATAAAAATATTTTCACCTTATCGCCAACCATCCCGGGCGTACCGGATATGCAAAAACAGTTCAACTTGGTTTTTGAAAACATCAAACTCAAAGGTTGGGCTGATGGCGTTTTTGAATTATATGTCAATCAAAGTGTTGATTCAAAACCTGACCCTGACAATGACAATTACTTGGGGTCGGTTGATTTTTTTGCATTGACAGAAACGAATCCTAAAGACAAAAATTTAAAAAATCAAATTTTTGACGTTACCGAATCCATACGAGCATTGATTGTTAAAAACAGGGGATTTGGCAATTTAAATATCATGATTTATCACCGTTTACCTGAGTTAAATGGCGTTTCAAAACCTCAGAGCCAGCCGGTTTCAGCGTCGGTTGCGCAGGTTAAATTGGTGCAATATTGAGTACTATTAATAAAAATAGATTTTTCATTGTTCAAGTAAATTCAAAAAATTGAAAAAGGCGCTCGCTGGCAAATTGCTCATTCTGGGCTTTTGTTCAGTGATGCTTGCCTGTTTATGGATTTACTCAACTTTATTTTCGATTATTTAGCAATTATAATTGAACTTTACGGCGTTATAAGTCAAAGAAAATAAAGTAAATGAAAAAA
>JANPGW010000432.1:0-56257 GCA_031424115.1 Saprospiraceae bacterium | reverse complement strand
TGGAACAAGATGAAAGTGCTCTTCAAAAAACCGGGTTGGAGTGCTAAAGCTCAAGCATATTTGCCATTTCCGGAGGTTGAGCGGGGTGTATCGCCTAAATTTGATACCGTTACCCCCCCCTCAGTAAATTACTATGTTTTGCTGCATTATTTGATTAATACCGTTTTGACGGTCTATTTTTTATTCAATCAGCAGAACATCAGTTGGATGGATACGTTTAGTTTAGCAGCCATTCTAATTCTGAATTTTGCTTTCACCGGCGGTTTACTCGAAGGTAAAAGGACGTACTATCTCCTTGAATTTGCACGCATTGTCCTATCGACAGTTATTGCTATTGAGTATTTAAATAGGCATGGATTCGCTATGGGTTTAAGTATAGGAATAGTTGTCTTAGCCCTTGTGTCTGTAATGTGGTTGATTTTCATGAAAAAATATTATCTTGAATCTAAAATTGTTACTACGAGCATAACATAATTAGTATCTACTGAAAAGCACCGAATGATAAAAATATTCAATCTGAACAATATAATAAAAATCATTGCTTATCTGTTAGCTTCGGCAATTCTGGTTTTCACTTTCATCATGTTGACGAAAGTGTTACCCTATATGACATTCGAAAGAGCCATCAATTTTTTAGGTACAAAAACCGATGAAGTGTTGGATAAACAGCACTTTTTATGGTCATTTTATATCCACATTACGAGCAGTTTATTTGTAATGGGAGGTGGCGTATTTCAGTTTTCCCCTTTTTTGATAAAAAATTATCCGCGTTTACACCGCAATATTGGTAAAATGTATGTATTTTTTATCTTAATTTTGGCGGCACCTTCGGGATTGGTGTTAGCGACATATGCTAATGGCGGTTTAGCCGCAAAAGTAGGGTTCTCGTTGCAATGTCTCGTTTGGTGGACGGTTACCTATTTGGCTTGGAACGACATCCTGAAAAAGCGATATGAGAGCCACGCCAATATGATGATCCGCAGTTTTGCCGTAACTTTGGCGGCAATGAGCCTTCGGACTGAAAGCTATGTGATGTATTATTGGTTCGATACCAAGCCTATAGAGACCTATTTGACGGTAACTTGGCTATCGTGGGTTGGAAATCTTTTGCTGGCTGAGGTGTTGATTTACAATGGTTTAGGAAAAAAAATAGTCCAATCTGTTTTGAAGAAAGACAATATTTAATATTAAACATTCAAAAATCCATTCTACAATGAAAAAAATTATTCCTTTTTTAGCTATGGCTGCTGCTTTAATATTTGTTTTATCGCAATGCAAGAGCAAAGCTACCCCCTCAGTACAAAAGACCGCAGAAGCAAAAGTACTGACTCATAAAGAAGCTGTGGACTCTTTAATGGTTGATTCAACTCAGCCACGCAAACCCTTGATTTTTAAAGAGTTAAAAGGACGCGATGGCATAGCTGTTTTAACTCAGAACAATCTCAGTACGCTCATTAAACAGGAATATCCGGCTAATGGCTTTTATGGTGACGACAAATACAGAATTGAGTTTGTCATTTCTGACGTGACGCGTGACGAAACAGACGGCCGCTTGTATCATATTAAAGGTAAAAATCGTTTTAAGAAAACCATTACCTCTTTTACCGGAACCGTTCGTCTGATGTCAGTGAGAGAAATGATTGATCCCAATATTGATACTGCTGAAGTTACAGATATGTATTTTGTAAAAAATTACGCAGTTGGCGGCGAATTTGAAATAAAGGAAGATTCAACAAAAGCCAGTAGTGGGGTTTTTAAAGGAAATTTGAATATGGATTTTGCTACGAAAGTGGATGGTACAAGTGAATTATGGTTTTTTTCACCCGAATCTTCTGCATTGGGTAGCGGCATCAAATACGATGGTACATGGACAAGTTATAAAAAAGATATGACTAAGCCTGTCGTTTGGGCAACGGATTTTTTCCAATTTGCCAATACTATTTTGAAAAATTTCTCCATCGGCGAAAGGGAAGTCGAAATCAGTAAAGAATATCGCCACTTGGGTTGGGATAATTTTTGGGATAATGATGAGTGGTGGGTGGATGTTAAAGAGGAAGGAAAAGTGAAAATGTAGGTATATAAGATTGAAAATAAATGCGATGGGCTCAAACATTTGGGCAATTTTTCAGTTGCCCTAATGTTTGAGCATGCACGATATATGTTGTTTCAATTGACAAAAGCAAAATATAGCAGTATCACTAAAAGAACAGTGACAACAGCAAATATAATGAAAAATTTTCTCGCAGCACTTGCATCCTTAGCATTTCGATTGCTTGTGCTTGAAGGTGTATGAGAGCGGGAAGGAACATGTGGATGATGCGTTTTTTTCTTTGACATATCGAACAGGTTTAATTGGTGAAATATCATTATTATCACTACCAAAGTAAACATTATCTTTCAATGTAACAAGTTTTTAAGCATAAAAAATAAGCCGGATGATTCAGATGAACATTCGGCTTATTTTTTATTTTTTCATTAAATAATAAAACAACAGTAAAAGTATGGCACCAATC
This sequence comes from Saprospiraceae bacterium, assembly GCA_031424115.1. Taxonomy (GTDB): domain Bacteria; phylum Bacteroidota; class Bacteroidia; order Chitinophagales; family Saprospiraceae; genus JAAFJT01. Next base: position 53,744 of record JANPGW010000432.1, on the reverse strand, counting down.
ACGATAACTAAAAAAAACTGGTGCGATTCCTTCTCTTTATTGAGATTCGGTTTTGTTTTCCTTTTTTTTACTCTCTTTTTTGCCATGTTTTGACTAACGCGTTCTCAGAAAATTTTGATAAGCCCTTACATTGACATTGTGCTGCTCCAATGTTTCCGCAAAATTGTGATAGCCGGATAAATCCGGTTTGGCGCAAAAATAAATAAAATTATGCTTTTCAGGACTTAATACGGCTTCAATACTGGACGGTGAAGGCATACAAATAGGACCCGGCGGCAGACCATCAATCACATATGTGTTATATGGATGCGGTGTCAAGTAATCCGAATACCTGAGCCGTCTGAACGAGCCTGTTTTTTCGATTTCCATGAGTGCAAATTGAACTGTCGGGTCAGCTTGAAGGCGAATACCTTGTACATATCGATTGATATAAGCGCCGGCTACTCGAGGTCGTTCATCAATTTTATTGGTTTCTCCTTCCACAATCGACGCCATTATCACCGCTTGCTCAGGTGTCATATTAATAGATTTCGCTTTTTCAATGCGGCTCTCATTCCAAAAACGCTTAAACTCTTTTGACATCCGCTCTAAAAACTTTTTAGGATCAGTATTCCAAAACAGTTCATATGTATTGGGTAAAAAATAGCACATTAATTGAGTTTTGTCCAAACCTACAGAATCCAAAAGGGTTTGATTATTGAAAGCATCAATGAAGGTCAAAGAATCAAACTCTAAAACTTTGGATATTTTTCCGGCTACTTGCTGAGGTGTTCTTTCATTGTTCAAAACCACTTTAACGCCGGCTTGTTCACCCAAATGTAGATGTTTGACCAACTCTTTATTGCTCCAACCAGCTTTTATTTTGAAGCGACCAGCCCGAACTGTTTTGAAGTTATCGGTTTCAGCGCGCGATTTGAATGACTCTATATCCAGCACATAACCACCTGATTCAAGCAACCTTTCTAAATCTTTCATTGTGGAACCGGTAGGAATTTTCAAATATTCATCTGCCAAAATATCAGGCACATTCGGTTTATTGGTGTAATAATAATAGCCGCCTAATACAGCTGCTCCTACAAATACAAGAGAAAAAATCAATCGTTTCATAAATAGAAAGGTTAATCGTAGTGCGGAACTTGTTCCGCATAAAAAGAAATAAATGGAAATAAAAAGAAATAAAAACCAAACCCAACATTTATTACCTCCCTAATGTATTAGATTTAGTCATTGTAGCAGATATGCTCTGTTTCTAACGCAATTTAGATTTTTATACGTGGAACAAGTTCCGCCCTACGTTAGATACTCATTTTTGTTCGTTTCACTAAATAGGTTTGCAGGATTTCTTTAAAACCTTTATTGATATCACATTCAACAAAATCAATTTTGTACTGCAGACACCGCGCTTTCAATTCATCCGTGAATTTTGATACTTGTTCGACATAAAAATTCTTAATCTGTTCAGGTTGTAAACGAATTTTTTCACCGGATTCCATATCAACGAATATTGTCGGACGATTTTCAAATTCAAATGCCAACTCTTTAGATTGATCCACCACGTGAAATAAAACAACTTCATGTTTGTTGTACTTCAGATGTTGCAAGGCGGAAAACAACCCCTCAGTATCGTCATGATTTTCAAACATATCACTGAAAATACACACTAAACTTCTTTTATGGATACTATCAGCTATCTGATGAATCGCTTCGGTGGCAGAGGTTTTATTATTCAAAGATAATTCTTTAGTGAGATATTTATCTAAAATTCCCAATAAAAAACGATATTGAGTCATCGAAGATTTTGCTTTGGTGTGCTCATGAACGGCAGTGTCAAAAACACTCAAACCAAAAGCATCCCGTTGTTTCATCAACAGATTCATCAAAGAAGCGGCTGCTAAAGCCGAAAATCCCAATTTATTCTGAGCCGGATTTTTAGCATTGGGAAAATACATCGAACTACTTACATCTAACAAGATATGGCAGCGCAAATTGGTTTCTTCCTCATACCGTTTTGTGAACATTTTGTCTGTACGGGCATACACTTTCCAGTCAATACTTTTGGTGCTTTCGCCTTGGTTGTAAAGGCGATGTTCCGCAAACTCAACTGAAAAACCGTGAAAAGGGGATTTATGTAAGCCAATAATGAATCCTTCCACAACTTGTTTAGCCAGGAGTTCGAGATTAGACAGGTCTTTTACTTCATAATTATCGAAAAGAATCATAAATGTGATATGGTCAACGCTAAATGATGAATGTTCGTAAATATTAAAATAGTCTCGAATTTAACGTTTTTAAATCAATACTGTTGCGCAAAATAAGAAAATCCGAATGATTTAGAAAAAATCATTCGGATTAAAATTGCAAACAATAAAACCAATGCATAAATCCTACATTAAAAGTATTTCGAGATACCCCCTCAGTATAAACGCTATTAGTTAACCGCTGCCGCTGCTGCTGCAATGGCAGATTCGATTTTTGTTTTCAAAGCCTGTTTGCTGGTCATGCCTACTTGCTTGTCGAAAAGTTCGCCGTCTTTAAGAATAACGATTGTCGGTATTGCACGAACACCAAATTTGAGCGGTGTTTCTTGGTTATTATCAACATCCATTTTGCCAATCAGAGCCTTACCGTCGAGTTCATGAGCCAACTCTTCCACGATTGGTCCAATCATTTTACATGGTCCGCACCATTCAGCCCAAAAGTCAATTACAGTTATGCCTTTTCCAGCGGCTTTTTCCTGAAAGTTAGCGTCAGTGAATTCAAATGCCATTTTCAAAAAATTTTAGTGATTTAATTAAATAAAATACTCGTATGGAACAATGCAAAGTTATAGAAAGTTCAAACTTTGCCAAACTTATTTAGAATTTTTCAAAATAAAAAGATGAAGTTTGTAAAATCTATAGTAACGGTTGCAATAATGCCGTAAATTCTTTTTGTTCAAAGGATTTATTGTACCATTGAAACGTCTCTTCTGTTTGATTAACCATGAATATGACCGGTAATTCAGTCATTTCAGGCAATTCTTTTTTTAATTTATGGATAAAAAAATGCCAATCCACTTTTTCTAACTGCACGGTTTCGTCTGAAATTTGATTTTCACGTATAAATAAATTTAATGCCTCGGGGTTTGGATTGTCAGATAGATGGATAAAAACAACCTTTAACTGGGTTGAATCAAAACCGCTCGACACTTCCTGAATGGCTTTTACTGTATTTACACTTGACTTATTTTGTGTTGTCCAAAAGCAATAGACATGTAATTTATCCGTTGATTGAAGAATTCTTTGAGCCAAATCATCCGGATGTACCAATGCTACCGATTTACCCGAAGCTGTGGCTAATTTAGCAATGTCTTCGGCACTCAGTATTTGAGATTCGAGTTTAGTCGTGTCGAATGGGTTAACGGATTGATGCGAATTTTCGTTTTTTTTATTCTTTTCGCAAGCACTATAAACAAATACTTGTAGAATAAAACTACAAACGAAAATATTTTTTAAAATGTTGAAATACATAGTTTTATAAATGATAATTTTTAGTATAATACATAAAATAGCCCCTTTTTTAAGCCGATGGAAATGGATACTTCTTGGTAGCTTGAGTTTAGGCATTAGAGTCTTTGCCGATAGCACCCCTCAGTATGTGGAGTCGGTTTACAGTCGAGGCATTTATCCGGTTATACGATGGATTTTTGATAATAGTTTAGGCAGATTGCCATTTCCTTTAATTTATCTATTTTATGGTTTGATGCTTTATTTTATCATCAAAACCATGGCATATTTTTTCAAAAAAAGCATCCCCCTCAGTATGCGTCTAAAAGAAAATTTGTTTTCAATGCTGTCATTTGCCGGTTTGTTGGTTTTTGGTTTTCTTTTTCTTTGGGGATACAATTATGCCCGAATCCCATTTCATCAACAGATGAAAATTAACATCACAAAATTAGACACTCTTTCGCTCGCCCAAGAACTACAAATCGCCGCCAGTGAAGCTATCGAAGCCCGAAATAAGCTACCCAACCAATTGTATGGTAGCCAAGGCGCACCGGTTTCGAGCATTCGCGCTGATTTTGAGGAGAACATCAGACATGATATTTCCTCCCTTTTAACCGAAAATGGTTTTGTTGCCGGTGGTCATTTGCGGGGGCGAAGCATACGTCCGGAGGGGATTTTATTTCGTTTTGGTATTTCCGGTATTTATATGCCCTACGTTGGCGAAAGCAATATTGATGATGGGATGCACGATTTAGAAAAACCGTTCACTATGGCGCATGAAATGGCGCATGGTTACGGGTGGACGGACGAAGCCACCGCTAATTTTATCGCCTATTTGACCTGTATCAATTCCGATGACGCTTTTTTTAAATATTCTGGTTTTTTGATGTATTTCAGATATGTTGCGTCCAATTACCGCAGAGTCAACCTCGAGGCGTATAAAAAATTCAGAGAGACATTGCCTCCCAGTATTATTAATGACTTAAAAGCCATCAACGCCCGCATCCAACAATTTCCCACTTGGTTTGATACGGACGGACTTAACAATATTTTCTTAAAAACACAAGGCGTTAAAGATGGTATAGCAAGTTATAGCCGAGTAGTAACATTGGTACATTCTTGGCGGATCAAGGATAGTCTTGACAATACAAAATCTAAAATTCTTAATGACCATTATTAATTATCAATAACCACTTTATGCACCGTTTTGTACCCATCCATTGTCAATAAAACCAAGTAAAGACCACTTTTAAGGTTTTGGGTATCAATTTGAACGGGACGATGGTCGTTCCCATCTGTAATTGATTGCGTTTTTAAAACTCTGCCAGTAATATCTAAAAGACTCACAGTACCGTTATGTGGATAATTATCATTTATTACCATGTTTAAGACATTGGCTGCCGGATTAGGATAAAAACGGATATTTGCATTTGTACCCTTATTGGCAATAGATGTGGTCTGGCTTTCCAACTCAAAAATATGGATATTATCTAAAAACAATTGATTGCCCCAGCCTCCGACATTTTCAAAAATCAATTTAACAGTTTTTCCAACGTAAGCCGAAAGATTGATAACCTCAGTGCGCCATTGACTACAATCCGAGGGCGTAAACAAAGTCGTTTGGTCAGGGGCTGTGGCAAGCGCAGTTCCTGATTTGTCAAACACAAGGTCTTCCGATCCATTACAATTTACTGCCCAAACCCGCAATTTATCTGATTTTGAGGCATCATAACGGGCATAAGCTACATCAAAAGTTAGTTTTGCGAAGTCCATATTAGACAAATCTACCAAACGGCTGAGTCTGTCTATTTTACCCGTATTATCAACAAGGCGATTATTGATGGCGGCAGATGTTGTATAACAAGGCATATTCGCTTGAGCTGACCAAGAAACAGCATCATTATCAGGGTTCTCATTAATCCAATTTGTCAAATTGGCAATAAAATCTTCGCTCAATGGTTCAGCAATATGGAGGGCAGGATTGGTCGGATACGCATCATAAAGATCTTTTACACCATCGTTATCGCGGTCAATTACTTTTATCCAATTGAGTAAAGTTGTCAAGGCTTGCGGTGCATTCGTTGGTGATACTTTACCGGCTTGGTTGAACGTGCTTTCACCGTGGCAAGAAGTGCATACTCGTATTTCACCGGGCATGACACTCAGCCACAGACGTTCGCGCACGATGCCTTTATTATTGGCATCATTCAATTGCCACGACAAAGCTCTACTGGCTGGCACGATAGCGGCTACCGAGCCATCTGCATGAATATTGGCACTGCCTTGTGCCCCGGTTGTTGGCTGATTGTACGCCATTGTCGTAGGGTCATGCAGAAATTGAGCGATAGGGCGCCTACCCGCTCTTGGATTGGATGTGCCGCCCATACCTCTGATTTGATCAGCCTGTACATATTGCAGGTATTTTACATCATAAATGGGTGTTGGTTTATTCGGATTTATTGTTTGATGAGTGCTACCGGATACTTTAAGATTAAAAGGTTGTTGTAAATCAGCATCGTCTCGGCTTGTGACGTCGCGGGTGACAAGTAAGGCTATATTATTGCGCTTCATGAATTTACTAAAATCTTTTAAATTTACCCCAGCCGCTGTAAATATGCCTTGTTCTATGCTTGGCACGACGTCCTTATGAAGGGTGGATATAGCCGGACGTGGACGAGGTCGCACTTCTACCGGATAGTTTTCCCAAAGAACACCTGAATAGGTTCTCAATTCGTCAGGGCTCCACCATGAGATAGTTTTGGTAATGCCAGTGCCTGTAAGGGCAATTGGGCTGGCTTTAAAATAAGTACCGGCCGGCTCTAAAAGACGAATCCGATAATTGTACATACTGAGGGGGGCAGCACTTGTGCCTACATTTTTATCATAGTCTGTTGCACTTGTGTGGACGACTAAAACTTGTCCGTTAGAAATCGGTAAAGGGTTGCGGTACAATCCTGAATGTTTAACAGTTGGCGTAGTTGTGGGATTTCGCGTATCGGGGTGGGTGATATAGTTAAAAGCAACTTGCTCAGGATGCATGCCGGGGGGGGCTTTGATGGAAATAATCATACCGGAGGCATGTGACCCAAATTCACCCGATTCAGTGCCATAATAAAGACCCGGTGTTACAGGCGATTCTTGAATGTGCATCATGCCCCGAATCGTATTGGGTGTAAAAGCATCACTGGTGTAAAAATACCGCAAATTAGGGTCATTCCTAAAGTTATTGTCAAAATAATTGCCGCCCATTTCATGCCGACCAATATGATTCAACATTTCAAGATCAGTGCCGTCTTCAGTCATCATCCATGGGTTGAATATATTAAAAGTCTGTGGATTGGTATTCGCCCAAGCCGGTAAATTGAGCAAGTCATTACGCCCTTGCCGGGGTTCGGGGAATACTTCAATATCGGGTAAAATGGAAGATTTAGCGGCGTTTGCTGTTTCGTTGGCATAATTGAATGAGCCATTAGTTCCGCCTGATGCAATATCTGCATCGGCTTGTTGATCTCGTTGAAGATGATCCCAACGCATAAATACGATTCGCCCGGCTTGGTCAATAATAGGGTTGAAGTCTCCCGAAGGGGAATGGGTCAACATTTCTAATCCTGCCGCCTGTGAACAAGCTTTGGGATCTAAACGCCAAATGCCGGACACTACGGGTGCAGATTCGTATTCATCTAATTGCGGATAAAGATGAGCTAAACCGCCCCGTGGTCGGTCAGAAGTGAAAATAATACGGTCATCTGTTCCGTAGATAGGTTGAATATTATTATAACCTATCGGTTGGTTCGGCACCAGCGTGATAACAGGGGTTTCATTTTGCTTTAAACCGGTGATTTCGTATATTTTCCACGTAAAAGTCAGCACCTGATACCGTTTGGTTGGCGCACCAATTACCATACTGAACAAGGCTTTTTGTCCATCCCAATGTACATGGGGGTCGCGCACGGCAATTGCCGTAGCTCCCTGCATCCCGCCTTGCCCATAACCGGCGGTTTGGGTCAGGTTTTTAATTGTACCGTCGGGATAACGGATGTATAAATCGCCACCGCGTGGGGCAGCATCCATGCTGGCGTTTTGATTGCCAAAAGTTTCCATAGACGATCCAAAGCCATTGGGATTGGGTACTTGACCACAGAAAAGAATAGGGTTTGGGAGGTTTTGAGCTGATACAATAACAGAGTTGAGACAAAATGCTATGCTGAATAATCGGTTTAACATGTCTTCAATGGTTTGAGTGAATACAAATATACGGAAAAATTGTTTATGTTAGCTTAAATTAGTATTTTGAGATTTTCGATAATCCACACTCCAAATACCAGCCCCCACAAACAGATATTGTAGTCCAAAAAGAGCGAACAAAAATGGGTACTGATCCTCATACCAGACTTTGCCATGCCCGAGATAGAAAGTAATAAAAAGCATTGTGCTCACTAATAGCCCGGCTGCCCAAATGGTTTTGAAACCAATCATAATCATTAAACCGGCTACTAATTCAGCCGCTTTGCCCATAAAAGCCACCCAATAGGGTAGCGGTAAGGCTTTAATTGCATCCCATTGGGCATATTCAGAAATTTTTGTACTGTCAAAAACTTCCCAACCGTGATAAAAGACAAAAAATCCAATGACTATACGAATGAGGGCGTACACGCGTAAAGCGGTGGTTGAATGATTCATGCTATAGGTTTTTATAGAAAAAAATTTGATTACAAGTGGATAGCTTTTAGACTTTACAAATATAAGAAACTCCTCGTGAACCCCTCACTCTCCATCATTTTTTTTCACTTTTACCACCGTTCCTTGTATCAACAAACCCGTGTTGTTATTAATGGAATCAAAATAAGGGGTGGATTTGACGCCCATCACACCGTCTCCGCCGGTTATTTTGCATTTCAGAATGAAACGCGTCATTTCTTCATCAATATTGTAAAAATAAGGAACAAAATGGGTGACAATACTCAAAATGTCGTAAGGCTGTGTATATTCGGTGGTGGTAGCAAAAAATGGTTTTTCGATACCTTTGCGGTACATTTTTATATCTTGAATGTCTCCTTTTTCATTGTAAAAAGTCACCAAACTGTCTAACAATAAAGTAACAGTATCCATAATTTTTCCGGTGGCAACCATGACGTCATCAGTTTGACCTCTTCTGTAGGCACAAAATTCACGAGTGACATTTGTCATAAGGTAATAAAGAGTCGGTTGTGTACTTTTTTTTAAATTGGAATCAATAGTAATAAAAGGCATTAATTTCCCTTTTTGATAATATCGAATGGCTTTCACGCGCTTTTTTTCATCAAAAAATACCACTTTCCCATCAAAATTCAGATAGTCTGCAGGATAGATAATGCCTTCTGCATAAACAGAATTGTCAAGTTCGGATAACACTCTTGATGGTTCGTCAGGATTATTGACGCTTGCTCTGTAACGCGCTTTCGTAGGCGAATCCACTGTCTTGAGCTTTTTATCAAAATACAAGGTTTTTTGGGCGGAAGATGAAAAGGAAATAAGAGAAACAAAGAAGGAAAGTAACACTTTTTTCATAACATTTGGTTTGAAGTGAGCGGATTAAAGTATCAAAGCCTCATAAATCTTTTTGGCAACCACCGCATCATTCAGGTAGCCGACTATGCCATGTCGGTTGTCTGTATGATTGTTGACATCATTTTTATTCTCAATGGACGGGTCAATATCAAAATACCGGTAATCCAAGGGATTCAGTGAAACGACATCTCTTTCATCGTAGGCATTGAACCAACCATTTTGAACACATTTGGGCATTTCTAAAGGGAGTTCAAGGTATTTATTCACCGAAACGGAGCCTAAAGGCGAACCCAGTGTGATGAATTTTTTGACCTTAAAGTGGGGGTTATTTTTCAAAACCAAATAGCTGACGATGGTGCCCAAAGAGTGCCCGACAACAACGCAGGGCTCATCATTAAAATATTTCTCAACCAGTTGATTAATTTGCTTTTTGACATCGCCGGCTGTCAGATACATGAATACATCATAGGTGAATTTTTTGATGGCTAACTCGCCAAAATATTCGCGCCGGTCTATTCTTTCCAACAATTTTTGTACTATTTCCCAATTCAATATGCCCCTCGAAGTGGTTTGGGAATCTATAATATCTGCTTTTTCCTCGGCTGGCATATCTATTTTATCCGTTATTTCGATCAAAAAGTCTTGAAAGAAAACCATTTTTTCAAAATCATCTTCATCCAAACCCCCAATATCTCTCGTACCGACTGCCTCAAAGTCGTCCACTATTTTTTTTAACAATTTGCCGTAATAAGGAAATTCAATAGTGACATTTGACGGCAATGTTAGCCCTGACTTTTTCAAGCCTTCATCCAATGTATCTTTCCATATTTGCTTGAGAGCAAGTTCTTCGAAAGTCTCCTGAGCGCGACCGTGGATAAATATCAGTTTCATACTTTGGTTTTTAATTTTTATTGGATTTTTTTCTACAAATATAAGCTTTATGTGAACCGGATTCAAGTGGAATATTTTTTTTGAAAAAAATGTGACCGATTTCTTTTGTTTTAATACCGTATTCTTTATTTTTACAACCAGAATCTCAACAAGCATTTTTGAACTAACATAATATGAGAAAATTTCTTCCCTCTTTTATGGGATTAGCAACACTGATGTGGATTATCGGCGGTACTTTTTGGTATCACCGAAATTACTGTGACGCTGTTGAGTTACAACACAGCGCATCAACAGTTGCCATAAAAGAGGGGACACAAGCCAGCAATTACACGACACCATTTTTCTTCCCGTTAGCCAGTATAAAACCGGTTTTTGTCAGCGAAAGTATCCCGGTTTTGAAAAAAACAACGGATTATCTGAATAAAAATGTAAGTAAATCCTTAGTTATTAAAGGACTTTACTCTTCTAAAGAAAAAAAACTATTTCCACAAACCGATTTAGGATTACACAGAGCAAGTGCCATTAAAGATGTTTTAACAACTTTAGGTGCGAACGCTGAAACTATTGAAACAATTTCCGAATTGCGCAACGATTTGCATTTTGTCAACAATCAATTGACCAATGGTATTGAGTTTCAAGTTATTGACAACCTTTACGTATCATTTCAAGCACTAAATCTATATTTTCCGCATAAAAAATTCAGGTTTAAAGAGTCGGAAGAATTGGATGATTATTTCAACCGGTTGAGCAAATTCTTGATTATGAACCCGCAAATAAGGGTTAAAATAACAGCTTATGACTCTGATACTGAGGGGGGGCATTTTTCTAAAAAAAGATTATTTTACGTAAAGTCTTTTTTAGAAAATCAAAACTTTAACTTGAATAAATTTCATTTTGAGCGTAAAAAAAATACGGACTCATTCGATATCAATAACCCAATAAAAAACCAACGCATTGAAATCAGACTTGCTTGAGGGAGTCTAAAATGTCTATTCATTTATGTTGGATAGGCTTGAAAAATGTGAACCAAACAACTTTTAAGATGACATGCACAACAGCCGTTTTGACGTTGATAATTGGGACAGCCACTTTAAGTGGCTCAACGTTGTTCTTTTATTTTCAAAATGTTTTGACACAATATAAGAAAAAACTATCCAATTTTAACACTGCTTTAGTGACGTTGCAAGAAGAAAGATGTTCGATAAAAAGAAAAGCAAATAACTTATATCTTGACAACGCAACGCAAACTGTTGAAATTGAAAACTTGCAAGAGGTGATACAAAAACAAAAAGAGACCATTGAAAGACTTGAAATTGACAATCGTCATTTGATAAAAGAATATGTTTTACTTGAAAAGATGATTCACAATCATTAATCAACGAAACAAAAATTTAGTTTGTTTACTTTTAATAGTGCTGCATTGGATGAAATCGCAGGCTCTTCGCGGAGTACTGCGATTTTTCTTTGGGGAAATTGGAGTGAGAAAAATCCGAATCTTCCATCCGGTGAATGCTTAATTTTCACCTTGATTTTAGTCAGTTTTAATTTTTGTTACACTTTTTAAACCTAATTTCTGCCCTTCTTCAACCATCATTTTGTAGGCAGCATCGTAATCATTGGGAATAATACCATCGAGAATAGCTTCACGGATAGCAGTTTTGATAGTACCCACTTCGCGAGACGGTGGGATGTTAAAAGTTTCCATAATCAATTCTCCGGTTATCGGCGGTTGCCAACTGCGGATTTTATCTTTTTCTTCGACTCCAATGCACCGCTGTTTGACTGCTTGATAATGAGCCAAATAGCGCTTGACGCGTTCGGGTTGTTTGCTGGTAATGTCGGCTTCACACAGTAAAAAAAGGTCTTCCAAGTCGTCACCAGCGTCAAAAAGCAACCGGCGAATGGCAGAGTCGGTGATTTCTTCTTTAGTCAAAGCGACGGGGCGATGGTGTAATTTCACTATTTTTTGGACAAACTTCAATCGGTCGTCCATGGGTAAACCCAAATTTCGGAACAGACGAGGCAACATAGCCGCACCTAAATCTTGATGACCGTGGAAAGTCCAACCTTCTTTTTCTTCCCACCGTTTGGTAGCCGGTTTACCAATATCGTGAAAAACAGCTGCCCAGCGCAACCAGATATTGTCGGTTTTTTTACAAATATTATCTAAAACCTGAAGAGTATGGTAAAAGTTGTCTTTGTGTCCGATGCCTTCACGGGTTTCAGCCCCTTTCAAGGCATCCATCTCCGGAAAAATTAGTTTCAGTAAGCCGCTTTGGAACAAAATTTTGAAACCTACTGAGGGGGTAGGTGTTTTCATGATTTTCTCCAATTCCGTTACGATTCTTTCTTTCGAAATGATTCTAATGCGGTCTTTATATGTCGAAAGGGCTTTTAAGGTATTTTCTTCAATTTTGAAACCCAGTTGGGTAGAGAAGCGTACCGCCCGCATCATCCTCAAGGGGTCGTCGCTGAATGTTTTTCCCGCTTCAAGTGGCGTTTGAATGATTTTTTCTTCCAGATGACGAATGCCGCCAAAAGGGTCAATCATTTCACCAAAGTTTGCCTCATTTAAACTCACTGCAAGGGCATTGATAGTAAAGTCACGGCGATTTTGGTCATCTACAAGCGAACCTTCCTCAACGCTCGGTTTTCTGCTATCTGAACGATAGGACTCTTTTCGGGCTCCCACAAATTCGATTTCTATATCTTTATACCGAAACATGGCGGTTCCAAATCGTTGAAATACCACCACTTTGGGCATTGGATGCAGTTTGACAGCCACAGATTCAGCCAATTGAATACCGCTACCGAGGCAAACAATATCCATATCTTTGGATGGTCGTGCCAATAATCTATCACGGACATAACCGCCTACGACGTAAGCCGGTGAACCCAACTCCTCAGCGGTTTCACTAATGGTTTTAAAAATTTGTCGCTCGTGTGGCTGAATTTGAAATATCATACCCCTCAGTATCTTAATTTTATTTGCTAAAATATTATATGACACTCAATTCCATATCTGAATAAACCGCCTCAATTTCATCCAAAATTCCGAATAGATTGGATGGCTCATTCGTAGTCACCAATTGAAGTCTATAAGGCTTAATATTGGGCAAGCCTCTGAAATAATTGGTGTAATGCGGACGCATTTCCATGATACCCACCCGTTCGCCTTTCCATTCTATGGATCGCATTAAATGCTTTCTCACCGCATCCACGCGCTCGGATACTGAGGGGGGGGCAATGTGTTCTCCGGTTTTGAAGAAATGTTTGATTTCTCTGAAAATCCACGGATAACCAATGGCTGCTCGCCCAATCATAATGCCATCAATGCCGTAACGATTGCGGTATTCGAGGGCTTTTTCGGGAGAATCAATGTCACCGTTGCCAAATATCGGAATGTGCATGCGGGGATTATTTTTTACCTTAGCTATCCATTCCCAATTGGCTTCACCTTTATACATTTGTTTGCGGGTGCGCCCATGTATGGTCAGCGCCTGAATACCGGCGTCTTGCAAACGCTCGGCAACATCCACGATGTTAATCGTATGGTCATCCCAACCCAAACGGGTTTTGACTGTGACTGGTTTTGAGGTAGAGTTGACGACGGCTGTGGTCAGTTCTATCATTTTAGGAATGTCTTGCAATAAACCGGCACCCGCCATTTTGCAAGCCACTTTTGCCACCGGACAGCCGAAATTAATGTCAATCACATCAGGATTTGCCGCTTCCACCATATGAGCCGCCTTGATCATAGAGTCCAATTGGCCGCCGAAGTATTGGATTCCGATGGGTCGTTCATAGTCGAAAACCTCTAATTTTTTCAAACTTTTTACCGCATCATGCACCAAACCATCACTGCTGATGAATTCGGTGTACATCATATCGGCACCATTTTCTTTACACACCGCCCGAAAAGGCGGATCACTCACATCTTCCATGGGCGCCAATAGAAGCGGGAATTCACCGATTTCAACATTACCTATTTTGACCATATCAGAGTTGCGAATTTATGTTTCTTTTTCAACGTACCCTTTTATCTTAAAAATTTGACGGTGCAAAAATACGAAAATTAGGGGAGAGTTGAAACTATGAAATGAAAAAACACATTTTAGAATGTCAAGGATTTATCTATATTTGCATTCTTTTTTTATTAAACTACCAATTATAAAAGTAGCTTTTTAGGAATAATGTATATGAGAATTACTGAATTTATTGCGTTTCTTCTTTTGATTTTGTCTGTTTCTGCTTGTAAAAGCGAGAAAGAAAGGGCGATTTTAGGCAAATGGAACGCTGCGAAATTAACGGAGTGTGATGAAATCATACCCATTGCCAATACTGTCGTGAACATCGAATTTAACTCGAACGGGCGGTACATTTTTAATTCCACTCTTGATATTCATGAGGAGGGAACTTATAAAATAAAGAAAAATTATCTTTATACCCTGGATAAAGTTCGCGAAAAAGCAACGGAAAAAATTGTTCTCATCAAACAACTTTCTGCCGATACGCTGGTTCTCGAAATGAATTATAAAGGCAAAGAACAATGGTTGACTTTAATCAAAGAAAATACTGATGGGGGGAAAACAGTTCAGGAAAGTAAAGAATCGACAGCACCAACTAATCCCGGATATGTGTCAGATAAATCCTCGACGTCTGTACCGTCCACAAAAGAGTCTGTTGCCAATGCAGAGAAAAACGTGGAAGCCACCGTTAAGGAAGTGAAATCAGATGAAAACTCTACCTATCAAACCACGGATAAAATCTCTGAAAAAGAAAATAGCCATTCTCTTACCCCTCTTGAATCCTATAAAATGCGAGAAGCCAAAAGAAAAGCTGCAGATGCGGAAATAAAAAGGAAAGAACGTGAAAAACGAGATGCTTATTTGGAACGTGAAGCGCAAAGAAAAAAAGCAGAAGCAGAACGCAAAAGAAAAAGTAACAAATGATTAAACACCCTTGGCACGAAGTCAGAATTGGCAAAAAATCGCCTGAAATTGTCAACGCCGTTATTGAGATTCCCAAAGGCTCAAGAGCTAAATATGAGATTGACAAAGAAAGTGGATTGATAAAACTCGATAGGGTTCTTTATGGCTCAATGATGTATCCGACGCATTATGGCATTATTCCTCAAACGCTTTTTGATGATGGCGACCCTTTGGATATTTTGATTTTGACGCAAGTGGTTTTAGTGCCTTTGACGCTGGTTTCAGTAAAAGTCATCGGCGTTATGCGAATGATTGACCAAGGCGTGCCGGACGATAAAATTATTGCGGTTGTTTCATCCGACCCTGCTGTTTCTTCAATGGATGATATTGATGATTTACCTCAAAATTTGAAAGACGAATTGAAAAACTTTTTTGAAAATTATACTCAATTAGAAGGTAAAGTGGTCAGTGTACCGGCATTTTTGGATAAAAAAGCGGCATTTGAGACGATTGAACACAGTATTGATTTATATAATAAAAAATTTTCGTTGTAAATAAAGGACAATCAAAAAGCCTCTGTGAGCCAATCTCAGAGGCTTTTTGATTGTTTAACGTTTCATTTCTACTGAAACAAAGATTGTTACCAAGTCAGCTTTTTAAAAAAACCTTTGTTATGCAATATCAATCGAAGATTGGATACGAAGAGAAAAATGACAAAAGCCAACCAAATGTATTTCCAAATATTAGCGGGAAATATGCCGACAACGCTTTCAAACTGCATCAAATCTGAAGTCGGTCCGAAATTAAAATCCTGAATAATATATAAAATACTTGCCAAACCAAAAAACATCAATGCCCAACTGACCCATTCAGCGTGTCTTGCGATGAAGTACAACACAACCCCATAAGCAAAAAGCATCAATGTGGTAATCCAGTTTTGATACCAAAATATTCCAGCAAAAAGCATTAAACCACCTAAAAAAACAAGCGTAATACGATGAAATTTTGGCAATTTGGCGCCAATGTAGAACAAAAGATTACCAAAAAAAGCGGAACCTATATAACCTCCCATCAACGTCAAGGCATGTGATCCACCCATAGTAGTAGTTAAGCCGCTGCCGTCGGTATTGATTTGCATACTTTTGATACTACCGCCTGAAATGGCTGAGCCAAAAGCATGACCAAATTCATGTAAAAAGGTGACCAACAATGTTATCGGGTATAATATTATTTGCCCGAAACTACCGCCCATAAATCTTAAAAGAAAGTAGAGTAGTGCAACCGCAATGGTTTTCATTAAAATATTGTCGCGCATCTTATGTATTTATTGATGAATGTTAAAATTGTATGAAAAAATCAAAAAATATCCGCCTTCAACCTACTTGTCCGTTAGGCAGGTGTTAACTAAATTTGACCGTAAAAATAGACATTTTTATAATTTTTTCACAAACAAAAGACCCATTCAATCCAAAAGACTGAATGGGTCTGCATTATTTTAAAATATATTGATATTACATTTTAAATACTAACCGACCGAATACATAACGACCATTAAAGCCCATTTGTTGTACACGACGAGAGTATACGAAACGACCCAAAGAAGCATTCCCAGAATGGGTATGTTTATCTTGATAAACATCTAAAATATTATTAGCTCCAACTGTGAAAGTCATACCTTTTATCAATTGATAACTCACAGACAAATCAGTTACAACTTTTGGTGAGAAAGTTTGGTCAAGCGTTTCCTTTGTACTGCTGTTAAGCAAGTTGGCAGGGAAGTTTTCAGGTTTAAGAGGATCCATAGTAGGGTCAAGATAAACCACTTCACCAAAACGAACATTGCGAAGCATGAAAGACACTTTGTCAAGTTTGTAATTGATTGTAAAGCTGATTTTATTGTTAGGAGACGCAACTTCCATACGGCTTTGGTCTTCACGGTTGAAGTAGTTACCTATTTGGTTATTGCGCTTCAAAACTTCAGTAGCTTTGATAGCTACTTTTCCGTCAGCACCTTTTACCACTTCATTGTTGATGAATGTACCAGCTAATACGAAACGAAGATCACTCTTATTATCAAACTTTTTAGAATAGGCAATAACACCTTCTATACCGCTTGATTTTGTATCTACGGCATTTGTAAAGAAGTTGGCAACACTTGCATTGGCTTTCAAAAGCTCATTTCTAATCAATGTATCAGCGCCGGTGAAAGCTGAAGCGGCGAAGTTATTTGTCAATACAATACGGTTTTTAATGCCAATATTATAATAGTCAACGGTCACTTCAAGACCTGGTGCCGGACGAGCCGTTAAGCCGATTGAATAAGAAGTTGATTTTTCAGCATCCAATTTAGGAATACCTAATATGGTAGCCGCTTTTGAATCATTCGTGAAAGTACCGGTTTCTTTTGGTACTAACTGACCATTTTCAGTAACAAAAAGCGTATTGGTTTTAGCGTAATATTTTTGCTGTTGAGACGGTGCGCGGAAACCGGTAGATGTTGAACCGCGAACTGTTAACCAATTAGTCAGTTTGTAACGAGCCGCAAATTTATAATTCAAAGTAGTACCAAAATCTGAATAATTTTCAAAACGAAGCGCACCACTTACCATGAACTGCTTCGAAATGTCCAATTCATTATCCGTATAAAGTGAAAAACTGTTACGGCTATTTTTACCGGCGTTTGTCGGTAAGAAACCGGCAAAAACTTGAGAACCGGCAGCAACACCTGAAGCTGTATTGAAGTTTTTGTAAGAAGCCTCTTCACCTGATTTAATTTCAAAGCCATCAACCCGATATTCTGCACCGAAAGCGGTGTTCAAACCTTCCATTACTTCATGTTTTTTAGCAACATCAAGGTTGGTTGTGTATTGAGCGAATTTAGTTCCACCCGCCTCGAATTTAGTTTGGAAACCCGTCGGTGTACCTACAACCTGTGTATAGTTGACTGAATTATCAATTGTAAAATCAAAAGAGTTTTGACCAACAGTTTGGCTCAAATCTGTACTCCAACCACCGACTGTACCACGAATGCCGGCTGAAAAGGCAATATCCTTAACGTCAGAATGAATTTCAGGTAAAAACCCTAAAGGATAAACAGCTAAAACACTTGAACGGATAGCAGAAGGAACAGCATTGGGATAGCGGTAAAAACCTGGTGCTTTACCTTTTTTATCATTATAACCTCCAAAAGAGTACAATTCAAATTTTTCACTGATTGGTGTCATAAAGTTATATGTGATGCCGCCACCTTTTACTTGTGAGTTACCAATTAACATATCAAAAGTATTACGGTCAATACCTTTAGCTGTATTGATAGAATCAGATCTATCAGCACCACTCACACTTGCCCAAATTTGACCTGTATAAGTACCAGTACGATTTGAACTTTCACGGGACGTATATTCACCGGTTAGGTTAAGAAAACCTTTTTCACCCACCTTGAAGCCATAATTCAAGCCAATTTGAGCAGTGTTACCATCTGTAACACTTACTTTGTCTGGTGCATTTGAATACAGTGGATTCAATTTTTTGACAACATAATTTTTGTCATAAGAAGTCATGTTAGCACCATATGAAACATTGGCAGACAAACCTTCATTCTTTTTCAATACAATGTTGATGACACCCGCAATGGCATCTGAACCGTATTGTGCTGCAGCACCATCCCGTAGAATCTCAATACGTTCAATTGATGTCACAGGGATAGCATTCAAATCCGTTCCGACTGTACCTCTATTTACTGTACCATTGACGTTGACAAGTGAAGATTGATGACGGCGCTTGCCATTTACCAATATCAAAACCTGATCCGGACCAAGACCTCTCAATTGAGCAGGGTCAACGTGGTCTGTACCATCAGCGATGGCTTGACGGGATGATTGGAAAGAAGGCGCCACATAAGTCAAGAGTTGATTCAAATCAACTTGACCTACTTCATTGGACACATTCGCCACGGGAATAATGTCTACGGGAACTGCTGTTTCAATCTTTGTACGAGTAGCGTTGCGAGAGCCGATAACCACAATATTATCTAATTCAAGACCTGTCCCGAGGATAACATCAATTGTCGTAGCATCACCAATTGTAACCTCTTTTGAGGTGTAACCGACGAAACTAAAAATTAATGTTGTTGCATTTTCCGGAACTTCCAAACTGTAACGACCATTCACATCCGTAATACTTCCCTTTGTAGTGCCTTTTACTGTCACGGCTGTGCCAATCAAAGGATCCTTAGTTTCAGAATCTGTAACAGTACCGGTAATTGTTTTTTGAGAAAAAGCAGTGAAACTACTCATTAAGAATAGTACTACTAAAATGGAGAAATGTTTAATTCTCTTCATGCACTTTTGAGCTTTAGTTAATTAATTTTACCAATATCGGTTTTATAAATATTAGATCTTGATGAGTGTTTTAACTGATTCGTTTAGCAAGTCCTGTGCCGAAAAACAAATCTGTGGCAAAAGTTGCCTATAAATTGTGATAAAAAAAAATATTTAAATCGGCTCAATCACAATTATTTTTGACTTTATTACTTGTTTGCCTTCTTTTTAAACGCTATAAAAGTAAATTTGCGGCTTCAAATTTTATTAATTATAAAAATTCAATCTGTATGCAACTCATTGATGGTAAGATTCTTTCAGATACTATTAAAGGCGAGATAAAAATCGAAGTGGAACAAATGTTAATGTCAACTTCGATTTCAGATTCTCAAAATGGTAAAAGACCTCATTTGGCAGCTGTTTTGGTGGGTAATAATCCTGCGAGTGAAGCCTATGTTGGCAATAAAATACGGTCATGTGAGCAAGTAGGTTTCAATTCTACCTTAATTAGAAGAGATATTAATGTCACTCAGGCTGAATTATTAGAAATTGTAAAGGATTTGAATAATAATCCGGATATTGATGGGTTCATCGTCCAGCTTCCCTTGCCTAAGCATATTGATGAAACAGCCATTACCATAGCCATTGACCCCAAAAAAGATGTGGATGGTTTTCACCCCATCAACTTTGGGCGCATGGCACAGGGTTTATCCGCATATTTGCCCGCAACGCCTTACGGCATTTTAGAAATGCTAAAAAGGTATAAAATTGAAACTGCCGGTAAAGACTGTGTGGTCGTCGGAAGAAGTAATATTGTCGGAACACCAATGAGCATTTTATTGTCCCGCAAAGGTTGGGATTGTACGGTCACCATTGCCCACAGCCGAACTAAAAACCTGACAGAGGTTTGTAAAAGAGCAGATATTATCGTTGCCGCCATTGGTGTGGCACATTTTATTAAGGCTGATATGGTCAAGGAAGGAGCAGTCGTGATTGATGTGGGGATGAATAGAATTGAAGACCCCACAAAGAAAAGCGGCTTTAGGTTGGTAGGGGATGTAGATTTTGATAATGTTGCGCCGAAATGTAGTTATATAACGCCTGTTCCGGGTGGAGTAGGGCAGATGACAGTTACTTCACTCATGCTCAATACTTTGAAAGCCGCTAAAAATGAAATTTTTTAACTTTTTTTATTACTCAGACATAATTTTCTTTACTCTTTAACAATCAAAAATGAACTATTATTCTTTTGAAATTACCCCCCCTCAGTATAACGAAGAAGATAATGACGTTTTGACCGCATTACTCAGTGATTTGCCATTTGACACGTTCGAAGATACTGGCACTTGCCTGAAAGCGTATATTTCAGAGGAAAATTGTACTCCTGAAATTGAAAACGAACTGGTTGTTTTAAGTAAAGAACTGGATTTTCAGTTTATAAAAACGTTTATACCTTATCAAAACTGGAATGTGTTGTGGGAATCCAATTTTGAACCCATTCAAGTCGATGATTTTGTGGCTGTTAGGGCTGATTTTCATGCACCTACGCCATTATTTAATCCTCAAACGTCAGAGGGTGTTCTTTTTGATTTAGTTATCAACCCTAAAATGGCATTTGGAACCGGTCATCATGAAACAACCTACATGATGATGCAACTCATGCAACATATCAACTTTGAAGGGGCGAAAGTTTTAGATTATGGGTGCGGCACGGGTGTTTTAGCGATTTTGGCGTCAAAATTGCGAGCTGAGGTTATTGAAGCAGTAGATATTGAAATAGCTTCTTTTGACAATACGATTGAGAATTGTGTGATCAATCAAGTAGAAAATGTCAAAGCGTTTCATGGTACACTTGATGTGATTGCAGCGCATGATTTTGATGTGATATTAGCCAATATCAATCGCAACGTTATTTTGGAATCCATTTCATCGTTGAAAAACAAACTTCATACAGTCCGCAAGGACTCTTTCGGAGAAGGAGTGCTGCTTATCTCCGGTTTTTTGAAAGAAGATGAAACAATTATGCGTGAAGCCGTTATTAGAAATGGTTTCACGGTACAGAATATCATACAACGTGGAAATTGGCTATGTATGCATTTGAATAATAATAAGGCATAAAGGATACTTAATAATATATTTTAAAAGCCATGCAAGAACACCTTTGGGTAAATGAGTTCATGTGTGGCTTTATTGTATATCCGTTACAGCTTAAAATCTCTTTTCAGGCTGTATAATTTTAGTAACTCTTTTTCCGTTTTAGTAGTTGACATTTTTTTGCAAAACCGATTATTTTACTCAAAGCCATATCCTGACATGAGAAAGCAGTTTATACTTATCTTTTTGTGTATTACATGTATCTTCAACAATTTATCAGCCCAAATGCGGTCGAGTTTTTCGGAAAACCCCGAAGAGTTTCTTAAACAATTGGGCGAGTATGTTACACTCAGCAAACGGGCAGATATTGAAAAAGTATATAAAGATTTTATCGTCCGTTTTCGGGGTTTGAATGAAAAGGAGATGCCTCGCGTTATGGCTACTTGCAATTCAATGTTGGGTCATAAGCTGAATGCGATACCGTACTTCATGTCTTATATGCAAACAGTTGTCACGATGGAACCTGCCCAAAAAGATTTTTCAAGGTTGGAACAATGGAGTGATATTGTTGATGCATTATTAAAAGATGTTCAAAACAGAAGATTTGAAAATGTCAGTCAATATTTGACTTTCTCAAAAGATTTTTTTGATAAAAATGCTCTGTATTATGGAGATTTGAATATCAATTGGTTCGCAAATTCTTCTGACTATGTATTGAAGTATGAGAATGCGACTCCTTCTGTTGTTTGGGAAAAAAGCAATATTACAGCCCGATTCAAAACAGATTCCATTCAGATTTATGATACTAAAGGTGTATTTTATCCCATTACCAATATTTGGAAAGGCATTGGTGGTAAAGTAACATGGGAACGTTTTAAAGATGCGGAAACTTATTGCCTTTTGTATGATTATTCAATTGAGATGAAAAAGGGATCTTATCGAGCTGAAAAAACAAAATTGCACTATCCTTTGATGTTTCCTGCCCGCGATTTGGAAGGCAGTTTTGAGGATAAATTGACTGTCAAAAATGAAAAAATTGAAGGCTCTTATCCTCGTTTTGAATCTTTTGATAAAAAATTAAAAATCAATAACTTAGGCGGTAGTATTCAGTTTGAAGGAGGATTTAAATTATATGGTACAACTGTTATTGGCTACGGTACGAGCGAAGAAAAAGCCCGTTTAACTATGAATGATAAAAAAAGAGGTAATCGAAATTTTAGAGCGGCTGCTGAGAATTTTATTATTCGGAAAGGCGAAAATGTGGTAGCTGAACAAGCAGAATCGGTGATTTATTTCGGTAAAGACTCCATTTACCACCCTTCCGTAAATTTAAAGATTGACATTGCTAAAGACCAAATGGTCATCGAACGAGGCCAAAGAGGAAGTGATCGCAACCCTTTTTTCAATTCATTTATTCAAATGAATATTGATGCCGGCAAAATTAAATGGAATATTGAAAAAGATTCTTTCATTATCGGTGATAAATATCCCGGTTTTGGCATTAATAACAACAATGCAATGTTTGAGTCACTCCAGTTTTTCAGCGAACCCGATTACCGAAAGTTTCAGAATATTGCCACGACCAATCCTATTTCTATTATTAAACTCTATTCCGATGAAATAAAAAAACGCTTTATTCCGGCTGACGATGTGGCTCGCCGTATTAACCCAAAAATGGATGCGAGTATGATTCAAAGTCTTTTGTATGATATGGCAGCACAGGGTTTTATCAATTATAATATTGACAAGCAGGTGCTGGAATTAAAAGATAAACTGTTTCATTATGCAGCGGCTAATCAGAAGAAAACGGATTATGATGTTTTACGGATTATCTCAGAAACAAAAAAAGAAAATGCCTTTTTTTCCTTATTAGATACATCCATCTTAGTGAATGGTGTGAAAGGCGTGGAATTGAGTTCTAAGCAAAAAGTCAGATTAATTCCTACCCGCGAGGAATTAATTATGAAACGCAACCGTGATTTCAAATTTGATGGACGTTTGTATGCCGGTTTTGCTTTATTTTATGGCAAAAAATATTATTTCGATTATGATAGGTTTGAGGTGCAAATGGACTCTGCTCGGTATCTTGATCTTTATCTCAAAACCGGAGAAGATAAATTTGGAAGACCCATTGCATCCGGTATTAATTCCCGTTTGGAACATTTAAAAGGGGTTTTATTAGTGGATGCACCCAACAACAAATCGGGTAGGGAAGACATTAAACTATTCCCTTCTTTTCAATCAAAAGATTATTCTTATGTCTTTTATGATGCGCCGGAAATTCAGGACTCTGTCTATAAACGTGATTCTTTTTACTTTAAATTGGATAAATTCAATCTGGATGGCATAGATAGTTTAACCCGCAACGACCTCAAATTCAAAGGTCAAATGGTGTCAGCTGATATTTTTCCGGTCTTTCGCGAAACGTTAGTTTTACAAAAAGACAGTTCTTTGGGTTTTGTAACCAGAACGCCCACGGAGGGGTACTCTTTGTACAAAAAAGGCAATTATTTTGGCGAAGCCAGTCTGAGCAATAAAGGGCTTTTAGGCGTTGGAACGGTCAAATATTTGGACGCTTTGATTGAGTCAAAAGACATTGTTTTTCACCCTAAATTGCTCAGAGCCAGTGCGAAAACCTTTGAATTAAAAGAAAGTAAAGAACGAAATGTGCCACAGGTAGAGGGACCCGGGGTAGATGTTAACTGGAAACCTTATGTAGATAGTATGTATATGACTGCAAGAGATACGGCTTTCCGGTTTTTTAAAGATGGCAATTATACTCTCCGAAGCACCATTATCTTGACACCCGGCGGGGTGAAAGGTAAAGGCATTTTTGACTGGGATAAAGGTACTTTAACCTCCGATTTATTCTCTTTTGGTTTTCATTCAGTCGCTGCGGATACCATGAATATGAGTATCCGAGCTTTGGATAAAGCCAACTCAGATACTGAACAATTGGCTTTTGATACCAAAAATATCAAAGGTAAAATTGATTTTGATGAACAATTGGGTCGATTCAAAGCCAACTCAAATGATATTCAAACCTATATGCCGGGTGTTAAGTATAAAACGTCGATTAATGAATTTGACTGGGATTTGAAAGAAGAACAGATTATATTCAAATCCGATGGACGCGATGCCACTTTCCTTTGTGTGGATAAAGAACAAGATTCATTAAATTATAAAGGCACGAGAGCTACATATGACCTGAAATCAAACCTTTTGAAAGTAGGTGGAGCCTCTTTTATACGCACATGCGATGCTTTTGTCTATCCGGTTGGAGAAGTGGTTCAGATTGAGTTAGGCGGTAAAATGACGACTTTGAATGATGCCAAAATTGTTTGTGATACCATTACCAAACAGCACGTCATCAATCGTGCTACTGTGAATATCAAAGGCAAAAAACTGTTTGAAGGTTCAGGTTATTATCAATACAACATTGGTAAAAAAGAACAAGAGATAAAATTTGACAATATAGTGGGTCAGCGAGTAGGCAAAGGACAACGATCCGAAAAAAAGACGGAAACGCGGGCAACCGGTGAAGTAACACAAGAAAATGATTTCCGCATTGATTTAAAAACGGCTTTTAAAGGCAAAATTTCGCTGTTTTCAAATACAAAAAACCTTCAATTTGATGGTTTTGCTAAACTGGAACTTGAAAATTTGCCGGATAAGCAATGGTTCAGCCTCAATTGTTTTGCTGATAAAAGTGATTTATCTATTCAGTATAATGTACCTAAAAATGAAGGCGGTGAACCCCTCTTTACCGGTATTTTTATCAGTAAAGAAAACAGTGTTGCATATCCTCGGGTCATGATGCCTTTATCTTTCAGAAAAGATAGACCAATTATAGATGTCAAAGGCTTATTAAAATATAACGCAAAAAATGATGACTTGATTTTAGGCGATTCTGCCAAAATTCTGCATGGGGCTGCCCATGGAGAAAAACTCATTTTCAACAATAAAAATGGAGTTGTCAATGCAGAAGGTAAATTGAACTTGGGTTCAGGGCTAAAATATATCACTTGCACAGCTGCGGGTCGCGCAAAGACAAGTTTTTTAAAACCGGATGAGCCTCAAACTGACTCAGCTGGTGTCAGAGGCACCCCCCTCAGTATAGACGCGATGGTGGGATTGAATATGTTGATTCCGGAAAAGCTACTCAAAATAATGGCGGCAGATATTCAATCGGGCAGTTTTGATGCTGCCGATGTGGATTACGTCAAAGAGGATTTTGCTGAAAAAGCCTTAACCGGTTTTGTTACAGACAATGACGACTACCAAAAAGTTGTTACAAATATGAAAAGCAAAACCCTTGAATTGCCCGATAAATATAATAAATTCAACTTCCTCTTCAGTAAAATTCCGATGAAGTGGAATCCTGAAACCCAAAGTTTCATTTCAAACGTCAAAAAGTTTGATCTTAATAGCGTAGCAGGAATTAATATCAATAAGCAAACCGTGGCATATATTGAGTTTAGAATGCCTTCAAACGAAGACGACAGGGTTTATGTTTATTTGAAAACGTCCAATGATTATTTCTATTTCTTCGGTTATCAACGCGGCATTTTGAGTATTACTTCTAATAATCAACGCATTGAAGAAGAGTTTAACAAAATTAAACCCAAAGAACGCATATTGAAAATGTCTGATAATCAACCTTTTGAAATGCAATGGGTTGAAAATGGAACAGCTGATATGTTCTTGCGTAGAATAACGAATGCTCAAAAGTAATCTCAATCAGATGTTTATTTACAGTATATATGATACAATTTTTCATTGATGTATATTTTCGATATTGGAAACGCTGGGGTTGGTTTGGTGATTATCCCTCGTGGCAAGCAGCTCAAGTGGCTTGCACGGGATATGATGCCGACGAAATCATCGAGAAAGTGCGAAATTCTGCTCTGAAAGTTAAAAACGGGGAAGCAGCTTTTGAGCGGGATTCTGTCCTTTTTTATGACCCTGAAAATGATGAAAATTTGTTGAAATGTATGAAACACGTCTATCATACTGAGGGGGGCTTACATGTATTAGATTTTGGAGGGTCTTTGGGTAGTACCTATTTTCAGCATCGTAAAATTTTCAATAAATACCCAAATCTAACGTGGTGTGTTGTCGAACAAAAACATTTTGTAGAAATTGGCAAAAAAGAATTTGCGGATAAACGCCTTTTTTTTGAATACACATTAAAAGAAGCATTTAATATAGTGAAACCCAACTTTTTATTACTCAATAGTGTTTTACAATATATAGAAAAACCATATGAATTATTCGAGGAAATCCGAAATTTAGGGATTCCTTATATACTGATTCAGCGAACACCAATGATTAACGATTCGAGGGACATTATAACGCAACAAATTGCCCCCCCCTCAGTTTATAAGGCATCATATCCCAGTTGGGTGTTCGGCGAAAAAGGTTTTACAAAAAACATCGCCTCAAGAGTGACAATTGAGTGGGAAAAAAAAGAAAAGTACGGATATCATCATGTCATCGGTAAGCAATTATTTTTGGAAGATATCTTTATTACAAACATTAAATAAATTTATGTCCCTAAAGTC
The DNA here is from genome assembly GCA_031424115.1 of Saprospiraceae bacterium. GTDB lineage: Bacteria > Bacteroidota > Bacteroidia > Chitinophagales > Saprospiraceae > JAAFJT01. The sequence continues at coordinate 26,913 of JANPGW010000432.1, read as the reverse complement.
CTTTTTTAAAAAACAAACATTCAATCCGGGGATTGTTGGTTTTTTTACTAATCCTTTTTTCTTTTCGAGACGTGCCTTGTATGATGCTGTTGCGGAATCTGCTACTTATTTGAAAGGAGATTTATTGGATGTCGGGTGCGGTCAAAAACCTTATAAAAGTTTATTCTCAGTCTCTCAATACATCGGTATTGAAGTCGAACAAGCAGGTCACGACCACTCCAATGAAGATGTCGATTTGTACTACGATGGTAAGCATTTTCCTTTTCAAAATGGGCATTTTGATTGCGTTTTGACAAGTCAAGTTCTGGAACACGTTTTTCATCCCGATGATTTTTTAAGCGAGATTAACCGAGTCTTAAAACCTCATGGCAGGCTTCTGTTAACAGTGCCTTTTGTTTGGGACGAACATGAACAGCCTTATGATTTCGCCCGTTATTCGTCTTTTGGTTTGCGCCATTTGTTAGAAAAAAATGGATTTACCATCATTTTGCATAAAAAAACATTGAACGATTTTCGAGTTATCATTCAGCTCATCAATGGCTATGTTTTCAAAAAAACCATCTTCTTCCGAAAGAATCCGATAGCAAATATCATGGCAAGTATTATCTTTAATGCTTGGTTAAATGTAATAGGTGGTATAATAAGCTATATTTTACCGCGAAATAATGATTTGTATTTAGATAATGTTATAGTTGCTGAAAAGAAATAATATATGTTAAATTTTTGTACTCTTTTTGATTCCAATTATTTGAGTCGAGGTTTAGTGACTTATGATTCGTTGATGGCGGCTACTTCAAGCAATGTACACCTCTATGTTATTGCTTTTGATGACAAATGTTTTGAAGTTTTAACCAATATGTCTTTACCTCATCTTACGGTGATTGCATTGCCTGACTTTGAAGATGAAGATTTATTAACTATAAAACCGACTCGTTCTCGTGGCGAATATTGTTGGACTTGTACGAGTTCCGCAATTCTGTATTGTATCGAAAAATACAATCTTCCACATTGTATTTATATTGATGCTGATATGTATTTTTATACCGACCCACAAGTCTTGATAGATGAAATGCCCTCCGACAAACACGTGATGATAACAGAACATCGATATACACCCCAATATGATAAGGCAAAATTATCTGGAAAATATTGTGTCCAATTCATGTATTTTGACCATTCCAAACAAGGTTTGGAAGTCTTAAAGTGGTGGCGTTTAAGATGTTTAGAATGGTGTTTCAATCGCCACGAAGACGGAAAATTTGGCGACCAAAAATATCTCGACGATTGGGCAGAGCGCTTTCCGTGTGTGTATGAACTGCGCCACCTTGGTGGAGGATTAGCGCCCTGGAACATACAAAGATTTGATTATCAAGAAATTAAAAATAGTATTTTACTTGTATTGAAAAATTCTAAAAACTTAAATGAAAAATTCGCCTATACTGAGGGGGAGTCTGTTGAACCGGTTTTTTTTCATTTTCATGGTGTAAAACTTTATGAAAATGGCGGCGCAATATATGCACCTAAAATGTATATCCTCAATAAAAATACGCGGCAGATTTTTTATGAACCTTACCTCCAAAAACTTCAAAATGCGCAACAACAGCTGTATAGTTTTGACACAGATTTTGAAAAATTAGGCATTCTATCGGCAAAACAATATGCTCAGGACAGAACAAAAGGCTGGGGAGCATTTGTTAAAACGAATGTTTTGAATAAGTTTTTATTTTTTATTCAGAAATGACCATCAATCCCTGTTCCAATGGGTTTAAATTTTCTAATAATACATCGAAAAAAGTATCCCCTTGTTTGATATAATACGGCAAAAAATTATCTACCCGTTCTTGCAAACCTCCACCAGGGAATAATTTATGTGCCAGTGCTTTTATTTGATTAATGGAGGATTCGTTTTTAAGTTTTTCAGCTTTAAGAAGTTTAGCTTCTATCATTTCGATACCTTGCAAGTGCTTGGTTTTTTCCGCTAAAACGCTTTTTTCAAGAGTTGGATCTATGGATAGCGCTTTTGTTAAAACCTTAGTGAAAACCATCTCGATTTCTTTTTTTTCATCTTCCATGCTCATCGGTTCAGTGGCAATTTTTGAAATATATTGCTTGATTAAGGCATCTGTATCTTGCAATAAATCATGAAGTTGAATACCTAATTTACCCATTTTGTCTCGGCTGCCCTTATCTAACCATAAGACAGAATTCCGCCTAACGAGCATCGGAAAATTGACACCCACAAAGTCGAATTGTGTTTTTCTTTCAAGCCAATATGCCAATTCACCGCCACCCCCGATATAAGCTAAATTGGGTAATACGATTTCTTGAAAAAGGGGTCGTAAAACGACATTCGGGCTGAAATACTGAGGGGTAGTTTCTACCTCTTTCAAAATCTCTTCTCTCGTCCAAATTTTTTGAAAATCACCTTCACTACTGATAGTTTTATAGGTATTATTTTCCAAAACAATCCTATCTCTTGTGTTTTCTCTCAAGTAAAATAAATTAATGTCACGGGCATGCGCTTGAGATTTGTAACCCAACGACTCTAAAGCCATTTGCGTTTTTTTAACCAAAATTTTAGAAGGTTGCGCCAAAATTTCTTGCTTCATTATGGGAATAAAAAGCCGTTTGAGGTCTGCATCATTCATATTTATGACCACTAAGCCATATTTTCCGAACAACTCATTGATTAAGGCTTGGGTGGCGTCTTGATAGATATCAAAAGAGGTATAAGATTTTTCAATCACCTCAAAAACAGTTTTCGCCGCGTCACTTTCACCCAAAACTGTTTTTAGTTCAGCTAAAACCGGACTAAGAGAATCAGTTTTCATCATCCCAACCGAGCCTTTCACATTTTCAGGTTTATGCCAAATGATTTTTTTGTTAAAAATATTGATATAATTCACTTCATCAAAATCGTGGTCTTCTCCGCCGATGACAAAAACAGGCACAAAATCATTTTCAGGATAATGCTCTTTCAAATTTTTTGCAAGATGTATGGTCGAGCAAATTTTGTAAATAAAATAAAGCGGACCAGTGAAAAGACTCGGTTGATGAGCAGTTGTCACTGTAAAAGTATTAGCACTTATTAACTTGTCAATATTGGTTTCAGCAATCTTAGTAGCAGAATTCGGCTGAAACCTGTCGTTCTGAAGGTGAGCATATTGCTTTTTTAGAGCAGAAACTAAAATCTGCCGATTGATAAATTCCTTTGATTTGTCCTCAATAACTTGTCTAAATGATTGAATATCAACGGGATATTTATAAAATTTTCTAAGGATGGATTCCTGAGCGGAATATGCTTTGTCCATTTTGGCAAGCATCGGTAAATGAGAAAAAGGAATACGTGTGATTTCCATAAAAACGGATTAGGTTTGTCAAATAAGCAATAAACAATTCACACAAAGGTAAGTTGTGAAAAGACAAAATGAAGTTTTTAACTCTAATAAAAATAGGGAATGCGCTGCTTAGGTCGAATAACTGAAAAAAGACGTATTAAAATAATGAATTTTATTAAATATTTTTAAAAATTATTTCTAAATGTAATATTTGGCATAGTATTTGGTTTAAATTAGATGTGTGTAAGTTTTGGTTAAAGAATTGTAAAATTCGTTTCGTTACCCGTAGAAGTTCTCTGCGGGTTTTTTTTTGCTCTCCACTTTCCTCTTTATTTTTTGCCCATCTGCATCATACTTTTCCGCTAAAAAAAACAATAGGCTCAATGTAGGCAAAAAAATAAAGGGTTGAACAAGTCAACCCTTCACAATTTTTCATACATTCTTGTTGTTTAGTCAATTCTTTGTTTATAGCCTGATTTTTTGTTTTGTTTTATATTAATCTTTTATGATGTCCTAGTTTTCGAATAAATTTTCCTTTCAACAGATTATTCAGATTTTTCTCGATAAAAAATGTCTGAATAATCTGTTAGAAAGGAAAAAATCTTAGTAACTAAATTTTAACTCTAAATAAGAAAAACTAAAATAATAATAACTCTTAATTTTCCAAATATCATTTTGCAGATTTGCAATACAAACATAGGAATAATTTTATTATAATTATATAGTACTATCTAACTCATTTTTATGCAAACGTTTCCGCAAACGTTTGTTGTTGATAAATTTTTTAAAATATTTTAAAAATATGCTACCTTGTAGCCATGAAAAGAGCAACAATCAAAGATATTGCAGCGATGGTAGGCGTTAGCGTTTCAACAGTATCGAGGGCATTGAAAGATCATCCGGATATTGGACTGGGCTTACGTACCAAAATAAAAGAACTCGCTCAAGTGCTGAATTATCATCCTAATATGATGGCAGTGCAATTGCGGAAACAAAAAAGCAATATCATTGGTCTCATTTATCCGGAAGCCCACATGTTCTTTTTTCCCTCCATCATTAAAGGAATATCGGAAGTTGTTCAAAAAGCGGGGTATAAACTCTTGGTTTTACATTCGAGTGAGAGTTATGAGCGGGAGGTGGAGAATGTACGGATTTGTTTGGAGAATGGCGTTGACGGCTTGTTTATTTCATTGACCAACGAAACAAAAGATTTGAGCCATCTGGATGAACTCAAAGAGGCGGGAATACCCATTTTGTTAGTGGATAAAGTTTTGGATACAACGCTTTATGACGGCATAACAATCGATGATAATCATGCGACTCAAATATGTGTCGAGCATATTATTAGCACGGGTTGCAAGCGCATTTTAGGTCTTTTCGGTAATCCGAACCTTTTGATTACCCATAAAAGATTGACCGGTTTTATTGATATTATCAATAAATATAAAGATAATAATATTTTTGTGGCGCATCATTTCGTTGGGGATACTTTTTCCGCCTGGGCTTTGGTGGAAGAAATATACCCAACTTTTAAACCGGATGCTATTTTTGCTATGAGTGACGAAATTATTGCCGGCGTTATACCCGCTTTACGAAAAATGAAAGTCGCTATTCCTGAAGAATGTTCCGTTATTGGTATCAGCGATGGTTATTTGCCTAAAATATTGGATCCTCAAGTGACATTTTTGCACCACAATGGTTTGGCATTGGGACAATTAGCTGCAACGCATTTGATTGATAAAATAAAACAAACTAATAAACAAGATACCGCTCAACAATTAATATTGCCGACTAAAATGATTATTGGTAATTCAACAAAATCTTAAAATTTCGGCTATATCTCCCTAACTGATAGGCAGGCTAAAGGGGGGTGGATTTTCGCTTATTTCGCCCAATTATTTTGACACAGAACCAAATTGAGCCTAACGTGTTTCACTTTATATGAAAAAAATACAACCTTCTGAGGTTTGGGAATATTCAAATGACCGGATTATTTTTGATGTGCGCTCGCCGTCCGAGTTTGCTCATGCTCATATTCCAAATGCTTTAAGTCTACCTCTTTTCAACGACGAAGAAAGAGCAAAGGTGGGAACACTTTACAAACAAGTGTCAGCTGAAAATGCACTGATTAAAGGTTTGGATTTTGTGGGACCCAAAATGGCCGGTTTTGTGAAAACAGCAATAAAAAAGTCTCCCAATCGCAAGTTATTGATTCACTGTTGGCGCGGTGGCAAAAGAAGCGGCTCCATGGCTTGGCTGATGGCTTTTGCTGGTTTGGATGTCGTAACACTTGAAGGTGGGTATAAAAATTATCGCCATTATGTATTAAATGAATTTGACAACTACGCCCTCAAAATTATTGTTTTGGGTGGTAAAACAGGCAGTGGCAAAACTGAAATATTAAAAGAATTGGAGCAATTAGGGGAACAAGTGATAGATTTGGAAGCCATCGCCCACCATAAAGGTTCTGCTTTTGGTTGGATAGGTGAGCAAAAACAACCCACAGTTGAGCAATTTGAAAATAATTTATTCGAAGTCTTTAGAAAAATTGACCCCACCAAAAGAGTTTGGGTTGAAAATGAAAGCCGGAGCATCGGTACGGTTTTTATCCCACAGGGTTTTTGGAATCAAATGAAAAGCTCTCCCTTGATACATCTTGAAGTACCTTTTTTTCAAAGAATAGAACATTTAGTAAATATTTATACACAAACATCGAAAGATGACTTGATTCTCTCTTTCGAAAAAATAGCCTCAAAGATTGGTGCTGAAAACCTTAAAAAAACGATTGGCTGGATTGAAAAAGGCGATTTTGAAACGGCTGCAGCTATGGGCTTAAAATATTACGACAAAACGTATATGCATAATTTTGAAGTCAATACCACATTGCAAAAGCATATTTTAGAAGTGACAAAATTTAACCCGATGCAAACTGCGGTAAAATTAATTCAGTTTGCCGATGCAACGATACAACTGCATTCAATCAATTGAAAGGGTTCTGAAAAGCAGGATTATGGATAAAACTTGTATCGGTTAATGTTTTTAAAAACAAAATGATTTGATTTTTTTGCTTCATAGTCAGCTTTATACTTTTGATTTGAGGAATAAAAGGGTCAACATTTTCGGTATAATGACCGCCTGATGCATAATGCTCGACGACCTCTTCAATCGTCTTGAATCTTCCGTCATGCATATAAGGAGCCGTTAAATCAATGTTTCGGAGAGTTGGTGCCCGAAATTTACCATTATCAAATACTTTACCGGTTACTCTACCTCTGCCAATATCTTTAAAATCAGTCAATGTTTTTGCGCTATCCAAGCCGTTGTTAAAAAAGTCATTAGAATTCATAAAAGGTGACGCATGACAATGCCCACATTGGGCATCAGGAGCCCCCGAAGCATTAAAAAAAAGCTCATAACCGATCAGTTCATCATCCGTAAAAAAGTCTTCCCGTCTAAAAATCTTATCAAATTTGGCATTACCGCTGATGATTGTTCTTTCAAATTGAGCAATAGCCTTGACTGCCAACTCTTTATTGATTTCCTTTTTGCTTGAAATGCCAAAGGCTTGCCGGAATCGGGTAGGGTAGTCGTTATGAGCTTTTAATTTTTCTACAACTTTTTCCCAAATATGATGCATTTCTCGAGGGTCTTCCACTGGCAAAAGCGCTTGTTCTTCCAGTGTTTTCACCCGACCGTCCCAAAATAAGCCTTTATTGACAAAGCCAACGTTTTCTAAAGACATGGCACTGCGCAAACCTAATGTACCCGCCACACCTTTACTTAAAGCGGTATTGTCCGTGAAGCTGCCGTGTGTCATGTGGCAACTCGCGCAAGATACAGAACTGTCCAGCGAAAGGATAGGGTCATAAAATAATCGCCTACCTAATTCGACCCCCTCAGTAGTCATGGGGTTATCGGCAGGGATATCCATTTTCGGGAAATTACTGGGAATTTTTAAATCGTAATTATGTGGAGCAAAACTTGTTGTCCTCAAATCATCATTCTCCGTTACAACCACAGGTAAGTCTTTGCCACATGCCATTATCAGTGAAAAAAGGATAAATGATATTAAGGATTTTTTCATAGAATGCCGGAGATCAATTTTTTACTTAATAGTCAAAGCAGTTATAAAATTACCGGTAAATTTTTTCATAATGGGCAAATCCCCGATTTGTTGAGTGGAATTAATGGTCACTAAATCAATGCCATCAATCAGTTTATTAATATTTAATTCAAAACTCAAAGGCGTTTTCTGATTTTCGGCTACTGAAAATGACTTCTCAAATCTTATATTTTGAAAAACTTCATTACTACCGGTATGTAAAGTTATGCCCGTTTCGAATGTACCATCTCCGTCTTTATCAATTTTTCCTTCTAATTTGGAAAAAGTATAACTATTCCAAGGATCCCAATAATCAGTCGCTTCAGATAGAGGGTTTGAAGAAGGATAATCTTTGGGTTTTTTAGAATTTAAGGTAGAAGAAACGCCAATCCCCATGCCGAATTGGGTTTTGTTGCCAATTTCAATATCATTTACGGTGATATTTAAGCCTTTTGCCGCTATTGTCGAATCATCATTATCTTTAAAAGATATCAATGAAACCGGAACAGCAATTTTATTGAACTCACCCCCGTAAATATCGGATACGAAAAAACTCAATTTAGAAAAACGTATTTTTTTGCCATTGTAATCATAAATTTTGTTGAGAACAAAAGGCTGTTCATTGAATCGAGCTTTTAAATTCATTTCAACACTTCCGGTCAGCTTAGGGTCTTCTTTGCATTTTGAAGAAGTGCAAATGACAAATACAGAGAGTAAAACGGACAAAAGTGTTTTCATGAATTAAGATTTTCAAGTTATTGAACATAAAATGCACTGGCAGTATTTTCAACAATTTTTTGCTTGATAACGTTCTGGGGCTGTGAAAAATCTACACCTTTAAAAAAGCGCAAATAATTGATTTTCAATGGTATAGTAGCATCAAATCCTTGTTTAAATGACAGATTTTTTACAAACTCAAAATTTTGCGGCGTCGTGATAGTTATACGCACAGTGTCATTTTTGCTTTTTCTTGTGAACACTATTTTATTGAAAATGTAGGTTTTATCCGCAGCAATATACATAGAATCCGTTTTTGTACTGAGGGGGCTATCGGATGGCATTCTCGATGGTACGGCTTTGTTAATATCCGCATTCAAACCGAGTTGAAATTTTATTTTAGCGTATGTAGCAGGTTTATCAAATCGCCCGACTGAAAAATCGAAACCGATATTCTTTCCGGCTAATATAAAATTTCTAAGGGTTTTCACGGAATCTCTATCCCGATACAGCAAAACACTGTCCACTGTCGTAGCAATTGTATTATCGTTTTTTATCAACTGAAAATCTGAGAGATAAAACTGAAAACTGAGGAATTCTATGCTGTCATTCTCGATTTTATATTTCTTATTCAAACTGAATTTATCGGTATCGAAAAGATGTTCAGCCTGAACTACTAAAAACGGATAAGTACAACAAGCGTCTTCGCAAGGATTATCAACCGTTACATCAAAATTGGTTGCATTCACATCCAGACATCCGGTAGTCGGTTCTTGACAACTTGCCCAAATTAAACTGAGAACGATAATTAATATTCCTAAATTATTGTTTTTTACTTTTTTCATGCTCTTTCATCAACGTTTTCACTGTATTTTTCACTTGCGCAGAAAATTCTTTTTCTAAAATCCAATGATAGTATTGTTTATCTTTTAATAAAACTTCAACGACCGATTGACCCGCATATTTTCCAAAATTGAAAACGATTTTGCCATTCATGTCGTATTTTAGTTTTTGGGTAGCATCCACCATTCTCAAATCGTTGGTGAAATCGTGCAAAATCTGCATGTCATTCTTAATCGGTTCAACAACCTCATTGCCATTTTCATCAATCAGATTTTTACCTTCATAAAATTGAAGTTGCCCTTTAAAAACGTCAATAGTCGCTCTGACATCAGCCAACGCATCGTGTGCGTCTTCGAGTTCTTTTTGACAATAAAATCGCAAGGCTGCTTTCAATGTTCGAGGTTCCATCTTATAAAAAATGCGTTGTACATCAATGATTCGCCGTTTTGAAATATCAAATTCCAAACCTACGCGGTCAAATTCTTCCATCAACATGGGAATATCAAAGCGGGCTGCATTGTACCCGGCTAAATCAGCGTTGCCAATAAAATCGAAAATCTGCTTACCCACTTGTTGGAATGTGGGTTTATTAGCTAAGTCTTTTGGTGAAATACCATGTATAGACATTGATTCTTCCGAAATTGGTATGCCCGGATTAATGAGCATCGTCAATTCTTGTGGGTTCCCGTTGTTTTTGGGGTATTTGATTAAAGCAATTTGTAAAATTCTGTCGCGAATGACATTTAAACCGGTGGTTTCTACATCAAAAAAGACAAGGTCGCGGTTGAGGGTAAATTCTTTATCCAATGTTTTTACGTTTTAATTTTTTTTGAAAGCCCAAAAATAGGTATTTTTTATAGAATTTATGGTTTCTAAAAAACACAAAAAAAGACCCCCTCAGTATTTGGCTTCTTTGAGCATACTGAGGGGGGATGGACTGAGCATTAATCATAAAAAAATTAAATGATGAACTGTTCAAAAAAATAAAAATTTCATCATTATTCTATTATTCATCTTTCCTTATGGCTTAATAATAGAATTTAATTTAATCACTGAAGTTTTATAGCTTTCGGCTTTTTGATTGAATTTTGGGACGTCTTCATTGATAATTTTTGCCAATTTGGTCAATTGGTCATCTACTTGCTTTGACAAATCCATGTAAGCTTCTTGTACTTGTCGGTTAGGTTTGGTATCAGCCGATGAAGCAACCGAACTCAAACCGGCAATTTTATCATTCAACTTGATGGGCAATGCCAACAAATCCTGAAAAGCTTTGGCTTTGTGCTGAATCAACTCGTCTTCTACTCCTTGTAATTTTTCCAACATGGGTTTAGAAATACTTTCAACTTCTTTTTTAAAGACTGTATCTTGAACGCTACTCACATAATCTGTTACTTGTTTGCGAATAGTCCGTAAGTCATTCACCGCTTTATGGGTTTCACTGAGTTTATCGCGCACCCGCAATTGAAATTTAACACTTTCTGTAATATCTTCAACCGTCGCTTCTACGCGCGGGTCTTTTTTAATCTCAAAAGGTTGTTTACCAAAAGATTCTTTACCGATGATTAATTCAACTGAATATTTACCGGGGCCTACTTTGGGACCCGTTACTTGTCCCGACCACATCATTGCGGGAGACCCCTCAGTATCCGTGGCATCAGAATAGCGCATATCCCAAGTAAAAGAGTTTAAACCGGCTTCTGAGGATGCTACTCCTGGGCGTTCAATTTTATCTTTCTGATAAAAATCTTTACTGATTTCAAGGGCTTTCCCTTTTTTATCTTTCACACTTGAATAAGTGATAATAGAATCACCTTTTTCATTCGAGAATTTGAGTAAAACTTCTTCTTTAGGTTTATCTTTCATGAAATAATTGACTAAAACGCCATTGGGAGCATTCTCTCCTTGTTGAACCGCTAAAGCAAAAGGTGCTGCTGCACCACCTACACGCCAGGCTGATTCCGGTGCAAAAAGATGTCCTTTTTTGTCCGCAATTGTAGGATTGTCCATTATTTGATACAATGGTTCGATATTATCCATAATCCAAAAGGCGCGTCCGTGAGTTGCGACACACAAATCTTTTTCTCTCGCTTGAATTTGGAGGTCATGAATCGGCGTTACAGGAAGATTGTTATTCAATGGAAGCCAACTGTCTCCGTCATTGAAAGATACAAAAATGCCAATCTCAGTACCGGCATACAACAGACCTTTTTTGTTGGGGTCTTCTCTAATGACGCGGCAAAACGCATTATCGGGCAAACCAGCGGTTATTTTAGTCCACGTTTTGCCAAAATCTTTGGTTTTAAACAAATATGGCTTGGTATCATCCACTTTATAGCGATTTGCTGCCAAGTAAGCTGTTCCGGCATCGAATCTTCCGGCTTCAATGATGGACATCAATGCCCAATCACCTAAGCCCGGTATGTTACATTTAGTCCAATTTTTTCCGCCATCGGTCGAAACGTGTATCCAACCGTCGTCGCTACCAGTCCAAAATACGCCTTTTTGAATATAAGATTCGGCAAATGTGAAAATTGTAGAGAAGGTTTCAGCTCCTGTATTGTCTTTAGTTATCGGACCTCCACTGGATTTTGTGGTGTTAGTATCCCCACGCGTCAGGCTTGGAGAAATGATTTCCCAACTTTGACCACCATCATTGGTACGATGAACGTATTGAGACGTAGCATACAAAACTTTTGGGTCATGTGGGCTAAAAACAATGGGATAAGTCCACTGAAAACGGTATTTCATGGCATCGGCACCATCACCGAGATATTGAACCGGATGGGGTGACACCTCTTGCATCTGACCTGTTTTGGCGTTAAATCTATCCAATTGACCCATATAATTACCGCCGTAAATAATATCCGAATTAGTCGGGTCGCTGACCACGTAACCACTTTCGCCACCGGCAACTACCTGCCAATCTTGTCGATTTATGGCAAATATATTAGTGTTACGGCTTGAAATGCGGATAGAAGAATTGTCTTGTTGTGCGCCATAGAGGTGATAAGGAAAGTCATTGTCCACCGAAATATGGTAAAACTGGCACGTCGGAATATCTAATTCCGTAAAAGTTTGACCCTGATTATAAGTCACTTCTGCACCGCCGTCGTCACCTAAAATGAAATTTTGCGGATTTTTAGGATTAATCCACAAATCATGTGTATCGCCATGGCCAACTTGAATTTGGCGGAAAGTTTTTCCACCATCGTTTGAATATTGGAACCCAACATTCATGACATAAATACCGTCAGGATTACCCGGATCAGCTTCAATTTCGCAATAATACCAAGGCCGTTGCCACAGGTTTTTATCATTGCTGGTACGTGTCCAAGTCTCGCCTCCGTCTTCGCTTCTGAACAAACCACCATTTTTATTTTCAATAATAGCCCAAACACGGTTGCCGTTAAAGGGGGAAACAGCAATCCCTATTTTACCCAAAATACCAACCGGTAAACCCGGTTTTTTGGAAATATTAGTCCATGAATTACCAGCATCCATTGATTTATACAAGCCAGAACCTTCACCGCCGCTGCTCATCATGTGGTTGTTCCGGAAGCAATCCCACAGACCGGCATATAAAATGGAAGGATTGGTAGGATCCATATGAATTTCGATGGCACCGGTTTTATCATTGGTTGGCGCAAGAATTTGTTGCCAACTGTTCCCTCCGTCCATTGAGCGATAGACGCCCCGTTCTTCAGCATTCATGAGTTTGTTCGTCCTACCAAATGGATTGCCCAATGAAGCTACATACACAATATTAGCATCTTTGGGATGAACGACTATGCGCGCAATCCCCCAAGATTTTTTGAGACCAACATGTTTCCATGATTTTCCTGCGTCAGTTGATTTATAAATACCGTCTCCGCCGGATATATTGCCGCGAATGTCCGTTTCGCCCATGCCGGCATAGATCACATTGGGGTCAGAAGGAGCAACTGTGATAGCACCTACCGATGAGGATGTAAAAGTTGAATCGGAAATGGGTAGCCATTTCATACCACCATCTACCGTTTTCCACACGCCGCCACCGGTAGCCCCGAAGTAAAAAGTCAGGGGTTGGTCGGCATGTCCAGTTACGGCAATACTCCGCCCACCTCGGAAAGGTCCGACATTGCGCCATTTTAAATTCTTGATTAAGTCTTGAGAGACTGATTTACTTGTTTGAGATACCCCCTCAGTATACATGAAAGAGAGGATAGCAAAAGTAAATACGACTGATTTTCTCATACCCGATGTTTGGTTTTATATGAATAAGTTAATATTTTAATGTTAGAAACAAATTCTAAGGTAAGGTTAAATTTTTTTATTGAAATAATATTAGTCTTGCTGCTAAATTTATTCGACGTAATACTCCTGTACAGGTTTTTTTAAGCGACTGAATATTTGTTTTTTATAATTTATAAAATATGTTTTTTCTATGTTTTTCAAAATTATATTCTGTTTATTCAATTTATATGTTAAAATCTAATAACTTATCAAGAAAAGTAGTATAATTTATAATATTTATTAGATTAATCTTGTTATTAAAACATTAATTTGCAATTACTAATTTTAAAAATAGTCATAAATATTCAAATTACTTATAATTTTTTTGTCACGTTTCGTTTTTTTTAGTATTATATTTTGCAAAAACCGATTTCACCATATATACTATTTAAGCAAAGTGATCTTGCCCTAATTAAAAATATCTCCATAACTGCCCCAAGTTTATCTCAACAAGTAATTTGAAGAAATTCAAACAAACATTTTTTTAATGAATCAAACCTATTTAGCATGTTAAAATTTTCAAAGATTATTGCACTCTCATTTGTTTTGATGAGTGCCATCAATGTTTCCTACGCCCAAGACTGGCAGCAACTAAGAGAACAAGGCGCTAACTATTACCAAATTAAAGAGGCATTTATGACCAAGAATGCTTCAAAAATGAAAGAATTTAATAAAGAACTCCGTAAAGAAGCCAATAAAAAAGCAGCTCGCGCCGGAAAATATGAGCGCGAAATGGAAGGTATGGTTCACTTCATGCGCTGGTCTGAATTTGTTGAACCCCGCGTTCGTCAATCTAAAGGGGATATGACGGCTATCAGCGAAGGTATGTATCGAGCTTTTAGCAAAAAAAATAGTGAACTGCAAACGCGCGCTGCCAATTGGACGCTCATGGGACCTAAAAGTACGCCGATTGGGGGCGGTAATGGACGTATCAATGCCGTTAGGGTGCACCCCTCCAACTCAAACATCCTTTTTGCTTGTACGCCTGCAAGTGGTTTATGGAAATCTACTGACGGTGGTGCTACTTGGGCGGCTATTTCAGACGGTATTTCAGCCTTAGGATGTACAGACGTTGCTTTTGACCCTACTAACCCTAATACTATGTATTTGGCAACGGGAGATGGTGACGCTGCCGACGTTTTTACATTAGGCATCTATAAATCTACGGACGGTGGCACTTCGTGGACACCGACCTCATTGGTTTTTAATCTGAGCGCAAATATGACCCTTTCTAAGATTTTGATTAATCCGACTAATTCTAACACTATCATTGTAGGTGGACGAGCAGGGATTTACCGCTCAACAGATGCCGGATTAACTTGGACTCAAACCATGACAGGAGGGATTCGCGACTTAGAATTTAAGACCGATAATCCAACCATTATTTTTGCCGGTGGTTACGGTACAAACGTCGGTTTTTGGCGTTCCGCTGATGGAGGCGGAACTTGGACAAAAATTACTTCAATCCCTTCTACATCTGTTCAGCGTGTAGCGGTAGGTGTCACTCAGGCAAATGCCAATTATGTTTATGCACTGGTAGCTAATGATGGAGCAGTTTCTACAACGGCTTATGGGTTAAAAGGAGTTTATCTTTCAACAGATGCCGGATTGACTTTTACCTTAAAATCCGGAACAACGAATACATTGGGCTGGTACACTGGCGGTACAGGCGACAAAGACGGTCAAGGTTGGTACGATTTATCAATAGCCGTATCTCCAACCGATATTAATACACTTTACACCGGCGGTGTCAATATTTGGAAATCAACCAACGCTGGTGTAAGTTGGACAAAAAATACAGCTTGGGATGCTTCGCATACCGCAACTAATTACGTTCACGCCGACGTCCATGATTTGACATATGCAGGTGCTACTCTTTTTGCCGGCTGTGATGGAGGTATCTTTAAAACATCAAATGATGGTTCTTCTTGGTCGGATATCAGTTCTAATATCTCTAATGCGCAGATGTATGGTTTGGGACTTTCTGGAACAACGGCGAATACAATCATCAGTGGGCATCAGGATAATGGAACCAATTTGACAACCAACGGTACATCTTGGTCGGAAATTAACGGTGGTGATGGTATGTTGTGCTTTATTGACCGTACTAATAACGCCAATATGTTCTCGTCCATATACAATGGCAATTTATATCGTTCTACAAACAGCGGTTCTTCTTTCGCAAGCATTTACGCTGTGCCTGGTGGCGGTTGGGTAACTCCCTGGTTACAAGACCCGGTAACCGCTACGACTTTATATGCCGGGGGAACAAATGTTGTAAAAAGTACTAACAGTGGTACCGCTTGGACTGCCATTAGTAGCTTTTCTGGGGTCGGTACTCTTGTCGCTTTGGATGTTGCGAAGACGAATAATCAGATTATTGTAGCAGCAAGTGGCACTAAAGTCATGAAAACGACTAACGGCGGCACTGCTTGGACAGATATTACAACGGGTTTGCCGGCTTCAACAGCAATTTTAACAGTTCATATTGATGTCAATGATGCCAATAAAATTTATGTCGGTTTGGCAAGTTACACTGGTACTTCTGCATACCTTTCAACCAATGGTGGTACTAACTGGACTAATATTTCTGCCGGAATGACATCTCTACCGGTCAACTGTTTCGTTACGCAAATTAGTGTGCCCGGTGTAGTCTATTGTGGCAATGATTTAGGCGTTTATTATTCTGGTAATTCAGGAACTACTTGGGAATCTTTCAGCAGTGGTATGCCTGGCATTATAGTTAAAGATTTAGAGATTTTTTATCCGTCTGGTAAAATTCGGGCTGCCACTTATGGTCGCGGCATATTCGAATCCAATCTTAATGGCTCTAATTCTGCCCCTTCCGTATCCATTACATCCCCTATAAGCGGTGCGGTATTTGGTTCACCTGCTACTATAACTATTGGTGCTAATGCTGCCGATGTAGATGGTACAGTAGCAAATGTAGAATTTTATAATGGTACAACCTTGTTGGGTAGTGATAATACTGCGCCCTATTCATTTATATGGTCAAGCGTACCTGTGGGTTCCTATTCTTTAACGGCTAAAGCGTACGATAATGCGGGTGCTTCAACAACGTCTTCTGCCGTCACTGTTTCTGTGTCATTGGCTAATGATGCCGGTATATCCGCTATTACAACACCAAATGGTGCTGTTAACACGGCGAGTGTCGCCCCCTCAGTATCCTTGAGGAATTTTGGTAGTGCAGCGTTAACTTCTGCCACTATTTTCTACAAAATTGATGCAGGGGCTGAAAGTTCTTATAATTGGACGGGGTCTTTGGCTTCGGGTGCTACTACTTCAGTAATATTGTCATCGGTGTCTTATACATCAGGTTCACATACTTTCACTGCCCGTACTTCGTCTCCAAATGGTGGTACCGATGGTAATACGGCTAATGATGCCATCACGTCAAATTTTACCTATTCAACTTGCTCGAACCTGAATGAACCGGCGGATAATTCATCCACAACTGCTACCGTTCTGGCAGTCAATACTTCAACCAATTCTCAAATTGGTTCTACTACTGACAATGACTATTATAAGTTTACCACGATAGCGGCTGCACCAAAAGTTAAAGTAACGTTGAGTAATCTTCCGGCAGATTACGATGTGCGACTTTATAATACTAAAGCCAATGGCACAATTGGTACTCAAATTGGTATTTCTCAAAATAGTGGCACAACAAATGAGGCTATTATTTATAATACTTCATTAGCTGCAGCAACGTATTATGTCAGAGTGTATGGTTATGGTGGTGCATTTTCAACTTCTGTATGTTATAACCTGGCTGTAAATACAAGTGGTACAAATTTCAATCGACCGTTTGAAGCAACTATCAACAGTGGTAAAGACAATCTTGAAAAAGTGAATATGCTCATATACCCCAATCCTGCGATTGATATTGTTAATATTCAATTTCAGGCGGAGCAAGAAGGTGAATACAGACTGAGTTTGATTGATGTGGTTGGAAAAGAAGTAAGCAACCAAATAACAACTTTTAACGAAGGTGAAAACAATGTGGTGGTGAAAACCAACCAAATTCCCAAAGGTCTTTATCTTGTTAAAATCAGTAATGACAATCAGACTGAAATAAGTAAATTGTTAATCGAAAAATAAGTAAGTTTTATGTCTTAAAAATGTAAAAAGGCATAAAAAAAACACCCCCTCAGTATAAAACTGTGGGGGTTGTTTTTTAACCCTTAAAAAAAGTTAATCGAATAAAATGTAAAGAATTGTAAATCGGTTTCTAAGATGCCTCAGAAGATTAATGCTTTAATGGCAACTTTGAATCCAGCCTTTACAATTTTATTGTTATATTTTAAATTGTTGTGACGTAAATTAACATTGAAACTAAAATTCACAAATCAATATTGTAATTTATTGTTTTGTATAAAATTTTGATTTATATAATTTTAAACATTCATTTTTATTGTTTTATATAAATAATGGATTTAACAAATAAAAAATGTGACAGGAAATCACGAGTTAAAACGGTGCAGGGCAGCGATGAGAGAAATTAATGAAAATGCCCTTTCCAACGCTCAAATGCTGCTTTATCTAACATCTCACGGTCGTCAGGGTGAGCAATTTGAATTAGTGCTCTGGCTCGATCCTTCAAACTTTTACCATATAAATATGCAACGCCATATTCTGTAATAATGTAATGAACATTCGCGCGCGTAGAAACAACTCCTGCACCTTCTTTGAGGGTGGGTACAATTTTCGAAACGCTTTTAGATGTTCTTGATGCCATCGCAATAATGGGAACTCCTCCTTCGGATTTCGCTGCGCCACGGATGAAGTCAATCTGACCTCCAACGCCGGAATACATATTCGTACCTATCGAGTCGGAACAAACTTGCCCAGTCAAATCAATCTCGATGGCGCTATTAATAGCTATGACTTTGGGATTTTGAGAAATAATATCATGGTCGTTGACAAAATTCACCTCTTTCATTAAAACACCGGGATTATCATCCAAAAAATCATACAATTTTTGTGTGCCCATTGTAAAAGTGGCAACAGTCCGGCCCCTCAGTATCTTTTTCATTTTGTTATTCACAACGCCCTTTTCTAATAAAGGCAACAAACCGTCTGAAAACATTTCGGTATGGATACCCAAATTTTGGTGGTTCATTAAATTGGCTAATACGGCGTTAGGGATTGAACCAATGCCCATTTGTAATGTTGCTCCATCGGGAACAATTTCTGCGATATAATTGCCGATTGTTTGTTCATTCTGAGTGGGCGCCTCTACTTGAATATTGGGTAATGGACTATCATATTCTACCAAATAGTTTACATCATTGATATGAACTGTCGCATCCCCAAACGTTCGGGGCATAAATCTATTCACTTGCGCAATCACTAAATCCGCAACCTCAATAGCCGCTAATGTAGTATCAACAGAAGTCCCTAACGAAATGTAGCCATTTTTATCGGGAGGCGAAACGGAAATTAACGCAACATTGATGGGCACTACCCGTTTTCGTATCAATACGGGTATTTCACTCAAAAAAACCGGTATATAATCTGCCCTTCCTTCCATTGTTGCCTTGCGAACATTTGCCCCGATAAAAAAAGAATGGAGATGAAAAATGTTTTCAAACTCAGGTTTCACGTAAGGCGCCCCCCCCTCAGTATGCATGTGATACAAATGCACATCAGTCAGTTCTGCTGCCCGTGTCATCAGAGTTTCTATCAAATAGTGCGGAGCCGCAGCAACACTGTGAATCAAAATATGGCTTCCCGAAGGTATTAGTGCTATGGCTTCTTGTGCCGAAACTGTTTTACTCATAAGTGAAGGAGCTTGTGGCTGATGGTAGAATTTTCTTATTGGATAAAAGGCAAAATTAGATGATAAACCAGAAAAATACGGATGAAAAATCATTTCTGGAACTGATATTCATCATTAAGATGTAAATTTATCCGATAACCCCAATCAATCACTATCAAAAACCTTGTTTTTAAATTAATTAAATTATTCTAATGAAAAAAATGCTCTTTTTATTTGCCATATTATTGTCATTGAATATTCATGCTCAGATGATTTATCAGCAAAAAACCAGTGTGGAAGCTGCCCGAGCATTGATATTGTCGTTAACAGCCGAGCAAAAAAAACAGATGTTACTGCCTTTATCAGATTCCTTTCGAACAGCTTGGTCAAATTTGCCAAACGGGCAGATAACGCGCAAAGGACTGTGGCTCAAAGAAACCACTGATGAGCAAAAACAAAAGGTACATGCACTGCTGCGTACCGTTTTGAGCCAACAAGGCTATCAAAAATTTCTTTTTATTATGCAATATGATGAGGCTATTCAAACAAGATTGACTGCTACCAATAACCCGATAGCGACCCGTTACGACGATGAAAATTATTGGCTATGCATTTTTGGCGAACCCAATTTGGATAAAATGTGGTCTTTCAAATTTGAAGGGCATCATATCTCCCTGAATATCACTTTGTCTAAAAAGGGGGTGACTTGTACACCCTTGTTCACGGGCATAAATCCTGCTCTGACTCAATCGGGTGCTTATGCCGGCAGATACATAATGTATGAAGAAGACGCTTTAGGTAAAGCGCTGTTCAACAGTTTGAACCCTGATTTAAAGAAAAAAGCCCATTTAGGCGCCCATCCTATAGATGCTGATGTAATGACTCAAACTGGTCGTGAACCACATGTAGCTGGCAAAGAAGGTGTTTTATATTCTGAGTTAAACCCAGAACAAAAAGCAATTATTATCAGTACGATCGAGGCATGGGTTAAAAATATGACACCGACCATCGCCGAAGAAAAAATGAGGAAGATTAAAAAGACCATTAATCAAATGCGATTTGTTTGGAGAGGTTCAGATGATGTGACTCAATTGCATTATTATCGTCTCCAAAGTCCTGCTTGTATTATTGAGTTTTCCAATCGGGATGGGGGTATTTTTCATTACCATACAATATGGAGGGATTTAGAGGAAGATTTTTCTGAAAAGAAATAACAGTTTTTTTAAAATATTATTTCGCATAAAACTACCCCCTCAGTATAAACCCTTTTTCAAGACATAATTAACCCAAACTTAACACCTATTTTGAAATTGGCTTAGTTTTTTATAATAAAATTTTGTACCTTTGCGGCGCAAAAGTAGGAATTCCTATATTTTCTTAATATCCACCATTTTTCATGCAAAATCCGAATATCCGCAATATCGCTATTATTGCCCACGTTGACCACGGTAAAACCACCTTAGTTGACAAAATGATTCTTATTGGTAAGCTTTTCAAAGAACACGAATTGACAGGCGAGCTTATCATGGACAGTAATGACCTTGAGCGCGAACGAGGTATCACTATCCTCGCTAAAAATGTATCTATCACTTATAAAGGTGTAAAAATCAACATCATTGATACTCCGGGTCACTCGGATTTCGGTGGTGAGGTTGAGCGCGTTTTAAATATGTGTGATGGTGTTTTGTTACTCGTAGATGCTTTCGAGGGTCCTATGCCTCAAACCCGTTTCGTACTCCAAAAAGCAATCCAATTGGGTTTAAAGCCGATTGTGGTTGTGAACAAAGTAGATAAAGAAAACTGTAAGCCAGAAGAAGTATATGAGCAAGTTTTTGACTTGATGTTTGCTTTAGAGGCTTCACAGGATCAGTTAGATTTCCCTGTTGTGTATGGCTCGGCTAAAAACAACTGGATGGGTGCTGATTACAACAAAAAAGAAGAAGACATTACATATCTATTAGATCAAATCATTGAGCATATCCCTGCGCCTAAAGCGGATGTGGAAGGTACTGTTCAGCAGTTGATTACGTCTTTGGATTACTCAAATTATATTGGTCGTATTGCCGTTGGTCGTTTACGCCGTGGTATTTTACGCCCTAATATGAATGTATCATTGGTAAAAAGAGATGGTACTATTCAAAAAAGCCGTATCAAAGAACTTTATACATTCGAAGGAATGGGTAAAGTGAAAACGGATTCAGTACAAGCGGGTGACATTTGTGCGATTGTCGGTTTGGATGGTTTTGAAATTGGTGACTGCGTTGCTGATTACGAAAATCCAGAAGGATTGCCAACTATCACAATTGACGAGCCGACGATGAGTATGACATTTACCATCAATGACTCACCGTTCTTTGGTCAAGAAGGTAAATTCGTAACAAGCCGTCACGTAAAAGACCGTTTGGCGAAGGAATTGGAGAAAAACTTAGCTTTGCGCGTTGAAGAAACGGGCTCAGCGGATACTTTCCGTGTATTTGGTCGTGGTGTACTGCATTTATCCGTTTTAATTGAAACAATGCGTCGTGAAGGCTATGAATTACAGATTGGTCAACCACAAGTTATCCAAAAAGTAATTGATGGTGTAAAGAGTGAGCCAGTTGAAGAATTGAACATCGACGTTCCAGAAGATAAAAGTGGTACTGTAATCGATTTAGTAACGCGCCGTAAAGGTCAAATGCTTTCAATGGAACCGAAAGGTGAGCGTATGATTATGAAATTTGAGATTCCATCTCGTGGCATTATCGGTATGCGTTCTACATTATTGACAATGTGTCAAGGTGAAATCGTTATGACACATCGCTTCCTTGAATTCCAACCTTATAAAGGTGAAATTCAAGGTCGTCAAAATGGTTCAATGATTTCAAAAGAAGCTGGTGAAGCGATTCCTTTCTCTATCAATAATTTGCAAGATCGTGGTACATTCTTCATAGATGCTGGTGAAAGAGTCTATATGGGTATGGTTATCGGTGAAAACAATCGCCCAGGTGATATGATTGTCAACGTAACGTTGACTAAAAAATTGACAAATATGCGTGCAAGTGGTAGTGATGAAAAAACACGCTTGATTCCACCTAAAAAATTCACTCTGGAGGAAGCTCTCGAATATATCCAAGAAGACGAATTAGTTGAGGTGACCCCTCAGTCAATCCGCCTCCGCAAGATACTTTTAGAAGAATCTGACCGCAAACGTGGAGCAAAATATTCTGAAATGATGGCGTAATTAATTGATTTTAAATCAGTTATGATATATATAAAACGAGTCTTAGATTGTAATGGTCTAAGGCTCGTTTTACGTTGGGCGGAACTCCAGTTCCGCAATTAGAAAATATTTAAGCCGCCTGTTTGGAGGTTTTTATGGATTTACTCAACTCAGAAAGACTATTGTTTAAGTCTTTCAATAACGGTAAAATCTTTTTAAAACTTTGGGTAAAATCGCTCTTAAAATTAGCCAACTCTCCTCCTTCAAGTGACAATGAAGCCTCATTGAATGTCAAATTGAGCTTTAAACGTTCCTCATTCGTTTCAGCCATTAGATAAAGAATATAAAACGTACGCAACGCTTTATTGTCCGTCAGTTCACAAACCAAATCATTGACGTATGTATATTTAGAAAGTGTGGTCATTATTTATAGATTTTCAGATTTTTCAATTTCTTTTATTTTACGACTTATTTCATTCAACTCGTCTAAAATCGCATCATTATACTCCAATAGTTCTTTATCATTCATATTGAATAGATGTTTTTGAGCATTATGAAGTTCAATGAGTTGTAGTAAAATAGCTTCTTCCTGCTTAAGTTTAGCTAATCGCTTTTCGTTTTCGGTCATAGTTAGTCACTTGTTTTACCAAAGTTATAGTTTTTATTTGAAATTTTAAAACGTAGAAAGTGAAAATGTAGATTTTATTGTTTTATGCTTCATAACAGTATCACTTGGTTTTCTAACATTTAAAAACTAAATTTGCATAGATAAAACACCGTCAGCCATGTACGAAAATATCTATTTTCCATCTTCAACGTCAAAAGTGACTGTCATTCATTCGCCTGAAATGACGGACGACGAGTTCTATGATTTTTGTCAAAAAAACCAACCTAACCGCATTGAGAGAACTAAAAACCGTGAAATAATTATTATGGAACCAGTAGGAGGAGAAAGTGGATACTATGAAAATAACGTGTCGTATCATCTAACATCATGGAATGTCAAAAAGAGAGTGGGCTTAGTATTCAGCTCATCCACGGGTTTTACCCTACCGAGTGGGGCGGTGAAATCAGCCGATGCCGCTTTTTTACGGCTTGAAACTTGGGCGGCAGTACCCCTCAGTGATAGAAAGAAATTTGCACATGTTTGCCCCGATTTTATTATTGAAATCCGTTCTGAAAGCGATAATTTGAATGAATTGCTTGAAAAAATGGCTGAATGGATTGAAAATGGTGTCCGCCTGGGTTGGTTGATTGACCCCAAAGAAAAGAAAGCCTTTATTTTTAGAGCCAATGGCGATGTTGAAGAAGTCAACGGATTTGATAAAACGCTCTCTGGTGAAAACGTTTTAGAAGGTTTTGAACTGCTTTTAAAAGATTTAGAACCTCCGATTTAAGCATAAATACTGAGGGGGTACATTCAAACAATTACTAAAAACAAAACAGCTACAATGCTTCAATACATCTTAAATCCACAATACATTGAGCCCGCCACAGATGCTCCTTTGAAAGAGAAAATCATTGCCTTAGGTAAGTCCTATTTATTTTACTTATTATCTGCCTTATTTGCTGGAATAATCATGTCTTCGGTGGATGGTTTTGTGGTAAAAGTGCTTCATTTGCCCTCTATTCTCAATGAATTAATGAAAAAACAGACTGATTTAATAGCACCAATGGGGAAAGCTGCCTTATTTGTGATAGTGATGTTGATTCCTTTTATAGAGGAGTTGATATTCCGTTTACCATTAAATTTGAAACGAGGGAGTATGAATTTTACAATTATATTCCTTTCCGTCATTTTAATAGGTGGCGGCGTTGAGAGTTTAAATTTAGGTCAATGGGGGAGTGGATTAGCATTTTTATTGTTAATGACTATCATAATAATTGCGTTTAAATATTTGACCGACGAGTTTTGGGATGGGTTCAAGACAACAAAATTTAAATACGTTTTTTATACATCAGCAATAATTTTTGGATTGGTACACATTGGTAATTTTGCCAGTTCGGATTACCGTCTTTGGGTGTTTTATCCTTTCTTCGTGTTGACTCAACTGTCTTTGGGGCTATTTGCAGGAGGTTTGAGAATGCAATATGGGCTGATTTGGGGTGTTTTTTTACACGCTTTAGTTAATTTACCCGCCGTATTTTACGTTATATTCAAGTTCTGATAGTTGGTTTTCTAACATTTAAAAACTAAATTTGCATAGATAAAACACCGTCAGCCATGTACGAAAATATCTATTTTCCATCTTCAACGTCTAAAGTTACTGTCATTCATACTCTTGAAATGACAGATGATGAGTTTCTTTATCGCTGCACCTTCTCCCCAAAAGCCAAATCGCCCGCATCACCTAATCCCGGCACGATATACGAATGAGCTGTTAACTCAGGGTCAATCACACCTACCCAAATGGAGGTTTCGGGTAGATGCGTCTGTACATAATCCACACCTTGCTGAGAAGCGATGGCAGAAACCACATAAATCGCCTTTGGTTGACCATATGCCAAGAGAAATTCTACGGCTTTCACGGCGGATTGACCCGTAGCGAGCATTGGGTCAGCAACTATCAAAACGCGGTCTTGGATACTTGGGCAGGCAATATATTGCACGCATATTTCAAAACTATTATCCTCATTGTGCTTGCGATAAGCGGAAACGAAAGCCATATCCGATTTATCAAATACATTCATCACGCCTTTTTGCAACGGCAAACCAGCCCGTAAAATACACGCAATCACGGGGTCTTCAATCGGCACTTCGATATGTGCCGTTCCCAAAGGCGTTTCAGTTGGGACGGTGTGAAAAGGCAGCGTTTTACTCAATTCATAAGCCAATATTTCACCCAACCGTTCGAGGTTGTGACGAAAGCGCATACGGTCTTTTTGAATATTGACATTGCGCAATTCGGCGATAAATTGGTTGGCTACTGAGGGGGTAGAGGAGAGGTTGTGAATCATACGGTTTAATTGATAATTGAAAATGCAAAATTGAAATAAGTTATTGATATTCAATTATTTATGTTTTTGAGTTGCTCGTAATTGATTGATTTTACTACTGATTTTTCAAAGATAAATATTAAAATTTAAATAAAAAGGCGACAGCTAAATAATATTTAACTGTCGCCTGTCGCTTTTTTATTCTGTCGCCTAAAATCTATTATTGAAATGATTTTTTTAATTTTTCGGTCATTTTTAAAGCTTCTTTACCCGCCAGAAGATTCACAAACCAAATCGGCACCCAACCTTCCGGGTCAGCCCGTGCGGTGTATTCCATTGTGATAGACCCATCCGTTTGTTTTTCAAAATAAAAAGTGGAGCGGGCATTTTTCATGCGAATGACGCCTTTTCGCTCTGCTACTGAGGGGTCTTTGTAGATTTCAGAAATGGATTTGTAAGCCGTTGGCGTTTGATAAGTAATATTTTTAGTTAAAATATCCCTATCCGTTATACCCATCGGCATATCGAAATAAAAATATTGAACAACCTCATTGGCATTCAATGTTTTGATAATGCGCGCTTCCGTACAAGTTTCACTGATGCGCTGTGTGGTCTGCACATCGTCCATTACAGTCACTATTTTACTGAAATCACCGTAAAATTTATCTAAAACCTTGAATTCCTTGACGGGTGAATCGGGGCATTGACGCACAAAAACTTGACAATTCCCTTGTTGGGTATAGCGTGACCATTCTCCACAAGGCTTATCACGGTCGGATTTTACAAAACTAATAAATGATAGAAAAAACAGTAGCGCGCTTTTCATAGCAGGTGATTTAGATACAGGTGAATGTTTTTTTGACGTTTTTATTTCAAAAAGTAGCTTGATTTTTAATTTAAAATGCGCTAATTCTTGATTACAGCGTTTGTTTATATATGACGAATTATTCTTAATTCTATTTTATGATGTACGCAGTAAAAGTGTTTATAGTTTGTTAATACATAAACAAGACACTTTGTGGAGAGTTTACCCTCATTCCAGAAAAAATAAATTCTTGATTCTAAAGAAGATTATTATGCAATTTAATTAAAATTATATTAAAAATAAAGTTATTTATTGAATTGAAAATTAGCATATTATGTATATGATTGACGCTCAAAAACTTAAGATGTTTTAGTATTAATATTGTTTTTGAAATCTTCTATCATCGCGCCGAGCACCCCCTCAGTATATTCGTCTTTTGGCGAGCCATTTTCATTGATTTTAGTTTTTACTAAATTCAATAAAACTGCAGATGGCGCGTCGATGCGGGCACCAATGGTATTTAAAACTAACTGCAAAGATTCAAATGCTTTCTCACCTACCGATGATGCCACAACCAAAGCCGTCGGTTTTTTATCGAAAATAATAGTTGAAACTATCCATTCAAGCGCATTTTTCAATACACCTGGCAAGCTGAAAACATATTCTGGTGTACAAATCAGCACGCCATCTGCATTTTCAAGGGCGTTTCTGAAATTCTGCACACTGGAGGGTAAATCTGCTTCATTATTTAAATCTGGATTAAAATGGGGTAGAGTATCCAAATCGAAAAAAGACATTTCATAATCGCTTCCCAATTGAGTACCAATATATCTTAAAATGGCTTTATTGATGGATTGCGCTTTTGTACTGCCTGAAAAAGCAAGGATTTTCTTAGTATTTTGAGACATTTGATTT
>JANPGW010000431.1:0-36253 GCA_031424115.1 Saprospiraceae bacterium | reverse complement strand
TAATGTTTTCCAAACTATGACGCTGACCTTGTCCTCGACGAGGATCGGTTAATGTCGAAAAAAATTCTTCTAACTTATATTCCATTTTCGCCATTTTTTTGTCAAAGAACGTCTTTTTTTTAGAACCAATCAACCCTGCCCAAAGGGGGTTAGGGGGCTGAAAAGATAACCATTCCTTATAAAAATCATTTTTTAATGGCGACACTTTCTATCCACGAAAATCATTTAAGCGAAACCGAGCCGAGGTGGTTTGCTGTCCGTACACGTTTCAAAAGTGAAAAAGTAGCGTTTAAACAGCTACTAAGCTATCAAATCAATGCATATCTTCCAATAAAAACTCTAACGCGCCGATACAGTAAAAAAATTCGCCACGTTGAAATGCCGCTCATCAACAGTTTTGTGTTTGTAAAAATCACAAAGGCGCAATATGTGAAGGTTTTGGAAACGGAATATGTGGCGGGTTTTTTGAAATTCGGTCAAAACCTGCTCTCCATTCCGGAAGAACAAATTGATTTAATCAAACGCCTTTTAGGTGAAAATATAGATGTCACTGCCAATGAAGACCATTTCCAAAAAGGCGACATGGTAGAAGTCGTTGCGGGTCCATTGCTCGGATTAAAAGGTTATTTGTTGAATATCCAAGGTAAAGAAAGAGTGGTAGTAGAATTGATAAATTCGGGTTTTTCATTACAAATTGATATTGAGCATCATTTGTTGAAGAGAGTTACATCTCCCGAGATTTCGGGATAGCACCCTCTGGAGCTTCAGGATAAAAGGCTTCAGCATAGCTTAAAATCATGTATTGGATATTTTTAAAATATCCAATACATGCGCAAATTGAATCACAACCTTTAAACGGTTATACACCACGATAAGTAAAATGACAATCTCTCACTTGCAGACACCTTTACAAATGGTTGACCTGAAAAGTCAATACAAAAAAATTAAAAAGGAGGTAGATGCCGCTATCAAAACCTGTATTGACACCACTACCTTTATTGGTGGCAACCAGGTAGCGTCTTTTCAACGCAATTTAGAGCGGTATCTGAACGTCAAACATGTCATTCCTTGTGCGAATGGTACAGATGCGCTTCAAATTGCCCTTATGGTTTTGGATTTAGAACCGGGTGATGAGGTTATTGTCCCTGCATTTACTTATGTAGCAACCGCAGAAGTCATCGCTTTATTAAAGTTGAAACCTGTTATGGTAGATGTTGACCCTAAAACGTTCAATATTACCGCTAAAATCATAGAAAAAGCCCTTACGCCCCGCACAAAAGCAATTGTCCCCGTACATCTTTTTGGTCAGAGTTGCGATATGGAACCCATTTTGGCACTGGCAAAAAAGCATAATTTATTTATTGTAGAAGATAATGCACAAGCTATTGGTGCAGATTACAATTTCAAAAATGGAGAACAAGCCAAAACAGGCACTATCGGAGATATCGGCTGTACCTCTTTCTTCCCATCCAAAAATTTGGGATGTTATGGCGATGGCGGTGCAATAATGACGAATAACGACGATTTGGCACAAAAAATCCGCATTATCGCCAATCACGGGCAAGTGGTGAGATATTATCACGATTTTGTGGGTGTCAATTCTCGTTTGGACGCCCTTCAAGCCGGTATTTTAGATGTCAAATTAAAACATCTCGATAAATATTCAGCAGCCCGTCGCAAAGCAGCGGGGTTTTATGATAAAGCTTTTAAACAAATCGAAGGGCTTGAAATACCCAAAAGGCAATCTAATTCTACCCATGTTTTTCATCAATATACTTTAAAAGTGACAAACGGGCAGCGTGAAGCCCTTCAGAAACATTTGAATGAAATGGGTATTCCTTCCATGATTTATTATCCTGTACCCCTTTATAAACAAAAGGCGTTCGCCCGATATTGGAAAGGAGGAATATTACCCGTTACAGAACATTTATGCGAGGAGGTTTTGTCACTGCCTATGCATACAGAACTTAATCGGGAAACACTCGGGTTCATCGTTCACGCTGTTCAATCCTTTTTTAAAAGATAAAAGGCATTGTAATTTTTCAATTAATGCTATAATATGAGTTTTTATCACCACGAGACAGCAGTTATTGATGAAGGATGTCAGATTGGCGAAGGGACAAAAATCTGGCATTTCTGTCATATTATGCGCGGGAGTATAATCGGTAAAAATTGTAATATTGGTCAAAATGTAGTGATTTCACCCGAAGTCGAGTTGGGTAACAATGTTAAAGTGCAGAACAATGTCTCAATTTACACTGGTGTCACCTGCGACGATGATGTTTTTTTAGGTCCTTCGATGGTTTTTACCAACATCATCAATCCACGCAGTGCCGTGAATCGTAAATCTGAATACCTCAAGACTCATGTAGGCAAAGGTGCCACAATCGGCGCCAACGCTACAATCGTTTGTGGAAATGACATAGGGACTTTTGCATTTATCGGTGCAGGAGCAGTCGTGACAAAATTTGTGAAGCCTTACGCCTTAGTAATTGGCAATCCATCAAAACAAATTGGTTGGATGAGCGAATACGGTCATCGCTTGCATTTTGATAGTAACGGTGTTGCCACCTGCCCTGAAAGTAGTGAAACTTACTTGTTGAAAGAAGGACAAGTGCTAAAGGCGATTTGATAATATATTTTTTCAGAACAAATATATTGATAAACAAGAGCAATTGGTAAAACTCTCCACAGCATGTTTATCTTTGCATAATAATAAATCAAACTATTTCAATGTATGATATTTTACTAAGCTTTATCACTGCATTTATACCAAGTTATTTCATTATACCTTCAGTTATAAATGTTGCGAAAGTTAAGCATCTGTGCGATGAACCTGGAGAGCGACGTTCACATACTGAGATAACTCCGTCGCTTGGCGGTATTGCTATTTTTGTGGGCACCATTTTTTCTGTTGTTTTCTGGACGCCTTTTGAAATATTCGGTGAATTACAATACACCCTTTGTGCTTGCCTGATTATTTTTATGATAGGTGTGAAGGACGATATTTTACCGATGACACCTTACAAAAAACTTCTGGGTGAGTTAATGGCAGCGGGCGTCTTAGTATTCAGGGCGGGCGTAAAAATCACAAGTTTACATGGCTTTTTTGGTATTACACATATTCCGGATGCCGTCAGTATCATCCTTACAATATTCACGATTATCGTTATCATCAATGCATTCAATCTGATGGATGGTATTAATGGGCTTTCGGGTAGCGTCACAACTGTCATTGCCATTACATTTGGTACGTGGTTTTTCTTCGTTGACCAATTGAGTCTTGCCATTTTAGCGTTTGCTTTAGCTGGAGCGACGACTGCTTTTCTTAAATACAATTTCACACCGGCCAGAATATTTATGGGTGATACAGGAGCTTTGCTTTTAGGTCTGGTTTGTTCAATTTTGGTGATAAAATTTATTGAAATAAATGAAACGATTAAATCCCCTTTTTCATTCTCAGCTGCTCCTGCGGTAGCGATTGGTATCCTTATTCTGCCTCTTTTCGATACCGCCCGTGTTTTTACTATAAGAACATTGAGAGGACGGTCCCCTTTTTCACCTGACCGTTTGCACATGCATCATTTGCTGATTGATTTTGGGTTTTCACACATGCAAGCCACCTCCATTTTAGTTTTTACAACTTTAATGTTCATTGCGTTTGTTTTCATTTTTCAAGGTATTGGGACTTTCAAACTATTATTCCTTATTCTTGTAATCGCGGCAATAATGAGTTACTTGCTACAACGAACCGTCGAAAAAAGGAAAAAAATATTAGAACAAGGGTAAAATATACGATGAATATTGGATATAATCTTTAAAAAAGATAACCTTACATAAGCATTATTTAAATTATTTTGTATGGATAAAAAAGCCAAAATATACGTAGCCGGGCATCGAGGCATGGTCGGTTCTGCCATTTTAAGAGCCTTACACAAACTCGGTTTTGAAAATATCATTTTCAGAAAATCAAATGAATTGGATTTGCGCAACCAAGCACAAGTGAATGAGTTTTTCAAAAAAGAAAAACCCAATTATGTGTTTTTGGCAGCGGCAAAAGTGGGTGGTATCTTAGCCAATAATACCTATCGCGCCGATTTTTTGTATGAAAATCTGATGATTCAAAACAATGTCATACACTCCGCTTACCAATCAGGGGTCAAAAAATTGATGTTTTTGGGATCTTCTTGCATCTACCCTAAATTGGCTCCTCAACCTTTGAAAGAAGAATATTTGCTCACCGGTTTATTGGAGCCGACAAATGAGCCTTATGCCATCGCTAAAATAGCCGGTATAAAAATGTGTGATGCTTATAGAGCACAATATGGTTGTAATTTTATTTCCGTTATGCCGACCAACCTTTATGGCCCCAATGATAATTACGACTTACAAAACTCCCATGTTTTACCTGCATTGATACGAAAATTCATCGTTGCCAAAAAAAATAATGACCCCTCAGTATCCTTATGGGGGACAGGTAAACCGCTCAGAGAATTTCTACATGCTGATGACTTAGCCGATGCTTGTCTGTTTCTGATGAACAATTTTAATGGTGAGGGGTTTGTTAATATTGGTACGGGCGAAGATTTATCTATCCTCGAATTAGCACAACTCGTTCAAAAAACGGTGGGTTATGATGGGCAAATTCAGCTGGATGCCACAAAACCGGATGGCACACCGCGCAAACTCATGGATGTTTCAAAATTGCATGCTATGGGATGGAAACACCAAATATCCCTCGAAGAAGGGATTAAAAGAGTAGTTGAAGAGGTAAAAGGTCAATTTTAATAAATCAAAGAAAAATGAATCCAAACTATTATGTAGCTATAATGGCGGGGGGTGTTGGTAGCCGATTTTGGCCCGCAAGTCGCGAAGCACGCCCTAAACAATTTCTTGACATATTGGGCACAGGTAAAACTCTATTACAGTTGACTTACGACCGCTTTTTGCCCTTAATTCAAAAAGAAAATATTTTTGTCGTCACCAATGCCGCTTATATCGATTTAGTAACAGAGCAGTTGCCAGGTTTGAAAGACAACCAAATTCTCGCAGAACCGAGCCGCAATAACACGGCTCCCTGTCTGGCTTTTACAGCTTTTAAGCTCCAAAACCTGAACCCAAAAGCCAGTTTTATTGTCGCCTCTTCGGATCATTTGATAACCAATGAAGCTGAGTTTTTAAGAAACATTGAAAAATCTTTGGTTTTTACTCAAAACAATGATGCGTTGATGACACTCGGTATCACGCCTTCAAACCCTAATACGGGTTATGGTTATATCCAATACAATCGGCATGATACCAACAAAAATGGCATTTATAAAGTCAAAAGTTTTACCGAAAAGCCACAATTAGAAAAAGCAAAGGAATTTGTGGCCGCCGGAAATTACCTCTGGAATGCCGGTATTTTTGTGTGGAGCGTCAAATCGCTGCTCAAAGCATTCAAAAATCATTCGGCAGATATTTTTTCTATTTTTGAAAAAGGCGAAAATTTGTTCAATACTGACGGGGAGCAAAAATTCATTAATGAACACTATCCCACAACACCCTCAATATCCATTGATTATGCGATATTAGAAAAAGCTGAAAATGTCTATACCATACCTTGCGATTTTGGTTGGTCTGACTTGGGGGCATGGGGCGCGTTATATCAGGAATCTGAAAAAGACGATAATCAAAATGTTTTTCAAGGAAGCAATATTATAGCAACTGAAACGCAGAACTGTTTTGTGCGCGTGCCTGATGATAAGCTCGTTATACTGAGGGGGGTCGAAGATATGATTATTGTGGATGATGATAACGTTTTGTTGATTTATCCAAAATCGAAAGAACAAGAAATTAAGCAAGTTAATGAATTGGTAAAAAAAACCAAAGGGATTCAATATTCCTAAATCAAAATATGAAGCCGAGTTTTATCCTACAATAATTTTTTTCTTTTATGAAAACAACCGCAAAAGTTGAACAACTTCAAAACTGTTCAACTTTTTTTTATTTTTAAAATAATATTAGCTTTATTTATATTTACACAAAATTTGAATTTTGTTTTAAAAACACTCAATTTTAGCCTGTTTTATTTTGGTACATTAACTATCAACAAAAGAATATCTTAACCAATTAAATTCTTTTCATGCAAAATCCTACGCGTCTATTTGACTTTATTTATTATCAGAACGACCACTTTCCACAAGAAAAAGCCTTTTCATATAGGCATCAGGGCAAGGAAGTTAGCTCTTTTTCAACAGCCAAAATTATTGAATTGGCAAACAATGTTAGCTGTGGGTTGTTAAAATTGGGATTGAGACCCGGTGATAAAATCACTTCGGTGATTGTTAAAAATCGCCCCGAGTGGATTGTCCTTGATTTAGGAATGATGCAGATTGGCGTCATCAACGTGCCGGTTTATCCATCCATCAGTTCATCCGATTATGAATATATTTTCAATGATGCTGAGGTGAAATTGTGTTTTGTAGGTGATGATACTGAGGGGTCTGTTTTTAAGAAGGTAAAAAAAGCTCAAGTAGCAGTTCCTTCATTATCAACGATTTATACATTTGATAAAACTGAAAATACTCCTTTTTGGGAAGATATATGGCACGATGCCGAAAGTTTTCAAAGTGAAGTGGACAGGATAAAAAACACCATCTTACCCGGCGATTTGGCAACGATTATCTATACCTCGGGCACCACAGGACAACCAAAGGGCGTAATGCTTTCGCATGAGAATATTGCTTCAAACATCAAAGCCACAATGCCCATTATTCCTATACATGCCGGTGACCGAGGGTTAAGTTTTTTACCCTTGAATCATATTTTTGAAAGGGTTTGCTCTTATGCTTATATGTATGTCGGCGCGCAAGTAACTTTCACTGGGGTAGATAACTTGGGTGGTGATGAAGGCGACTTAAAAGCCGTTAAACCTCATTTCTTCACGACGGTTCCTCGGCTTTTAGAGAAAGTTTATGAAAAAATATACAATAAAGGCTTAGAACTAAAAGGCTTGAAAAGGAAACTTTTCTTTTGGGCTTTGGATCTTGTGCAGGATTACGAATACGACAAAGATTACACGGGTTTGAAAAAAATCCAAATTGCTATCGCCGATAAACTTGTTTTCACCAAATGGCGCGAGGCTTTGGGCGGTTACATCAAAGGGATAGTTGTTGGCGCATCTCCTTGCCCCGTGAAAATTGCCAAAACTTTCTCAGCGGCGGGCATTCCGGTTCGCGAGGGTTATGGTATGACCGAAACATCGCCGGGTATAACCATCAGTCGATTCGACAAAGGAATGTCTTTTTTAGGTTGTGTTGGACCCGCTTTGACCGGTGTAGAAATAATGATTGATAGCAGCGATGGTAATTACGCACCGGGCGAAGGTGAAATCCTGTCAAGTGGACTTAATACCATGATGGGATATTACAACAAACCGGAAGAAACCGCCAAAGTGATTAAATACATCGACGGGAAACGCTGGATGTGTACGGGGGATATTGGTAGATTAGAAGAACATAATGGCATAAAATTCTTGAAAATTACAGACCGTAAAAAAGAGCTCTTCAAAACTTCGGGCGGCAAATATGTGGCACCTGCGCCAATTGAAAACAAGTTTCGCGAAGATTTTTTGATAGAGCAAATAATGGTAGTGGGTGATAACCAAAAATTTGTTTCGGCCTTAGTGGTTCCCGCTATTGATGCCTTGAAAGATTGGTGTCAACATAACAATGTCACTTGGACGCATCTTTCGGAAGTGGTTAATAATCAAGATGTTGTGAAAAAATATAAGGAAGTTTTTGAAAAGTATAACCCTGATTTCAGCAAGGTTGAGCAAATAAAAGCTTTTCGCTTAGTATCGGATAACTGGGAACCCGTAAAAAGCGATGGTTCACCGGGGGAATTAACGCCGACAATGAAACTAAAGCGCAGGGTGATTTTACAAAAATATAAAAACGTGATTGAAGAGATTTATCAGTAAAAATACTGTTAAAGATGGCAAATATAAAAAAGCAGATTACCGCCCTTATCAGTAAAGGAAAACTCGAAGAGGCTATTAAAAGTATCAAGGAGTATGCCCTCGCAGGCGTAACAGACCTCGATACGCCGGCAACTTTGTTAAGTTCTGAGTTTGAATACATGAAGCAATGTTTCATCAAAGGGACTATCAGCACTGAGGATGAAAAAGTTGCTCGGCAAAACATATCCAATAGACTCCTTCTGGTCATTGATTCTGTCAAAGATATGGATAGTTTGGCTTCAGTAACAGAAGTAGTAAATGCTAATATACCATCTGAAAAAAAAGATATAATCTTGTTTTTAGGAGCCAATCCCATTAAAAACCTCGTGCTCGAATTGGATAGGGAAATTCAGGAAGTCAGTAAAGGTTTGACGCAATTCGGGAAACGCCACAAGTTTGATTTTCGAGCTAAAATGCACGTTACGCCTGTTGATTTACATCGCCTGTTGTTAGAAACAGAATACAGTCCTCGATTCATTCACTTCGCCGGAAATGCCGTTGTTGACCATCCTCAATATGGTTCGGGGGTTATTTTCGAAGATGACAAGGGTGAGCCTCGGGTCATTAGCGGTACTGTTTTGGCGAGTGTTTTTAGTAAATTTTCCGGTATTGAATGTGTGTTTTTGAACACTTGCGATTCGGGTCCATTTGCTTTAGACATTGGGCAAAAAGTCAAATACGCCATCGGTATGAATAGTCTCATTTATGATGAAAGTGCTATTGTGTTTGCCGTTGCTTTTTACGAAGCGATTGCCGATGGTAAAGATGTTCCATACGCCTATCATTATGCTAAAGACCGTCTGCTACTTGATAAATATCCGGAACAAGCTGACATACCAATATTGGTGACGGAAGGAAAATGCGGTGACACTATTTACAAACAGGGTAATTCACACCTTCAAGAGCCCAATCCGTCGGTTGTTCGTTGATGGTCAACCGTCCTGCATATACCGTTGTATAAAATATTCAGAAGCATATCTAAAGAAATCCTATGACAAGCCGGAATAGGATTTCTTTTTTTAATTTTGCTTTGTTAAACATTTCATAAACCATGCCTTCTCGAAAGCATTGTAACCCACTTAAACGTTAACTTTATGGCTTTAATAAAATCTGTGAATGGTGTAGAACCTAAATTTGGTCAAAATTGTTACTTAGCTGAAAATGCAACCATTGTGGGTGATGTAGAAATGGGCAATGATTGCTCCGTATGGTTTACAGCAGTGGTTCGGGGCGATGTGCATTATATCCGAATGGGCAACAAAGTGAACGTTCAAGATGGAGCCGTTATCCATTGCACCTACAAATTATCGCCCACAGTTATTGGCAATAATGTTTCTATCGGACATCGGGCTATTGTTCATGGTTGTACGATTCACGACAATGTTCTGGTAGGCATGGGCGCCATTGTGATGGATAATGTGTTCGTAGAATCGAATGTTTTAATCGCTGCCGGAGCAGTAGTGCTCGAAAACAGCCGATTGGAGTCCGGGCATATTTACGCAGGCGTTCCGGCTAAAAAAGTAAAAGCGCTGAGTGTAGAAGCTTTTCAACACAATATAGAGCGCATTGCTAATAATTATGTGATGTATTCAGACTGGTTCAGATAAAATTAATAAATTGAAAATCAATATTTTATAAATGAAAAAAATACTGTTTGTAATTTTAACTA
Organism: Saprospiraceae bacterium; assembly: GCA_031424115.1. Classification (GTDB taxonomy): domain Bacteria; phylum Bacteroidota; class Bacteroidia; order Chitinophagales; family Saprospiraceae; genus JAAFJT01. The sequence continues at coordinate 26,582 of JANPGW010000431.1, read as the reverse complement.
TCACGGCTACAACCGCTTTTTCACAAACGGCCTTGAAAGACAATACCTGGAAAACATTGTCAAAAATCACGTATAAAAAAGAATACGATGAAACGCTGGGGATGAAAATAGACATTCCGGTTTTTGGCAATGAAATAAAAGCGCTGTCGGGTAAAGAAGTGATGGTAAAAGGGTATATTATCCCTACCGATGGTTACAAAAGTCAAAAAGAGTTCGTTTTTTCGGCATTTCCTTACAATATGTGCTTTTTTTGCGGAGGAGCGGGACCCGAAACAGTGATGGAGGTGAGCGCACAAAATCCAATTCAATATACTTCCGAACCGGTCTATTTGAAAGGTATTCTAAGGCTGAATGGTACTGACATCAATAGGTTGATTTATACGCTCGATAAGGCGGAAAAATTATAAAAAGCAAAAGCGAATCCGAAACCGGATTCGCTTTTTTTTTGTCGTAAAGCGCTTACAATCAAAAGATTATGCTACTACAACTGAGTTATCAACGCCAAATTCAGTAGCGACGTATTTAGGTGCATCCCAAGCATTAGCCCAAATTTCACCATTCAGAAGGAAACGGTATTGGTATTCTTTACCGGCTTCAAGTTCTAAGGTAGTTTTGAATGAACCGTCTTTTTGTTTTTTCAATTCAATACCGTTAGCAATGTCCCAGTTATTAAATTCACCCACAATCGCAACAGTTTTAGCTGATGCCACAGCTTCTTGTGGAAGGCTGAAATTTACTTTAGTCGTGGATTTAGCGGCTGCCGCTTTTTTGGTAGTTGCTTTGGGTGCTGTTTCAGCTACTGGAGCTGTCATTTTTTTAGTTGCCATTTTTTTAAATAATTAATTCTGAAAAAATTCAAATAAATATTGATTTTTAATGTGTTGCTAAGACCCATTTTTTACTCGTTTTTATGGGCTTTGCAGTTTGCTCTATTTTTGATTCTGCTTCCTTTTTTATCGCCTGTTCTCTCAAAAGAGCGAGATTGCCGAACAGTTCCGATAAATAAGCATAATTACTATAATTCATTTGCTGAGTATTTTAAAATTAAACAATCGGGTGTTTCTTAAAAATGCGCTTTACCTCTTTTTTTCTTAACACTAACGTTTTAGAGACTGGCTTAGTGTATAAAAGACACTAAATTAAACGAATCTTTTACTCAAAAAGTTCCATTCACTTACAAAAAACGAAAACACAAAAACCATTGATTATCAATGTTTTAGAATTAATTGAAACAATTTTAAAAAACAATCAAAATAATAATTTGCTGAAAACGGCTTTTGTGCAAATATAATTTTATGTAAAAAAGATTAAAATTTTTCAATTTTTTTTACAATTTTCCTGTACTACTCATAAAAAAAAGTTATCTATTCTAAATACCAACTCAAATAGTTCTTTGATGCTGATCAGCATTTTGAAATTGAATACAGTCTTTCAATTGATAGTTTAGGGAACATTAAATGTGATAATTTAAGAAAATAACCTATTTTTGTAGTAAAATAAAAATGTACACGCTCCAATGCAAAATAAGATGACAGACAAATTGATTTTATCGGAAATTTATCAACTGCCTGAAAGCCTTAAAAAAGAAGTCTTGCATTTTATTGTTTTTTTAAAGCAAGATTATACCTCAAAAAAAATAACTAAAAGCAAAGGCAAAAGAGTTTTTGGTCGCTCTAAAGGTCGTTATACTTTGGCGCCTGATTTTGATGCACCCCTTGACGATTTTAAAGACTATATGTAAATGAAATTCTTGCTTGATACCCATACTTTTCTGTGGTTTAGTGAAGGTGCTTCGGACATAAGTGCTTCTGCAAAACGAATAATTATGGACAAAAACAACGAAATATTTATCAGTATTGCCAGTCTATGGGAAATATCTATAAAAACTGCTCTTAATAAACTCGATATTTCATGCCCATACGAATTGATTATCGAAGACGTAACTGAAAACGATATGGAAATTTTACCCATTAATTTTGCCCATACAGTTACTCAAAATCAATTGCCTTTTCATCACCGAGACCCCTTTGATAGAATAATTGTTTCACAAGCAATTGCAGAAAGTATGCATCTAATAAGTAAAGATTCTATATTTGACACTTACTTGACTAATCAGCTTGTAAAACGCATATGGTGAATCAAATTCATCTATCAAAATGGAAAATTCCATCAATTTCTAAATTATTATTTGCGGCTCAAATAGTACGCCAATCAATTGAATATTTATTATAAAATGAAAATTAATTTTAATTTGAGTGCCGTGGACTTTCAAAAAGTCAATGGTTTGGTACCCGCTGTGATACAGGATTATAACACTTCAGCGGTTTTGATGCTCGGTTATATGAATGAAGAAGCATTACTCAAAACGTGTACCGATGGGGTGGTCACTTTTTTTTCCCGCTCTAAAAATCGCTTATGGACGAAAGGTGAAACATCGAATAACTTTCTGCATGTAATCACCATTCAATCCGATTGCGATGCTGATACGCTTTTAATAAAAGTAAAACCGGATGGACCCACCTGTCACACGGGAACGGATACCTGTTGGGGTGATAAAAATACGTCTCCAGATTTTTTGAAATATCTTGAAAAAGTCATTCAACAGCGCAAATTGGAAGACCCCTCAGTATCGAAAAGTTATACCAATTCACTTTTTCAAAAAGGCATTAATAAAATTGCCCAAAAAGTGGGTGAAGAAGCGGTAGAATTGGTGATTGAAGCCAAAGACAATGACAAAGGTTTGTTCTTGAATGAAGCGGCGGATTTGATGTTTCACTATATTGTTCTACTCGCCGCAAAAAATTATGAGTTGGAAGATGTAATAAGTATTTTGAAAGAACGGCATCAATAATTATATCTAAAATCAATGGGAATGATTTTTAAAAACACGCTATCCTTCGCTCGCTCGCTCGATGCCCAAGACCCCTTAAAAGGATTTCGCAATGCGTTTCATTTCCCCAAACACAAGGGCAAAAAAGCCATTTATTTCTGCGGCAATTCGTTGGGTTTACAACCAAAAGCTACTGAAAAAGCCATTCAGTATGAATTGGATTATTGGAAAAATAATGGGGTAGAAGGCTGGTTTGCGGGTGAAACGCCGTGGTTGAGTTATCATAAAAACCTGTCTGAATTGGCGGCTCCTATCGTGGGGGCGAAGCCGGAAGAAGTCATTATTATGAATACCTTGACCGTCAATTTGCATTTGATGATGGTCTCTTTTTACCGCCCGACTGCCAAGCGATTCAAAATATTGATGGAAGGCGGGGCATTTCCAAGTGATCAATACGCCATCGAAAGCCAAGTTCGACTACATGGATTCGACCCTTCAGAATCCATTGTGGAAATAACCCCCCGACAAGGAGAAGACTGTTTGAGAACGGGAAATATCATACAAGCCATTGAAAATCAAGGCGATACGTTAGCTTTGGTTCTGTTGGGTGGTATTAATTATTATACCGGGCAGTTATACGATATGGCGAGAATCACTGCGGCGGGACATCAAGTCGGGGCAAATGTGGGTTTTGACTTGGCGCACGCTGCCGGAAACGTACCCCTCAGTATGCACAATTGGCAGGTGGATTTTGCGGTGTGGTGTACGTACAAATATCTGAATTCGGGACCCGGAGGCGTGAGCGGTGCATTTGTGCATGAACGGCATTTTACCGGAAACTTGCCGCGTTTTGCCGGTTGGTGGGGGCACGACGAAGCGCAGCGTTTCAAGATGGAAAAAGGCTTTATTCCCATGTATGGTGCAGCCGGTTGGCAAATTTCAACGGCTCAAGTGATTCCTTTTGCAATGCACAAAGCCAGTTTAGAAATTTTTAAACAAGCGGGCGGCATGACTGCATTGAGAGAAAAAGCCATTCAATTGACGGCTTTTTTAGAATTTTTATTACAACAATCGACCCCTCATTTCAAAATTATCACCCCCTCAGTATCTGCTGAGCGGGGTACTCAATTATCCATTCTGACCGATAAAAATGGTAAAAAGCTCTTTGACTTCCTCGCTGAAAACGGTGTAATTTGCGATTGGCGAGAGCCAAATGTGATTCGATTAGCCCCCGTACCGTTGTATAATTCGTTTGAAGAAGTGTGGCGCGTGGGCAATTTGATGAAATAAAAACTCATTCAATTCATCACTTCCCGAATGCCTCCAAAACCCTTTTTACCATACCATCCAAAGCCTTGTTGTCAATCCACCTGACCACCATTACCAAATCGTGTTCGGGGTCAATATAGACCATATTAGTGCCATTGCCCAAATGATAATAACTACTGAGCGGGGCAGAAGGGAGCATTTTTTGGTCGGTGTTGAGAAAATAATTCATGTAGCCGTAATCCGTTTTGCAAGCAGTGGGTGTTGTGGCTTGTTTAAACCATTGTTCTGAGAGTAAGCTTTTGCCATTCCAAGTGCCTTTATTCAGCGTGAAAAGTCCAAAACGCGCCATATCCAATGCGTTGATGAACATACCGCCGCCCCAATGCCCACCGCCGCTGACAGACTGAACCGGTTGCCCATCCAAAACAATCCACGCATTGCGGTAGCCCGTCCATCGCCAAGTATTGGATGCGCCAATGACATCCATGATGTTTTCTTTTAAAACTTGCGGCAAAGGTTTCCGCCAAACGCTGGTTGCAGCTAACGCTAAGGCATTGACGCGGACATCATTGTACTCATAGACGGTTCCGGGTTTGTGGCGGGGGCGATTCAACCATTTTGAAGCGTCGGCGTCGGGACGGTCAGCCCACTCAGGTTTGCCCCAAAGCGTTCCTTCCCAATCGCTGGTTTGCCGCAAAAGGTCGTCCCAAGTGATGGTGCGGTTGTGCGGCGTTTCGAAAGGGGTCAATAATTCAGGTTTGCCAAAATCCTCTGCCGAGCGCATAACCGGCTGATTATACAGCTCAATCGGCGGCACATAAGGCGCAACGGTATCATTGACGCTGCGTATCAGCCCTTTGTCCACTGCTAACCCAACAACGGTGGATAAAAAACTTTTGGTGACGCTGTGCGTGATATCACACCGCAATGGCTCACCCCATTCCGCAACAATATAGCCTTTATAAACAATAACACCGGTCGGCTCGCCGCGATCAGCAAAGGGTCCGATGGCGAAACCATAAGGTTCTTTGCCAAATGATTGGTAATGCGATTGCTCCATGCTGCGCGGATTTTTGATTTCATTATCCCGATGAAAAGTAATCGCCTCTTGAATCTTTGTTCCATCCAAACCCAGTTCAGAAGGTGCTTTTCGCTGCCAATACTGAGGGGGGGGGAAATAGGGCTTATTTTGGGCGGGAGAAACTTTTTGAGCCAAGGTAAAGCTGCTCACAAACAAAAACAAGGTGGTTAATTTTATAGTCATGAATGCTTTTTTAATTGTTATATGGTCTCTTGAAAATACAAGTAAAGATAAGTGTTAGTGCCTCTTTCCAATGGTATTTACACCACTGATTTTAAATTCATACACATATATTTTTTTTAAATAAAAATTACATTCTTCAAAAACCGCTCAAAAGTTAATTGCGTAAGTGTTATTAAATATCACAGTTAAGTGCGCTAACAGGTTTAAATTATTATCAATAACATTTAAAATACAATCTATTTCACCGACTGTTCAACTTCATTGTTGAATCACTAAAATTGACATTCATGAAAAAAAATCTTTACCCACGCACAGCTATGGGCTGTCATCTCTATGCTTTTTGTCAACACTACTTTGATGGCTCAAACAATTTATGGTTTGACTTCAGATAGTAAATTGGTCTCTTTTTCTGCTGCTACTCCAGCCACTATCGCCTCAAATGTGGCTATTTCGGGATTGAATGCCGGACAATCCATCATTGGTTTAGACGTCAGACCAGCTACCGGCGAATTGTTTGGTATTGGTTATAATGCCACGACCGATTCTGTAACAATTTACACGCTCAACCCCACGACGGGAGCGGCGACTGCCAAAGGGGCGTCCATCAAAATCGCCGGTTTGGGTATGGATGTGGGCTTTGATTTTAACCCTACGGTTGACCGCATTCGTTTGGTTAGTAAAAATGGCGCTAATTATCGGTTAAACCCCAATAACGGCGCTTTGGCTGCCACAGATATGACATTGCGTTACGCGACAACCGACGCCAACACCGGCAAAACGCCCGGTGCTACGGCAGCCGCTTACACCAACAGCTACATTGCTGCTACCGGCACCCAACTCTTTACCTATGATGAGACTCAAAAGGTGATGACTTTTCAAAACCCGCCGAATGATGGCGTTTTGAATACTCAAGGAGCTTTTTCCGGTATTGCTACTACAGCGGTTCTCTCGGATATTGATATTTATACCTACCCCGCTACTTTTGCTTCCACTACATTCGCTGTTGTGAAGACCGGAACGATGGATTCTCTGTACACGTTGAATATTTCGACCGGAACTTTTACAACTGTTGGTGCATTAGGAGCTCCTGTCGTAGATATTACCGTTGCCATCAATCGGACAATGCCGACTATGGAGAGCAATTTGGCGTATGGATTGACTTTTACAGGCGGTAATTCAGCGTTTAACTTATTGAAATTTGACACTAAAAATCCATCTTTTATTCGTTCAGCCCAAGTTATTACCGGTTTAAAAACCGGACAAAGCATTGTGGGGATGGATGTTCGCCCCCAAGATGGCAGAATTTACACATTGGGTTATAGAAGTTCAGACTCAGTAACCACTATTTATACGTTGAATGATACAACGGCGGCACTCACAACCTATGGCGGAGCCGACTCCTTTAAGTTGGCTTTAACGGGTCAGGTTACTTTTGATTTCAATCCCGTCGCTAATCGTCTTCGGATTATGAGCGGCACTAACCGCAATAATTACCGATTGAATCTAACGGTCAACCCTATCACGGTGACCACAGATACTTCTTTGACCTATAAAATGACGGATGTGAATACCGGAAAAACGCCTTTGGTGATTACGGGCGCTTACACCGGCTCATTCAAAGGCGCAACCGCTACTCAATTGTATGATATTGACGCTGCGCTCAACAATTTTGTGAACCAAAATACAGCCAATGGCGGTTTTCTCAATACCGTTGGTGCATTGGGTTTGACCCTCGACCCCAATGATTATACCGTTGACTTGGATATTTATTCCACTAAAACACCTTTATCAGATACGGCTTATTTGATGGCAAATGTTACCGGGTCTAATGGTTTTGACAACCTTTACACCATTAACTTGAGCACCGGAACTGCTACTTTGGTGAATAGAATTGGCAAAGGCATTGCCTTGCGCAATATTGCAGTCAGATTAGCGCCAATCAGCACTTCCGTGAAAGATGTGCCACAAACGCTTCAAGCTGCACTGTATCCCAATCCGGCAAATAACGATTTGACAATCTCATTCAACAATCAAAAAGGCAGTCGTGTCAATGTCGCCATTTACAATCTGCAAGGGCAATTGGTTTATAAAAACGTGTATGAATCAGTGGTGGGAGATTTTAATAAAACAATGAATGTTAGTGACTTGTCCAACGGCACCTATTTGGTGAGAATTTCCAATGATGAGGAATCGGCGGTCAAAAAGTTCGTTAAATTTTAATAAAAGGGGTTATTTTCCTATCATTTCATAAAATTAAGTCCGCTTAAACCCGCGAGGTTTCAAAAACGTAATGTTAATTTCAAACTACCTACTCTTATTCTGCTTTTCAATTTACCCTTTGACAATATTCGTTATCATGCCTTTAAAAATAAACCCGTGAAAGGGCAATACGGCATACCAATATAAGCGACCCAAAACTCCCAAAGGTCTAAAAGTCGCCGTTTGCACTAATGTATTATCCTCGTCAATTTTAAATTCCAACCACGCTTCCCCCGGTAGTTTCATTTCAGCGTATAGCAACAGCCTTTTTTCCTCTTTATTGGCTAATAGAACGCGCCAAAAATCCAATGCTTCGCCCGGTGAAATTTGGGTAGCACTTTTTCGCCCTCTTCTCATACCCACGCCGCCGTATATTTGGTCTATAAATCCCCGAAGTTCCCATAACCAATTGCCATAATACCAACCGGTTTTTCCACCGATAGCCCATATTCTATCGAGAACCTTATGAGTGTCTGATACTTTCAGGCGACGAACATCTTTGAAACAGCCATTAACGGGTACTTCTATGTATTGCGAAATACCTTTTTTGATAATATTGCTGGTTTGGGCATCTTTCCAACTCGATAACACTTGATTTTGCTCAATTTTATCAAATGCCATTTTGATGGAGGTGTTGTAATCAATCAACTTGATATTGAGCAGTTGGGTCAAATCATTTTCCTCGCATATCACTTCCACCTTCATGCTGTTCACCAAATTTTTGGCTAAAGCATAAGACGTTGCCGTGACAAAATAAAGCCAATAAGATGAAATGCGCGGCGTCATAACCGGAACGACAAATATACGCCGACTCAAACCCCTAATCTTGGCAAAACGCAAGAGCATATCTTTATAACTCAAAATATCGGGTCCGCCGATGTCGTAACTTTTATTATAAGTCTCCTGGCGGCCCATCACACCGTACAGAAACTCAATCACATTTCTGATGGCGATGGGCTGACATTTTGTTTTGAGCCATTTTGGAGTAATCATAATGGGTAGTTTTTCAACCAAATCCCGAATAATTTCAAAGGAGGCGCTCCCTGACCCAACAATAATGCCCGCTCGCAAGGTGGTGAGCGCAAAAGAGGCATCCGATAGAATCTCTTCCACTTTTTTTCGGGAGGACAAATGTTTGGATAACTCGGCTTCATTGATGATGCCGCTCAGATAAATCACCTGTCGGGCAGATGTTTTTTGGATTCTTTCTTTAAAATTCTGAGCGCACGTGTCTTCCATACTCTCAAAATCACCCGTTTGAGTGGACATAGAATGGATAAGGTAAAAGGCGACTTCTATATCCTCGGGTATGGTTTCTAAGCTGTCTTTATCTAAAAAATCAGCTTCTAACACACTTAGGTTCTGGGTACTGTATTTTGCAACGTCAAATCTATTTTTATCTCTCACGCAACACACAACCTGATGTCCGTTTTCTAACAAAACCGGCAATAGCCGCTGGGCGATGTAACCCGTAACGCCGGTGAGGAGTATTTTCATTGAATGCTATTTTAATTTTAGATGTGTTTGTATTGTGTTTATAACGTGGTTTTAATATGACAACGCCCATTGGGCAATTTGAATCATCAAACCAATAACAACAATCCCAATACATTCAATATAAAGTAATTAGCGATAGTCACCGCACCTGCATAATCTTTAGCCACCCGCTGACCAAAAAACAGGCTTAAAAAGGATAATGCCGCCACTATCAAACCCCAAAAAGCCCATTTGTTATTGCCGCTGGCGAGAGCAACAGTCCCAATAGCGCATAAAATACCAGATGCAACTTCCAAGATAGTGATAACAGGCATCAATAAACCGACAGTTGAGGCTAAAGGCGAATTTTTGAAATGGTCAGTGAAATAGGAAAGGTTGCCCTTGTAATCGAATACTTTATCCGTGCCGGATTGTAAAAAAAGGATGCACATAAAAGCCGGAATGAGCATTTTGACTACAATAAAACCCGTGCTGGGATTACTCAAAAAATCAGATAAAGCATTCATATTAAATGAGTTATAAAAGTGATTAGGTTATTCTTTTTTATCACGAGCTTTGTCCAGTAAAGCATTCAATTGTTGAGCTTCCGTTTCAGAAAGATTGCTCATAATATCATCAATTTCTTGGGTATAATTGTCCATCCAGTCAATTAGTTCCCGGCCTTTTTGGGAAATAGAAACATCCACAAGACGTTTATCAGACTGATTAACGCATTTTTCAACCAGCCCTTTAGCAATCAATCGATCAACAATGCGGCTCGTATCGCTCATTCTGTCCAACATTCGTTCCCTAATTTGGAGAGTCGAAATGGGCTGTCCGCTGCCTTTCAAAATGCGCAGAATGTTGTATTGTTGGTGTGTGAGTCCGCCTCGGTCAAAATGGCGTTTTTGCTGTTCTAATATCCAGTTGTAGGTGTAAAGAATGTTAACGTTAGCTTTTTGCCATTCGTTTCTGAACCGGGTCGTCTGCTTTATATCTTTTTCTATACTCATTTTTATGCTTAGGTTTTTGCAAAACTAAGGTTTTCAATAGATTATGGGCGTTTTGAATCTGAAAAATTATATTTTTGCCTGCTACTGTTCGATAAAATACCCTTTTTAGAGTACGTACAACTTTTAAAAAACACGATAAAATTTATCAACACTCAAAAATAACCCATTGAGAATCGTATTTTTTATGAAAGACCATTTACCTTTGCGTCCCAATTAGATAAAAGTTTAATTGGTAAAAAATGAGTGAAATACATAACAAGCGGGCTATCTTGATGCTCGAAGACGGAACAGTCTGGCACGGTAAAGCTGCCGGTAAAATCGGCACCACAACGGGCGAAATATGCTTCAATACAGGCATGACGGGTTATCAGGAAATCTTCACAGATCCTTCTTATTACGGTCAACTTCTTGTCGCTACCAACGTCCATATCGGCAATTACGGGACAAAAAAATCGGAAACCGAATCTGGGCATATGAAAATTGCGGGTTTGATTTGCAAAACCTTCAATGTCAATTATTCGCGTGCTCAAGCGGATCATGACATTCAGGACTACTTCGATACTGAGGGGGTCGTTGGAATCAGTGATGTGGACACTCGATCCATCGTTCGCCATATCCGCGATAAAGGTGCCATGAATGCTATCATTTCTTCCGAAATTTTTGATGAAAAAGAGTTGATAAGCCACCTTGCGGCTGTGCCGGATATGTCAGGTTTGGAACTTTCTTCAGTTGTCACAACAACCGAACCGTATTTCTTTGGCGATGAGACTGCAACACACCGCATTGCAGCTTTGGATTTTGGCATCAAACGCAGCATTTTGACTAATTTTTCGGCAAGAAACTGCTACGTGAAAATTTTTCCGGCTAAAACGCCTTTTGCCGAAATTGCCGCTTGGAATCCCGACGGCTATTTTCTTTCTAATGGTCCCGGCGACCCAGGTGCGATGGACTACGCGGTGGCAACAGTCAAAGAGATTTTGACAACCAATAAACCGGTTTTCGGTATTTGTTTAGGTCATCAATTGTTGGCGCGCGCACTTGATGTGCCGACTTATAAAATGCACAATGGTCATCGGGGCATTAACCATCCGGTATTGAATGTGGTGACGGGAAGATGTGAGGTAACCAGTCAAAATCACGGTTTTGGGGTTGACCCCACTGTTATCAGAGCTAAAGCTGAAACGATACAGATTACGCACGTTAACTTGAATGATGACACCATTGAAGGTATCAAAGTGAAAGGCAAACCGGTGTTTTCGGTACAATACCATCCTGAGGCATCTCCAGGTCCCCACGATGCTCAATATCTGTTTGATGATTTTGTGCAATTGATTTCTGAGAATTGAACAATTGAATATTGAAAAAGCCGCAAGAATGATGATTCATCTTGCGGCTTTTTCAATATTTGATTTTAAATGGGAAAATTCCTTAAAAAATATCCTCGGCTTTTATACTAAAATCTGGTAAAACTGGCGCAGCTGTACAAAGCGTTTTACCACGACAAATAGTAACAGAAATAGGTGACGTATAAACTTTTACTTTTTCAAGTTTAGGAAATATTTGCCATACCACTTTGACACCATCCGCAAAATATTCATCTACCTTAGCATCAATATCATCGGCACGGTCAGTTTTGGAGATCACTTCAATAACAAATTCACTCACACTTGGCGTAATATCATCTTTTTCTTTTACTTGGGCTGCTGTAAGATAGGCTAAATCTGCAACCCGAGTTCTATTGGCTTTGGGTAAAAACATCTTAACTTCTTTCTCTAATTCTCCCATCTGTCGGTATGCTAAGGTTGTGGCAAATAGGCGTGATAAAATTTGGACAATTTCTAATTGGCTCCTATTCATGCTTTTGGGGGATTTTTCAACAATGCCATTGTTCCACTCATAACAATAATCGTCTTCCTTATTAGAATACAGACGGTGGAATGTCTCTAATGAGATAAATCGAGGCGATTTTTTAACTACCGGCGTTGAAGTGAGTATAGCAGTCATTTTTCTTGATTTTAAACAAAGGTGGTTTTCGTGAAATTAGTGAACCGTTTAGGTATCAGACGCTTTCAAATCAATAGACACCTTGAAACTCTGAATAGACCCACTAAATTTACGAAAGGACACAAAGATAAAGCAAATACCATAGAATATCAAGCCCTAAAAAACAGTCAGTAGTTCAAATTATTAGCCCTTCTGTCTTAGAAAGGTCTCAATCATACAATCTTTTCGACATTTCCGCAAACTCTTTTTCAGTCAGAAGTCCCCTTGCCCGTTGGTCAGATAGGGCTTTGAGTTGTTGTAAAATATCTGAATGTTCCATGGATTCGGGCATTTTGAAACCGGCTCTGGCAAACTCTTCAAATTCGGGTTGTACGCGCAAAAAAGCCAAGGCATCGTGGGTTTTGATTTTTTCATAATCCTTGAATCCTAATTCCACGGTTCTTTGCAAATGGTAAAAAGCCAATTCTTTTTGTTCGCACAGCGAATACAAGCAAGATAAATTCCAATGCACCGCCACATCATTGTTGTCAACTGCCAATGCTTTTCCGAAGTCTTCAATAGCGCCTTCAAAGTCGAATTCTTTATATTTTTTTAAACCACTTTCTTTCAAACCTTCTTTTGATAAGGAAGAAGTGGGTTTGGGAGGGTCATAAGGGGTTGCTTTCATGCGGCGGCGCGCCTCTTCATTGCGTTTGGGTTGTTCGTATTGAAAGCTTCCATCTTGTTCGCGGCGTTTTTGGTCACGCCATTTTTCACGATTATATCTTTTATCAAATTCAGAATCACTCATGCCCAGCAGAATCAGAAAATTGATAAAACCAATAATAGCTGCTACGGGTGCCAAACCGCCAGAAAAAGTAAAAATGACTGACATAATGCCCAATCCGGTTCTACCTAAATAGAAAAAATGCATACCAAAGATACCACCGAAAAGCGCTAAAAGTGCTGCTGTTGTTCTACTTCTTGTTTCCATATATTGTAATGACAAGTTGATTTTTAAATGATTCATCTAAGGTAAATATTGTTTCTCTAAATAAGAGGATGTTGTTTTATTTAATTTAAAGTAATAACATCTTTTTGATGAAAATAGTCAATCGGAGGTTACACAATTTCGACTAAATAAAATACTACCGACGATTGGAGAGGGATTAAACCCGACTAAAGTCCTTTGATCATCATGCCACCATCTACGGCAATATTTTGACCTGTGATGTATGAGGCTTTATCCATCGCTAAAAAAGCAACCACGCCTGCCATTTCCTCCGCTTCTGCCACTCTTCCCAAGGGTGTTCGGGCGATAATGCGATTGAGACGCTCCGGTTGGGTCAAAACAGCTTCGGTAAGCGGTGTAATAGTGTACCACGGAGAAATGGCATTCACCCGAATATTATGTGGTGCCCACTCCGCCGCCAAATGGCGCGTGAGTTGAATTTCAGCCGCTTTCGTCATGCCATAAGGCGCACCCGATTGCACATCAACAGAGCCGGCAACTGAAGCCACGTTGACAACATTCGCATGCGACCCCCTCAGTAGCAACGGAAAACAGAGCCGACACATTTCCACCACACTGAATAAATTGACTTCAAAAACTGACCGATACTCTTCAACGGAATAATCCACGAGTTGTTTGCGGATATTTGTACCCACGTTATTCACCAAAATATCAAGTCTATCCCCTCCTTCAATCAGAGCGTCGATAATATGTTTTCTATCTTCTGCGTTAGTAACATCAGCAGCCATACCATTGATAGAATAGCCTTTTGACTGCCAATGGCTGACCATGTCTGCCACATCATGAGCATTGCGAGCTATTACAAATACATCTGCTCCAAGTTCCAAAAATTCTTCTGCAATGGCTTTACCGATGCCTTTTGTTGCGCCGGTTATCAATGCTTTTTTACCTTCAAGCGTCCATTTTTTCATTTATAATCTATTTTGCGTCAAAGATTTTAAAATTAAATGATTTCATTTCAAATATTTAACGGAACTTTTAAAACACTTCAAATTTTTCATAAAAAATGGCGAACTTTGCAGCCAATATTGAACTCCATTCGGTTCATCTAAAATTATTCCCCCGAATCATTTCGGCGGTATGTGATACATGAAAAAGAAAACTCCCGTAAGAAAAAGTGGTCCAAAATTGAAAGAGACGACTTCATTCAAGGCTCAACGCCCTGTTTTTAAACCCCATATTGAAAAAACTTTGGCAGATGATGCCGATATGCGCCTTAATAAATACGTAGCACTTTGTGGTGTCGCGTCGCGTCGGGGTGCAGCAGAACTGATTGCCGAAGGCACCGTTTATGTTAATGGTGTAGCAATGAAGGAAATTGGTTACCGCGTTTTGCCAAATGATGTCGTGACCTATAAAGGCAAAACGTTGGAACCCGTTGGTAAAAAAATCTACATTTTGATGAACAAACCTAAGGATACTATCACCACTGTCAGCGATGAACGCGGACGAAAAACAGTGATGGACATTGTGGGTAGAACCATCAAAGAGCGCATTTATCCAGTAGGTAGGCTCGACCGCGATACCATGGGGCTTTTAGTGCTCACCAACGATGGTGAGTTGGCTCAAAAACTTTCCCATCCGAGCTATAAGGTCAGAAAATTATATCATGCTGTTTTGAGTCGGGCTTTAACCAAAAACGATTTGGAACGTATCAAAGAAGGCGTAACACTTGAAGATGGCAAGGCAGAAGTGGATGCAATCAACTATGTTGAAGGTGCTGCCAAAGATGAAGTTATGATTGAAATTCATATCGGTAAAAATCGGATTGTCCGCCGTATTTTTGAACATTTGGGCTATGAAGTTGAAAAATTGGATAGAGTACTTTACGCAGGTTTGACTAAAAAAGACTTGCCCCGTGGTGGCTATCGTTCCCTCACGCAGCAAGAATTGATTATGTTAAAGCATTTTGCTGGACAGTAGCATACCAGTTCTAAAAAATTGATTATCAATTATTTATAGGCTAATGAAACACTTATTGTTATTTTTCACACTCGCTGTCTTTACGTCTTTTTTAGACCCGGCTCAACCGAATCCGCCCGTTAATTATCCAAAAGGGTATTTTCAACAACCGGTAGCACATACCATGCAGTTAAGCGGGACATTCGGCGAGTTGCGAGCTAACCATTTTCATTCCGGAATTGACATATCTCCCGAACCCAAACAAAGCAATGAACCGATTTATGCAGCGGCTGAGGGGTATGTCAGCCGCATCACTATCAATGCCGGTGGTTATGGGCAAGCTATTTTTATAGCGCATCCCAATGGATATACAACTGTTTATGGACATCTTGAAAAACTGGCTTTTTCGATAGATACTTTTGTAAAAAAAAGGCAATATTTGACCGAAAGTTTCGAACAGGATTTGGTTTTACAACCTCAAGATTTGCCGATACTGAGGGGTCAACAAATTGGTTTGATGGGGAACCGGGGACATTCTTCCGGTCAACATTTGCACTTTGAAATCAGAGAGACCAAGACAGACAGACCCATTAATCCTCTTCTTTTCGGCTTTTTTGTCGCTGACAAAACGCCGCCAGTTATGAGAGCACTCAAAGTGTATTTTTTTAATGAAAAAAAAGAGGTCAGCAATTCTAAAACCTTAGATATTATTCGTAAAACTAACGGTTATAGCATTTTAGGTGATACCGTTTTCGTACCCTCTGCTCATGTTGCTTTTGGGTTAAAAACCTACGATAAGCAAGATGGTAAAAGTGGTGATAATGGCATTTTTTCCATTGAAATGAAGCAAAATGACACCGTTATTTACAAATTTAAAGCCGAAGCATTTAGTTTTAATGAAACGCGGTATCTGAATGCACATTTGGATTATCAAGCTCAAATGAAGAGTCAAGGGTTTTTTAATCGCACTTTTTTGCTTCCCGGCAATGCACTGTCAATGTATGAAAATGTGGTCAACAATGGTGTCATTGACGTGGGACAGGGTGTTAAAAAAATTACCATGGAATCCAAAGATGTGGCTGGAAATTCAGCAACTCTGACCTTTTATATTAAACAAAAAGATTTCGAAACCTATTCACAGCCCAAGGAATACAACTATTTTTTACCTTACAACGAACCAAGTCTGATAAAAGTAGATGGGGCTAAATTTTTCTTTTCGAAAGGCAGCTTTTATGAAAATGTCTATCTCAAATTAGCACAGACTACTGAGGGGGGGACTTACGGGACATACTCGCCGACTTATCATGTGCATGATGCCGAAATGCCCATTCAATGGCAAATGGCAGTTTCCATTAAGCCGATTGGTTTACCGGATTCCTTGAAAGGCAAAGCATTTATTGCTTATTGTCCTAAAAACCAGACCTCCATTTTTAATTGTGGTGGTGGATGGAGTGATGAGGGTTATTTAGTCAGCAAAAATAATCGCTTCGGACGTTATTGTATAATGATTGACCAAATGCCGCCGAATATTACACCGGTTCGTTTTCAATATGATATGAGAAAATCCGCCAAAATGTCGTTCAGAATTCAAGATAATTTTGAATCAACCGGGGGCGGGGAAGGCTTGAAATATCGAGCAACCGTGGATGAGTCCTGGATTTTAATGGAATTCGATGCTAAAAGCAATCTTCTTTTTCATCAGTTCGACGAGAGAATTAGTCCAGGCGAACATGTTTTACGCATTGAAGTGACCGATAATCGGAGAAATGTGGGCATATATGAAACTCGGTTTATAAAATAGCCTTGATTTTAAGGTTTCAACAACAACAAATCAATATTTGCGTTTAACGAATTTCGACATGCATCAAGGCACTTTAATACTCCTGTTGGCTTTTTACATAAAAACCCTTTAATTTTGTAAAAAAATTAGAAATGAAAAAAACATACATTTTAATCTCATGCATATTAGTTTCTTCTTTCGTTTTGGCTCAAAGTGTTCAAAACAAAAAACAAACTAAAACAAATCCGGTCAAGGAGGCTGTTAAAGCACCTCCAGCTTTGGATATGATTACCTTGAAGTGCGCATTTGAAAACTGCTCTTCACTTGATTCCATAAAACTCTACCAAAGCAGCGGCTATTTTAAAGAGCCGATAATGACCGCATATCCCGATAAGGAAGGAAATTATATTTTCAAGTTGCCTAAAACCAAATCACCACAGTTTTATTTTGTTGGATTAAATACTGAAGTTGACAAGCTGAAACCCGTGATTTTAGGTACTGAAAATGAAGTCAATCTGATGGGTCCCTGCTACAACATGCAACTAACCAATGCTAAAGGCTCAAAATTAAATGAAGGATTAGACGATGCTTTCCTCAAAATGGGTCTTTTGAAAAAGGACATGGGCAAAGCGGCTGAAAACATGCAGTTGAATTATGCAGATGTTAAGTTGAGAACTGAATTTGAGAATCAGATAAAAGCCATTGACCAAAAAAAGCTATCATTATTGGATTCCTTGAAAAAAGCGAATCCTTTTATTTCTAAAATTTTAGCGCTCGATACTTATACAAGTTTTCAATTTAGTCCTAAAAATAAGCAATTCAAAGACGAAATCGAGTATTTTGCTACCCAATATTTTCAATATGTAGATTGGAAAGATGCTGATTATAGCGGAATCCCTTACATATATGATATGTTCCGGAGCTATACTCAGGTCATTACTTTGCCACAATTGGGTTTGACAAAAGAAAAACAAAAAAGCTATTTGGAAGGCTTAATGAAAGGGATTCCGGCTAAATCGCCGGCTTACAAATTCGCTTCAAGTGGCATTTTTAGCATTTTGATTGAAAAGCAAAATCTACTAATGGTGGATTTTGTCGAAAATTATTTGACCGAATTTCCGGATGAAAATCCGAACTATAAATTTGCTTTGCGCAACGTCATTAATCAAGTGAAAGCGCAAATGTTGGATGTTCAGGCTCCTGAAATTGTACAAGCCGATACTGCCGGAAAAATCCGTAAGTTGAGCGATATGAAAGGCAAATACGTCCTGCTGGACTTTTGGGCAAGCTGGTGTGGCCCCTGCCGCCGTGAAAACCCCAACGTGGTGCGTTTGTATAACAAGTACAAAGAAAGAGGTTTTGATGTATTCAGCGTCAGCCTTGACCAAGCCAAAGATCGATGGATTCAAGCCATCAAAGACGATGGATTATTGTGGGACAACCATGTGAGTGATTTGAAATATTGGAGTAATGAAGCCGCACGGACTTATGGCATTCAAAGCATTCCCAGCACTTTGTTGTTGGACAAAAACGGGCTAATTATCGCGCGCAACCTGCGGGGACCTGCGCTTGAAACAAAGTTGGCTGAGTTGATGGGGCAGTAACATTTATCAAAATTATTCTGATTAAAGCACACGTGAGGTTGTGTAATAAGTTCTAAAAGTGACTTTATAGAAAAAAAATTATTACACCCCATGTTGATAATCAACGAGTTAACTACTTTTTCACGGCTGATTACAACCGACTATGACAAAAGCCGTTTTTCTTTTTATCCTTTTTTTTTCGCTTGAAAGCCATGCACAACTTTCAGTGCGTATGATATTTGAAAATGACAAAGATTCCGTTTTTTTCAAAAAAAATCAGCCCGATTTCCCACGGCAAGTAGTTGATTCCATTAACTTATTACCAATACTGAGGGGGGTGATTCTGAGTTTACAGAAGCAAACTTTCCTCGAATCTTCCTTCGATTTTATCTCACAAAAAGATAGTTTTTTATATCTCGGATTCCATTTAGGTAGCCGCTACGAGTGGGCAAAAATCCGCAACGGCAACGTGTCAGACGCATTCTTAGGGCAAGTGGGTTTTAGAGAAAAACTGTTTGATAATAAACCCCTAATTTATTCTGACATCGTGGCGGTTCAAGAAAGTCTGTTAACCTACGCTGAAAACAACGGTTATCCGTTTGCTCAAGTGTGGTTAGACAGTGTGGCGATAGACAAAAGTCAAGTATCCGCCGCTTTAATGATGAAAACCGGTGATGTTTTCACGATTGATACCGTTAAAACAGAAGGGAGTGCCAGAATATCGTCTCGATTTTTGCAGAATTATTTAGGGATGAAAAAAGGCTCGTTCTTCAACCGGTCAAAAATGTTACTGGTGAGTGCGCGGATAGCTGAGTTGCCTTTTTTAACGGAAAGAACCAAACCCACTTTGAATTTCAGAGAAGACAGAACGGTACAACTGAATCTGCTCTTAGACAATAAAAAAGCGTCAAGATGGGATTTATTGGTGGGGGTGCAACCCAATACAACAAGCAGTGGGGCTCAAAAATTCGCTATCACATTCAATGGCAATGCAGATTTTCAGAACCTTTTGGGTTTGGGCGAACGCATTTTAGCCAATTTTGAAAATCTTCGCCCACAAAGTCCTCGGTTAAATCTGAAAGTAACGTACCCCTACATTTTAAATTTTCCTTTTGGCTTCGACGGGGCGTTTGATTTGTACAAACGGGACTCTACATATATCGAAACGCATATCAACTTAGGCGGCCTTTTTATGATAGGCGGTAATGATTATGTGAAAATATTTTGGGATAGGTACAAATCTAATAATTTGATTATCAATACTTTAGATATAATTACCAGTAAAAAATTACCAACTACATCCGATATTTCCACCCATACTTTCGGATTGGAATTGTTGAAACAAAAATTGGATTATCGCTTCAATCCACGACGGGGTTGGTCGGTAATACTGAGGGGTAGCGCCGGCTTGCGTCAAGTGCTTAAAAACAGTGAAATTTTGAATTTGAAAGATTTCAGTGACACCACTTTTAATTTTTCACAATTGTATGATACGGTTTCATTACACAACTTCCAATATTCTATCGGTACAAAATCGGAGTACTATTTACCATTCTTAAAGCGAAGCGTGTTAAAAATCGGCATTCAAGCGGGGTTTATCTTTACGTCCACCCCAATTTCTCAAAACGAACAATATCGCATTGGCGGCAACCGCCTCTTGCGCGGATTTGATGAAGAATCCATTTTTGCGACCCGATATGCGGTTGGTACATTTGAATACCGCTTGTTGATTGGTCGAAATTCCTATCTTTACACTTTCGCCGATATGGGTTATGTGCAAGATTGGACGCGGACTTCCCGACGAAACGATAAGCCAATTGGCTTTGGCGCCGGCATTACTTTCGAGACCAAAGTCGGGTTATTCGGCTTCACCCTGGCAGCGGGTCGTCAACAAGGCAATCCGATTGATTTCAGAAATACCAAAACGCATTTTGGTTATATCAGTTTGTTTTAAAATTTTAAGCCCCTAACCGCAAAGGGGGAATAATACCGAAAAGTAAGTAAAAAGAAAAAAAAGTATGAAAAAAGTCTTGGTTACGGACGATGTCCACCCTTTATTGATGCGAGGTTTGGAAAAAATGGGTTTCTCTTGCACTTACTTGCCCGATATCACCAATGAAGAGACGCATCAGGTCATCGACGAATATGATGGTATAATCATTAATTCCAAAATTTTTGTGGATAAAGCGATGCTCGATGCAGGCACAAAACTGCTTTTTGTTGGTCGAGTGGGCAGCGGCATGGAGATTGTGGATAAAGTGTATGCGGCTGAAAAAGGCGTGGCGGTGTTGAGTTCCCCGGAAGGCAACCGCAATGCAGTAGCTGAACATGCGCTCGGAATGTTGCTATCATTAGCCAATAATCTGAACCGTGGCAATACTGAAGTGAAGAATTTTATCTGGGAACGGGAAAAAAATCGCGGTTTTGAGGTCATGGGTAAAACGATTGGCATCGTTGGCTTTGGGCATACCGGCAGCGCCTTAGCTTCCAAACTTATGGGTATGGGTATGCGAATTTTGACGTATGACAAGTACCTTCTGAAGGGATATACTGAGGGGTGGCAAAAATTATCGAATAATGTTTTTTCGATGAAAGGTTGCGAGTTGACGGATGAGCAGTGGGGCTTTTCGTCCATACAAGAAGTTGATTTTCAGACAATTATGCACGAATCGGATATTATTAGTTTTCACTTGCCCTTGACGGATGAAGTGACCTTTTTAGCCAATGCTTCTTTTTTCAACGGTTGTAAAAAAGAGATAGTTTTGTTGAATACCTCGCGCGGGAGAGTTGTCAAAACAGGGGATTTAATAAATGCCTTAAAAATCGGAAAAGTCATAGCTGCCGGTTTGGACGTTTTTGAGAATGAAAAAACAACGACCTTTACAGAAGATGAGCGGAGCATGTATGCCGAATTGTATACCTTCGAAAATGTCATTGTCTCTCCTCATGTAGCGGGCTGGACGCATGAATCGAAAGAGCGTTTGGCAAGTGTTTTATTGAAAAGGATTGAGCAGGTTTTGAGCCGTTAATTTCAAAATCAATTCTCTTCTTTGCGTTTGAATGTGTAGTCTGTCGTTGGTTACCTGCGCAACCATGTCAGCATCAGCAGTATCCGGCGAACCACAATTGAAGGGGGGTTGTGGATTGTATTCCATCATGAGTTGGATTTCTTTCGCCATTTTTTCACTGAAAATAGTAGAAACTAAAGTCAACCCAAAATCAATCCCGGCTGTGACACCACCGCCTGTTATTCTATTCCTGTCCACCACAACCCGTTCATTCTTAACACTTACGCCATCGAAGAGGGGTAATAAATCGAGCGAAAGCCAATGAGTAGTGGCTTTATATCCTTTCAACAGACCGGCGGCTGCCAAGACCAATGCTCCCGTACAGACCGATGTGATATATTGCGCTGCAACGGCTTGTGTTTTCAAAAAAGACATCAGTGTATCATTCTCCATAGCACCACTCACGCCGGGGCCGCCGGGGACAAAAATAATATCTAATGGCGGGCAATTGTCGAAAGTGGTGTCAGACATGATTTTCATACCGAGATCGCACTTTATAGCTTCTATCTTTTCGGAAACCAACAATACGCGCGTGTTGGGCAGCCTACCAAAAACTTCGTAGGGGCCCGTCAGATCGAGTTGTGTAAAATTGTCGAAAAGGAGCATTCCTATTGTCATGGCGGTGGGTAGTGATTTAGATAGTGTAAAGATTTTTTTTTAGTGCTTCGCACGGGGTGGCTAAAACAAGTGCACAGCACTCATCCTATTTCCGCCGCAATTGCCTCAAAATCGCCATTTCTTTATAGGCGTCTCTCGCCTCCTGCGCCGGAATACCAAAATACAATTTATTGCCTTCAAGATCTTTGGAAACACCTGCTTTGGCTGAAACAATGGCTTTAGTGCCAATCCGAACATTTTGAGCAACGCCGACTTGACCATATAAAACGACCTCATCTTCCAACGTCGAATTACCGGCAACACCAACCTGAGCGGCTAACAGGCAATTTTTACCAATTTTGACATCGTGTCCGATATGCACCTGCGCGTCAATTTTGGTGCCGGCACCAATGACTGTATCACTCGAAACTCCTTTATTGATAGTGCAGCCCACCCCAATATCCACGTTGTCTTCGATGACAACTCGTCCGCCGCTGCGCCATTTTTTGTACATCATTGCATTTTCGACATCTTGGACGCCCGTATTTTTCTTAAAATAAAAAGCATCGGTACCAATCAATGAACCTGCCCCAATCTGAACATTTTTACCAATAACCGTGAAATCATGGATAACCGCATTGGCTTGAATGTAACAGCCAATACCGATGCGGACATGGTTACCGATGACGACATTGGGTTCCAAAATAACTGACTCGTGCACGATTGCCGATACGGCTATGCTCATTCCCTCTTGTCGATCGGGCATACTGAGGGGGGCAAAAGGGCGTTGCGAACGAACTAAACTATCATACGCTTCAAACGGTCGGGAGTGTACCAAAACAACTTTGCCTTGCGGCACAGCGTCCACTTTTTCATTCAAAAGTATAATCGTAGCCGCAGAGTGAAGAGCTTTATCGAAGTATTTTGGGGCATCTGAAAAAGTAACATCTCCTTCTTTGACATGGTGTATCTCATTGATACCCAATGCATATAGGGTATCATCGCCTATGATTTCAGTGGCACCAATCTGCTTGGCTATTATTTTTACGGAAATAGGTTTATCAAATTTCATAATTTAAATGGGCATTTAAACCAATTCGGATAATTCTAACCAACGCATTTCTTTGGTTTCTAATTGTTTTTGTATGTCAGAAAGTTCTAATGAGAGTTTTTCAATATCCTTTGCCGATAAAGTGGACACGTCATTGAATTTGTCGGTAATAATAGCCTTTTGCTGTTCTAATTTTTCAATATCTTTTTCTAATCGCTTAAACTCCTTACGCTCCATATCGTTCGCTTTTCTATTGGTCACAGCGGCAGCGACAGGCGTAGGGACGTTTACGGAAGGCATGTTGCCGGCAGCCAATTTTTTTTGTTCTCGTTCTTCAATTTTTCTCAATTCCCGATATTCGGTGTAGTTGCCATTGTAATCTTTGATTTTACCCTCACCTTCAAAAATGAAAAGGTGCTCAACCAGCCGATCCATAAAATACCTATCGTGGGTAACAATTATCAAGCACCCGTTGAATTGATTCATCAAAAAATCCTCTAACACATTCAGGGTCAAAATATCCAAATCATTGGTCGGCTCATCGAGGATTAAGAAATTAGGATTTTGGATGATGACTGTCAATAAATACAAACGCCTTTTTTCGCCGCCTGACAGTTGCGAAACATACACTTGTTGCTGTTCTTTGGTGAATAAAAACCGTTCGAGCAAAGCAGAAGCCGTTATTTTTTGCCCTTTTTCCAGTGGAATGTATTCAGCAATGTCCGTAATGACTTCTATGACCCGTTTATCCTCTTTGAGTTTCATACCGGATTGCGTGTAATGCCCAAATTGAATGGTTTCGCCAATCACTACTTTCCCGGTGTCGGGCATCAATTCACCGATTAAAATGCTTAATAAAGTGGATTTTCCGGCGCCATTCTGACCCACAATACCCACTCTTTCGCCTTTTCTGAATTTATAACTGAAATTTTCAATCAGTTTGATATTGTTAAATTGCTTGGAGATATTGTGCAATTCCACAATTTTGGAGCCCAACCAAGTGGTTTTAATATCTATCTGTAAGTCTTCACTATCGGTTTTTCGGCTGACTTTATCTTTCAATTCATAAAAATCATCAATTCGGCTTTGCGCTTTTGTTGTGCGTGCTTGGGGTTGTCGCCGCATCCAATCGAGTTCGCGTGAGTAGAGTTTTTGATTTTTACCCATTGTGGCAGCTTC
This sequence comes from Saprospiraceae bacterium, assembly GCA_031424115.1. GTDB lineage: Bacteria > Bacteroidota > Bacteroidia > Chitinophagales > Saprospiraceae > JAAFJT01. Next base: position 2,295 of record JANPGW010000431.1, on the reverse strand, counting down.
CACCTCAGTTCTCAGGGCTTTTTGCTCCAAATAATAGGCATAATTGCCGCGATAACGGTAAAATTTACCGCCTTCCAACTCAATGATGGTATTACAAATAGCATCCAAAAAGTACCTATCGTGGGTAACGACAAAAAGCGTCAAACTCGGACGAGAAGCAAAATATGCTTCCAGCCACTCAATCATCTCCAAATCCAAATGGTTCGTCGGCTCATCGAGAATCATAAAATCAGGCTCATCAATCAGCAACATGGCTAAAGCGACCCGCTTTTTTTGCCCACCTGAGAGCGACCCAATGCGTTGGTTGAGGAAAGTATCAATTTTTAATTTGGATAAAATCTCTTTGATTTTAGCTTCAAAATCCCACGCATGAAGTTCATCCAAAAGCGCTAATGCCTCATTCATACTGAGGGGGTCGTTATCAAGCAAAGATTTTTCGTATTTTTTAATGGCTTGAATTTGCGCATTTTCGGAATGAAATACGGCTTCAAGCGCAGTCATTTTATCATCAATATCGGGTTCTTGTTGCAGAAAACCGGTTCTTATTTCTTTCGAAATCAGAATTTTAGAGTTCTCACCTTCCGATCCTTCCGTGCCGGCAAGTACTCGTAGCAGTGTCGTCTTTCCTGTCCCATTTTTGGCAACGAGAGCGATGCGATCACCTTTGTTGATAATCAGGCTGATATTATTGAAAAGGACTTTGGGCCCGTAACTTTTTGTAACGTTTTCGAGTGTCAGGTAATTCATAAAAATGGATGTGAAATTTTTGAAGGGGCAAAATTACTCAATTTTTATGGTAATCTAATACCTGGTTTTTTCAAGAATCAAATCCAGATTGATATTATTTTCAATCATTTCAATAGCTCTTTTCACTTTCCAAGGTGTTTGTTGGTTGATTTTGACTTCAATACGCGCAATTTTCACCACTGCTCCGTACGTTTCGAGCATAGTATGAATGAGTGGAATGCGGTATTTTTGAACAAAATCAATGGTGTCTTGCCCCACTGCGCCATATCCGGTGGCGATGATGCCCGAAAAAGGTGGTTTTTCCCAATTTAAATCGCCCATGACTTTCAGCGTATCCTCAATGGCTAAATCCAATCGGGTAACGCCCACTACGAGGAGAAGATTATCGGTTTTGCCTTCCAGTTCGTCAGCAGAAATAAGCGAACCAGCAATAAAACCTTCCACCATATTGTAAAGTCTGTCGCCATTATAGATAGCGTTACCATTGACATTTTCCATTATGGTTTGAAGGAGGGGAAAGCCCATCATTTTGTCAAAAGGCATAGTTCCCAGAAGTGGAATATCCATTTTGTCAAGCCATTTCGATACGTAGTATTGCACTTTTTCGCGTTTTTCCTCAATGACTTTATTTAAAATGACGCCAAGAATAGGCACATCGCGCGCGAAAAATTTTTCCATGCACATGCTCAATTGGTCAATTGTGCTGCCAATACCACCTTCAGCGACCATGATAACGCCCGAATCTGTCAAGTTGGCAACATCGCCATTGGACATTTCCACCACGGCACCAACGCCCGGATGTCCGGTGCCTTCAAAAATAACCAACTCATGCTGGCTCCTTAGGATATGACTGGCTTGGAGTATATTGTCGGCATAGTGATAATGTTCGGGATGGTCAAGATACTCGGTAGTGGCTCCCGCACCCAGTATAACCGGGCTATGGATAGAAGGGTCAGGCTTAAAATCGAGCAAATCGGCAAAGAGCACAACGTCCTTATCCACCTGAAGTCCGTTGTGAAGGACATATTGCTGCCCGACAGGCTTGCAATACCCTACGTTGATGCCCTTATGGCGAAAAGCGGAAACCAAACCCAAAGTGGAAGTTGTTTTACCGACGTGCTGAGACGTAGCCGCTACGTAAATACTTTTATAAGACATATTGTATATTTTTAACTTTAATCTGATTTTTTGTAGCAATATAAAAAGCCTTTATTCAATTCCCAAAATTTATGAAAAATTTTAAAAAAGTTGTTTAAACATTTATTTTTTTTCAAGTCACAGATATGGAGATATTATTCGAACAAGGCGAAAATAATGATACAATAAAGTTAGATTAAATTCATAAAAAATTGATTTTCAATAAAATATAATTTTTTATTTTTCATATAATTTTATTAATAACTTTGATTTTTACATTTTTTTTGTGAAAACTTGCATTTTCCGTAATAAAGCAATAACTTTGAACTGAATTTGAGACGAAGTTATCCCTCATAATAATTTGGTTTTGAAAGTTCATGTGATTATAATTTGTTGTTTTGGAACCGTCTC
>JANPGW010000430.1:0-2054 GCA_031424115.1 Saprospiraceae bacterium | reverse complement strand
CATGCAGGTTAATTTTCTCTAAATTTGATTTAATATCGCTTGAAATCGCTTTTACTTCAACAGTATTTCCTTTATCAATTTCTTCATTCATTTCATCCATCAATTCATTGCTGAGTTCCGAGAAGTTATTGACAAAATTTAGTGGGTTTTGTATTTCATGGGCGATGCCTGCGGTGAGTTCGCCGAGGGAAGCGAGTTTTTCAGATTGTATGAGTTGGGCTTGGGTGGCTTTGAGTTGAGAATATGCTTTTTCAATTTCCTTTGCCTGTTCAAGCTCTTTTTGCTGCGTTCTTTCCCGTTCCTTATTAAGGATATAGGCTTGCTGGAATTTGTAGATTAAATAACCTGAAAGAATGAACAGCAGAGCATAAATGATATACGCCCACCAAGTTTTCCACCAAGGCGGGAGTATTGTAATTTGGATACTCGCGCCTTTTTCATCCCAAATCCCATCGCTATTGGCTGATTTGATGTGAAAAGTATAAGACCCATGAGAAAGATTGGTATAAATTGCCGTACGTTGCGTACCGCCACTGATCCAATCGTTGTCATAGCCATCTAATCTGTATGCATATTGATTCAGTGCTGCATTGACATAGTGTAAGCCCAAAAATTGAAAAGTCAATTTGTTTTCATTATAAGCCAAGGTGATGTTTTGCAAACCCGTTGTGAATACCGTACTGTCTTTTTTAGTATCCGTATAATGATCAGGATGATAGGTTATGGACTCCAACATCGTAACCGGAGGCGCAGAATTTGTCTCTAATTTTTCAGGATTAAAAATAATACCCCCATCATCTAAACCGATATAAAATTCATTATCTAAGCCTTTTTCGAGAATGCCGAGTTTATTGAACGGCAAACCATTGGCAGTTGTAAAATTTGTGAATTTCTTAGTTTCTGGATTGAGTTTTGACAAGCCACGAGGCGTTGTCAGCCATATATTGCCTTGTTTGTCTTCATTAATGCCATAAATTGTACTAAAGATTAAGCCATCTTTTTCGGAATAATTGATATAGGTTTCTGTTTTTTTATCGAATAAAAATAAACCTTTGGTATAAGTAATCACCCACAAACGATGTTGACTATCTTCAAAAATATTGTTAACAGAAGTAAGACCTGTTTTGAGATTAATGTAAGATTTGAATTTGCGGCTTTTGGTATCAAAACGATTTAATCCGCCTTGCCATGTCCCTATCCATAGTATGCCCTCACTATCAAATTTCATAGTCGATACATTTTTGTCATCAAGGGTATCATTGACAGATTTCGTCCCATCGTTTTCAATATAGGGATACCGTGTAAATGTCTTGGTTTTTTTATTAAAACTATTAATGCCACTGTCGAACGTACTTATCCATAAAATACCGTCTTTATCTTCAAGGATGAGGCGCATAGAGTTACTACTTATTGTGGTACTATCATTGGGATTGTTTTTATAGTCTTTAATTGTTTGCGTTTTAGGATTATAACAACTAAGTCCTTTGCCGTAATAAGATATCCATATTAGCCCTTCTTTATCTTTGAAAACATTGGAGATGTCTTTGTATCGGGAACGGTCTTTTAAGTCAATAGGTTTAAGTGTACTGAGGGGTAAGTTCCAGATAAAAAGACTTTTGCTATTGGTAATAAAAAAAGATAAGTCCCCTTCATTACCAGCAACAAAATAATCTGAATGACTAATTTTTACCGTTTTGTCCTTGTATTTTAGGGCAGTGTTAATGTGTTTAAAATAAGATTTTTGCGTATTTTCATAAGCAACACCCGTACATGGCAAGGTAAGCCATAAATTTTTTGCTCGATCAAAAAATATATTATTAACGCCTCCACTACAGTCGGGAAGGCTGGCTTCTTCTGCCGTATGTTTATATAAAATGCTTTCACCCGTTTTTACATTCAAATACCAAAGACCTTTATAACAACATGAGTGCCACTGAATAAAAAAAGAAGAGCAAAGGAAATTACTTAATTTTGATTTTGCGAAACAAAAAAAGTAATAACCAATGCTCAATATTTTCACACTGCGTGCCTGTATGTCAGGCACTCTTGCTGAG
>JANPGW010000429.1:0-26912 GCA_031424115.1 Saprospiraceae bacterium | reverse complement strand
CAAAAGCATTAAACCATGCGGCATTTGCTCAATGATTGAGGCAAAAAGGCTCACCGGGCGAAAAGGGATATCTCCTACCCCATCGTGATTCAAATCATACCCTTCGTATTTATCCCAATAGTTTTTACTAAAAGAATTGAGCGACATAGTGCCGTTTGTGGCAATGTCAAAAGTATTGGCAGTGAAATTATTTTCAATAAAATGGTTGTCATCGCAGCTCGCTTGCACGCGCACAGCCCAACCGTTTTCATTGAATTGATTGTGTAAAACAGTCGTTCTGCTGGTACCTTCCATGAAAATACCGACGGTATTGTTATTGAAAGTGTTGTTTTCAATCTGACTATCTGAAATATCTTTCAAGAGCAAGCCGTAAGCGGCACTGCCCCAATTATGGTCGAAGTGATTGCGCAACATCGTGACGTGGCGCGTGTACATGACCGCGACGCCCGCACCGTTGTCGCGGATAGTGTTATCGGTGTAAGAATCGTTGTGAGAAAACATGAAATGCAAGCCGTAGCGAATATTCCCCGTTGAGAGGTTATTTTCAATACTCGAATTGGTCACAAACTCAAAGTAAATGCCGTCACGATGCCCATTCACTCGATTGTTTCTAATGGTTAAACTGTCGCATTTCCAAGCGTGGACGCCGTTGCCCGTGTTTTGTTCTTCGGAAGGCTTGCCCGTTATCACATTGCCATCTACAAAACAGTGTTGAGAAGCGGATAAATAAATAGCGAAATAGCCGTTTTCGATGTGGTTGCCAATAACATGCACATTTCGGGCTTCTAAAACTTTTACCGCAGCCCAATCAATCAGGGATGTTTTACCGACGTTCATCAAATGAAAACCTTGAATGGTCACATTATCGGATTTGACCGTAAAAATCTCATTTTGGTATTGCGCATCAATAATCGGGAAGTTTTCACCGATTATACTGAGGGGGGTGCTGACGACGATTTGATTTTCAATAAAATAGCCATTTTTAACCCAAATAGTGTCATACGCTTGTGCCGATGCAATGGCTTGTCGGATAGAACCACCCTCAGGAACTTCTATTGTGCGTCCTAAAACACAAAGCGGTAAAAAGAGGAAAAGAGTAATAATATGGCTTTTCATGTTGTTGTTTCGGATTTGATATTTTATTGAAAACTGGCTATAACTTCAGCCCAAGTCATTGCTTTTGCGTCGGCAGGCTTTGCTTTTGACGCTTCATTCTCATTTTTAAATACAGCAATGTCCCCCCGCATGGGGCTCTTGAAACTTTCACTTTTTAGAAAATAAGCATTTTTAACCGATAAAAAAGAACCACCATTGTTAAAATCATTGACGACCATGTGCGCCATATCTTCTTCTTTAACATTGTTTCTTTTCATATATCCTACCATGCAATGTAAATCATCAAATTTGTACGCTTTCCCTTTTGTGGTCATTAATTCTGCGCCAAATTTATTGTCCATAATGGTCATTTTACAGAAATGACAAGCCTCTTTACCGTAATTAATTGGCTCCGGATTGGAGGAACAATTGGTGAATAATAGGGGAATAAACAACCCCGCCCAAACCGCCGAAGTGGATTTTTTTAACCCCCTCTTTGCTGCTTTTCTTTCTAAATATATTTCATAAACGAGAGCCAAGGCAACAACGACACCCGCACTGATAAAAATCCAACCACCAATATCGGGAATGGAAAATGCCCCAAAATTGAGCATGGATTTATAGCCCAAAAGCGGCGGTTGATATGCCATGCCCGGCACTTTAATCGCCGCATTGGGGTCGAGATTATGACCATAATCGTAGCCCCAACGGTAAAAATCCGCTAAAGCACCCAAACCCGCTACCGCCATTGTGCCCAAATAAGCGATGAGCAATCGGCGTTTACCCACCCATGCCACCACCAAACCGAACGCTACAAAAAAAGCAATCAAAAAAGGCAGTATTTTAAACTCCGGAAACATCTCTTCTTTGATGTGTCGCATTCCGATATAGTGATTCAAGCCATTAATAATTTCCACATCGCCTGCAAGTTTGTTGTGCCAAATCAACATCGCCAAACCTTCGGGATACTGAGGGGCCCATAAATCAATGCGCCACAGGGGAAAAAAGTAAGAACCAAGCATTGCGATAGCAGCCAAAGCTATCGCTATACGCGACATGCGAGTTATATTTTTCATAATAAAAACCAAATTTGATATATTTTAACGCTTAAAAATTTAAACATGGCTTTAAAAGGGGCATCGCTCCGAAAGTTCGGTAGAAATATTAAGAAGTAATTCTCATGCGGCGATGCCGCGATATAAAATAGTTTTTAGCTATACTACCGAACTGTCGGACGATGCCCCTTGCTAAAGTCAAATCACATAAATTGCCCCTATTTCACGCTCAATGCAGGGTCTTTAGGTGCTTTATCGCCTGTACCCCATTTCAAAGCTACGTTACTGCCTGCCGGAGAAACACGAACGTACCCTTGCATTTCTTGATGTAATGCTGAGCAGAAGTCTGTACAATACATTGGCACTACACCGACAGCATCTGGTATCCACTTCAAGGTTTGGGTTTCGCCTGGCATAATCAAGATTTCAGCGTTGGCAGCACCTCTAATGGCGAAACCATGCGGTACATCCCAATCTTGTTCGAGGTTGGTGATGTGGAAATACACTTCATCACCGAGTTTGATGCCTTCTATATTGTCAGGTGTGAAATGCGAGCGAATAGCTGTCATGGACACGTGTACTTGATTGCCTTTGCGCTCAATTTTAGCTTGACCTTCCCCTTTGGCTACGTAAGGGTGCTGATTTTCTTCAATTTTATAAATCTTCACACTATTCGGTGCAATCAACGAAGCAGGAATTGATTCTGCATAATGCGGTTCACCGATGGTTGGAAAATCCAGTAACAACTTCATTTTATCGCCTGAAATATCATACAATTGGGCGGATTGTGTCAACTCGGGCCCCGTTGGCAAATAGCGGTCTTTTGTGATTTTATTATACGCTACCACGTATTTACCATGCGGCTTAGCAGTAGGGCCACCCGGAATACTTAAGTGACCGACTGAATAATACGTTGGCACACGGTCAAGAACTTTCAAGGTTGCAATATCCCACTTCACGATTTCAGAAGATACGAAAAACGATGTATAGGCATTGCCTTTACCATCAAATTCGGTGTGGAGAGGACCTAAACCTGGTTTTTGTACTTCCCCGTGCAATACAGCGTCGTATTTTAAAATCGGAATACCGTCAAAATCGCCATCAAAAACTTTATCAGCAATGGCTTTTTGAATCTTAGTGAAAGAGAAAACCGGAATAACCGCTGCCAATTTACCACTACCCACGATGAATTCACCGGTCGGGTCAGTATCACAACCATGCGGCGACTTCGGGCAAGGCATAAAATACACCATATCCGGGCAGTCTTTAGGGTCAAGTACAGTCACCTCTTCTCTGATAGTGGAAGTAGCGGTATGTGTTTTTTCATCATAAAGATTGTGGGCGTAGCGGGTTTTCATTTTTTTACCTTTGCCTTGTTTCAAATATTCTTCCGCTTTTTTCCAATTCACGGCTAAGATAAAATCCTTATCTTTTTGGGAAGCATTGACTTCCAAAAGCGTATTGGCTTGCTCGGTGTTATAACAGGAGAAGAAAAACCAACCATGTGATTTGCCTTTGCCCGCTCGTGCAAGGTCAAAACTTACGCCCGGCATTTTAAGTTGGAAAGCAATATCCATTTGACCCTCTTTACCCACGCTCACAAAACTGATATAGCCTTTAAAATTCTTCTTAAAAGAGCTAATCGGCACGTCTGTTTCACCGACTGGAACAGAAAAACGGGTACTGGCTACCACATATTCCGTATTTTCAGTGATAAAAGGCGATGAGTGATTTCCGCCTGAATTGGGTAATTCGATGATTTCGGTGGTACGGAAATTTTTCATATCTATGCGAGCGATACGCGGTGTATTGTTGGCATTACCAAATGCCCAGCGACCATCATGTTCACCATTGGTTTGTGATAGCGAGATATGGTGAAGATCATCCCAAGGCACGAAACCATGAGAGGTATTCAACATCGGTTTGGTCTCTTCGCTGTATCCGTAGCCATTTTCGGGAAAAACGGAAAATACGGGAATAATACGGAAGCACCGACCCGAAGGCAAGCCATAAACGGACATTTGGCCATTAAAACCACCAGAAACGATGTTATAAAATTCATCTTTTTTGCCCGGTGCAACGTACACTTTTGATGCTGCGTCTCCAGTGATAGCTGAGCCAGCGTCTTTAGGTTTACAACTTTGGGTGCTGATACCTATGGATAAAGTAATGCAAACTGCTAAAAATTTGAGAATTTGATTTTTCATTGATTTTACTATTATTTTAATAAAATGGAAAGAGGTATAATTAAAAAAAAGCTATCGATACTGAGGGGTATAATCCCGAGCACTCGGTGGGTAATTACTTCTCGCCGTCATTTTTGCGCATAAACTCTACGAGACTCCGCGCTTCTTTTTCCGTAAGATTTTGATTGGGCATCCTGACGAGACATTGTTCAAGCATTTTTTGTGCTTCGGGGTCTTTTTCGAGCATCATATCCACGTTCGTAATCATGTTCATAATCCAAACCGGTTGACGGCGTTTTGTCACGTCTTTCCAGCCGGGTCCTACGAGTTTATCACCAGTAAGCTTATGACAAGCACCACATTTCATGTCATAAATGCCTTTTCCTACCGTAATCATGGCTTGGTCAAGCGGATTGGTCAATTTTACTTCTTTAATTTCAGTACCGTGCACTTCGGGTTGTTGATCCACTTTGGCAAGCTCAAAAGGCGCTTCTTTCTCCCGCTCTTTTGCACCATTGTTACCACACGAAATCCAAATCAACATTGCTCCGAAGAGCGTAATTATCAAGGACGTCTTTTTCATAATAAGGCGATTTTAGTTTTAAAATAATGTTAATAGAAATAAGTGTATTTTTAATATCAGAATAAAAGACTTTTTTATCTTTTATTAACACAAAGGAACAACCTATTTATCCTCTTTAAGATGATAAAAATCACCTCCCAATATGACTTTTATTAGGTGCTTTTTACCATGCTTTCCTTATAATATTTATCAAAATTGGGCATGAAAAACAGTGTCGGAATGATTTGAATCATTCCGACACTCGTTCACTTTTACTATTAAAAAGAATCTATTTTGACAGGAAAACCAAGCCTGAATCCAGTTTAGTGGCTAAACTTTCAATCGTTGTGCTGGAAAGCATCAAATTCATTTTATCCCGAATGGGCTTGTATTGTGCGTGAATCGGACACGGCACTTTATCATCGCATTTGCTCAAACCCAAAACACAGCCTGTAAAAAGGCGAGAACCATCAATCGCTTTTACCACTTCTAAAAGGTTCATTTCCCCCTGATGCACATCCATAAAAAAGCCGCCATTAGGCCCCTTTGCCGATGAAATAATATCTTGCCGGCTCAGTATTTGCAATATTTTAGCTGTAAAATGCTCGGGTGATTGAATATTTGTGGCAATATCTTTTACGCTGACTTTACACTCGCTCTCTACCGATTTTTTGTAAATGTAAATGACAGCTCGAATAGAATATTCGCAGGTTTTTGAAAACATCTTCCTTTTTTTAAGCAAAATTAATTCATCTTAGCGGCATTCAAAGCATTTTCCAACTGTTCTGTTTTGGGGAATAGAATGTTATTCTCTAAATGAATATGCTCATGCAAGTCTTTTTCAAACTCTTCTAACTTTTGGAGCATCACCCGCCAAGTCATACAGGCATAACGCGGCACTTCATAATCATTCAATAAAGCGCGGATACGGCGAAATCTATCCCCCTCAGTATCATGCTCATCATTCATCACTCGGATTGGATTAGCAACCGAACCAAAAGGCGTAAAAGGTAAAGACCCGCCTTCTTGTTGCGCTTTTACCAACGCCCACACATAAGGAAAAATCATGCGTTCTTCTTTTTCCAAATGAAATTGAAGGTCTTCATAGGTTTCAGAAAAAACTTCGTGAAGTGTCACCAATTCTGGGTAATTTCCGCCATGTGTGCGTTCAACTTTTTCAACGTAATGTAGTAAAACAGGTAAACTTTCCCGGACATACTTATGGTGCTTTTCCTCAATATAGCGAGCCAACTCGTCCAAAGGCATTTTATCAAACCCCATTTCCGCTTGGGTATCATCCGCCAAAGCCGTTTCTAACTCCGCAATGACCCTCTCAGTATCCACGCCTTTTTCAGCACAAGCTATGTCTAACGGTTTTTTACCGCCACAACAAAAGTCAATACCTCGTTTGTGAAATACATCTGCCGCTCTATAATCCTGAGCCACTATTTTCCCTACTGCATCACTCGTTTGAATTTTCATATCTCTCAAATTTTTAAATGAACTAATATAAATTTGAGAACAAAGTTCGGTGATAATAAAAGATAAAATAGTCTTTTATTATCATTACCAAAGATGATTTTCATCATCCTCTTGTAATTTGTTACAAAAAAAAGTACCCCTCAGTATCCGGAAAAACCTGTGATACTGAGGGGTGTACATATCTCTCTTTAAAATGGTAAAATGATTTATTCAATACCCATTTTAGCCAATATAGCCTTCACTTGTTCTACTGATAAATCAGTAATATCGGCAATCACTTCTAAGCTAAAGCCCTTGAGACGTGCCTTTCGGATGACCTCTGACTTTCTGTGCTCATCGCCTTTTTTTTTACCTTTTTTTTCGCCGCGTTTTTCACCACGTTTTTCACCGCGTTGCTCACCTTTGGTTTCGGCTCGTTGCAACAAAAGTTGTTCTATTCCCATTGGATACGTTTTTCCTGTGAACTGTTCTAATTTTTGTTCAAATATAAGGGTGTTCTCATTATTAAAACGCACATAGTGCTGTAAAAAGTTCATTAATGCCCTAATTTTTTGCTTGTTTATGGATTTAGTGATAAGATGTCGAACCAAATCCATTTTCAAATCTATTAACTCCACCTGATTTTTTTTACTTTTTTTAAGGGCTAATAAAACCGTCAAAACCACAATAGCAAAGGGATTATCCATTGCCATCAATGCTTTTTCATCCTGATTAATAACTTTGTAAACATTGAATTGATATGTAGTGGAAGTCCCCAAAAAGGTCTCCTGAAATTGAGTTGGCGCAAATTTCTTATTCTTATCGGTCAATATCGCCCACGCTGTGATTTTACGTTGGTATCTGTCCCGAATACGATAAAAATAGATAAACATGCGTTCGGTAAACAATTTTTGTTGTTTTCCTTGAACTTCAATGTGAATCAATATCCATTCTTCCTCGCCACTCTTTAGCCAGACCTTGACTAATTTATCCACGTATCGAATATTTTCTTCTGCCGTTTGAGGAAAAAGGTCTTCCAATTCTTTGTCTAAAAAGTCGAAACCGCGAGCTATATCAAATATTTCGTCGGCATTGGAGTACATAAAGCGAAGAAAATCATCAAATACATCTTCTAATATGCCTTTCCAAAGGGTATCGTCACGTTTCATGTAGGGTTTGTTTTTGAGTTTTTTCATAGTTTTTACACGCGTAAAAATAATGTTCCCCTTTTTAAACTTAGACCCTTTTTTGAAATTTATATTTATCGTATGTAGAAAAATCCTACGCTTTCGCTGAGTTTCATTTCAACATAAAACAAAAAAACGCTCGTCTCGAAACCGAGCTGAGCGTTTTTACATGACACAATTTCAATATTTAACTTAAAATCTTCTCTTTTTTCGCTTTCCAATTACCCGATAAAACCCCAAAAAGCACTATTGTGGCAGAACTCAATGGCATCAATATCGCTGCGGTAACGGGCTGCAAATTACCCGAAACGGCATAACTCAGACCGACAATATTATAACACAAAGCAATGAAATACGCCCGATTCACTATCTCAGAGCCGGCTTTTGAAAGGCTCAAAAAGGCAGGTAATTTCGAGAATTTATCGGCTTGTAAAATGGCATCGCAAGCGGGTGAAAAGTTGTTGGTATTTTCAGAAATAACTACCCCGATATTGGCTTGTTGGAGCGCACCCGCATCGTTTAAGCCGTCGCCAATCATCAATACTTTTTTACCTTCGGATTGTAGTTTTTTAATAAAATTGAGTTTATCGTTGGGCGTTTGATTAAAATTGAGGTGCAATTTTTCAAAGAAAGGATTTAGATAATCACGCTCTTTGTCATTATCGCCTGAGAGTAAATATACTTCATGTTTTTTATTAAAATACGTTAAAACATCCTCAAAACCCGTTCGATAATTGGGTTTGAATTCATAATAGCCTTTAAGTTGATTATCAATTTTAATAAAAACACCACTTTTATCGCCCCCCTCAGTATTAAGCACAAATGGGGAAGAACCGATTTTGACAATGTGGTTGTGAATGACGCCTTCAATCCCCTGCCCTACCGTTTCTTTAAAATTTTCGATAGTATAAATATCGCGGTTTGAGAGCATTTCACAGAGCTGCCTACTGAGGGGGTGACTCGAATGTTGGGTGAGGGATTTCACCAAATCTTCTTCGTAATGGGTCAATTTTTCACCGATAAAAGTAATATCACTTTTGAGGCGTTGCGTAATGGTACCCGTTTTATCAAAAACAATGGCATCCACGCGCTCAAAATTTTCAATGACATTCGTGTTTTTTAAGTAAAATTGTTGACGCCCAAGGATGCGGAGAATATTACCCATCGTGAACGGAATCGCCAAAGCAACCGCACAGGGGCAAGCGATAATGAGAACCGCCGTAGCAGCATTTATCGCCTTGCCCATGTCCTGCGGAAACCAATATATAAACGCAACCATTGAAACCACGAGGATTACTCCGGTAAAATATCGTCCAGCACGCTCAGCAAGGAAGCTGATGTGCGATTTGGCACTCGTTTTAAAAGCATCATTGTTCCACAATTCGGTCAGGTAACTTTGAGAAACCTTGCGGGTGAGACTGACTTCAATGGCTTCACCCATTTGACGCCCACCGGCAAAAACTTTATCACCCGATTTCTTCGTCACCGCTTCGGCTTCGCCGGTTACGAACGAATAATCTATTTTAGCATGACCCCTCAGTATAACGCCATCTGCGGGTATCAATTCACCATTTCGAACGACTATATTGGCACCAATTTCCAATTTATTGAGCGGGGTTGACACCTCTTTTCCTTCTTTTTTAACATTGGCTGCCACCGGAAAATAAGATTTGTAATCTCGCTCAAACGATAAGTGATTAAACGTTTTTTGCTGAAACCATTTGCCCGTGAGTAACAGGAAAATCAAAGCTGCAAATGAGTCCATAAAACCCGCACCCGTATGAGATAAAATTTCATAAGCACTCCGTCCGAAGAGGGCAATAATACCCAAAGACAAAGGCACATCAATATTCAAATGTCCATGCTTTAGACCTTGCCACGCTGAAGTCAAATAATCCCTCGACGAATACAGCAAAACGGGAATAGCCAAAATCAAATTCAGGTACCCAAATATCGGCACAAAACTTTTGTCCAATGACTCGCCCAAACCGAAATACTCAGGGAAACTAAAGAGCATAATATTGCCAAAAGCAAAACCTGCAACACCAATTTTATAGTAAATGGTTCTATCAATTACCTGTTTTTGCTCATTTTCAATATCATTAAAATTGATTTCGGGTGCATAGCCAATGGAAGCCAACAATTGGGCTACTTCGCGCAACGAAATTTCATGCTGTGAAAACAAAATTGTCACCTCTTTCTTTAAAAAGTTGACTTTTGAATTAAATACTGAGGGGTTGATTTTATAGAGATTTTCTAACAACCAAATACACGATGCGCAGTGCATTTGGGGTAATAAAAATGTTACCCTCGTAGTGGTTTCATCTTGAAAGTCCACAATTTTAGCCACCACTTCGGCATCGTCTAAATAGGCAAATTGTACATTTTTATTTTTTTGCGAAACGCCCGCATTAGCATCTAAGGCATAGTAGGCGCACATATCATTTTCATTCAGAATCTGATACACTGTTTTACATCCTTCGCAGCAAAAGTCTTTGTCCTCAAAATGGACGGTTGTGTCTTTTATTTCATCGTGACAGTGGTAGCATTCTGCTTTTACGATGGGCTGTTGCGTGGTCTTTACTAAGGTTGCGTTCGGCATAAGAGAAAAATTTTTACAAATGTCAGAAAATGCCCCCCTCAGTATGATGACGTCGGTCATCGAAGAAAGTGATTTTAGTCAATTTCGGTTATTCGTGTATCCGTTAACCATACATGGATAACCACAAACGAATAATACATAAACTTAACATTGCCTTAATATTCTCTTAACATTCACTATCTACTTTTGCATTGTCATTACATAATTTATTATAACAAACATTATTAAAATCAATATTTTTATTAAATAACCCGTGTAAGGTATTCAACTTTAAAAGTATTCGGATTAAACTAAATATTTACGCATGAAGCAATTATTAATTCTTTTCCTTTGCTCTTTTTCAGCGACTGCTCTGATGGCACAAGGTCAAATTTCAGGAAAAATCATAGACAAGTCTAATGGAGAAACTCTAGTTGGAGCAGCTGTTCAAATTGAAAAAACAACAATTGGCTCAATAACGGATATTGAAGGTAATTTCTCTATCAGTGTAGCCCCTGGAAAATATAATCTGATAATAAGTTATATATCCTACCAAACTTCTAAAGTAGAAGTAGAGGTAAAAGCAAATGAAGTTGCTTATGTCAATTGTGTTTTAGAACCTTCATCCGGTATGGAATTGGCAGAAGTAATAATTGTAGCGACACAAGAACGGTCAAGTGCTACCACCTTATTGATTGAACGAAAAAAAGCGGCACAAGTATCGGACGGGATTTCTGCTGATCTAATTCGCAAAACACCAGACCGCACCACATCTGATGTTTTGAAACGTGTTACAGGCGCGTCAATTCAAGAAGGTAAATTTGCTATCATTCGCGGTATGAACGACCGTTATAATGCAGGTTATTTGGATGGTGCTTTGTTGCCCTCTACAGAATCTGACCGTAAAGCATTCGCTTTTGATGTTGTTCCAGCCAATTTGATTGATAATTTATTAATTATCAAGGCAGGTTCACCCGATTTAGCTGGTGACTTTGGCGGCGGTGTCATTAAAATCAATACTAAATCAGTTCCTGATAAATTCACCCAAAATTTCAGCATTGGGGCACAAATGCACTCCTTGACCACATTTAAAGACTTTTTGCAGTTTAAAAGATACGGTGGAGAAGCGTTGAACATTTATGGAAACCAACGTGATATTCCTAATTTTACTGAGGGAGCATTAAAATCTTCTTCTACATTCCCATCATCAGAAGAGAAGACAAAGTTTGCAGCTTTAACTAAAACATTTAACAACGATTGGTCAAACTCTAATGTGAGTGCTGCACCCAACTCTCGATTAGCTTATTCCATTGGTTTCCCAATTCGTTTGAGTGAAACTCAAAAAATAGGTGTAATAGCAGCGTTATCTTACGCTAATACACGTAAAGTTTCTGAGGGTATTATCAATACTTATGATGGATCTGGTCAAGTCGCCAATTTTGCAGACCGTACATCTTCACAAAATGTAAGCACAGGAGGTATCTTCAATATCAATTACGTTGGTTCAAAAACACAGATTAATTTTCGTAACTTAGTAAATATCAATACAGATAATAATAGTGTGGCTCGTACAGGCATGGGTAACATAGTAGATGGTATTGAAGTCCAAAACTTAGCTAATCTTATAAATTACAATCGTCTTTACAATAGTATTGTTTCAGCCAAACAAATAATAGGTGACAATTTCATGACTGTAAATGCTTCGGTGAACTACTCCAATGTAAATAGGAAAGTACCGGATTATAGAATTGTCAACTATACAAGAAGTTCAGGAGAACCTACTTTTGGTTTATCATTAGGTGACTTTTTTAATAGTAGTAGTGGTCGCTTTGCTTCTAAATTGAACGAAAGCATATTTGGAGGCAGCTTAGATCTTGCTAAGCATTTTGATACAGAAAAAGTCAAAACTGAAGTGAAAGTAGGTTATTTCTATCAAATGCGCGACAGAGCGTTTTCTTCTCGCAGTTTTGTTTACAATGGCGTAGCTCCTGCCAACCCTACATATAATCCAGCCACTGATTTAAGTGATAAAAACATCAGTACAGGGGGTCTTTATTTAGTAGAAAAAACGTCAAACGACTTAGCGTACTATCAAGGAAAATCCAATTTAAATGCATTGTATTTTGCTATTGATCAAAAATTTCAAGAAAAGTTGAGAGCTGTATATGGGCTTCGATATGAAGATATGGATATTAATGTATCAAATCAAAAATTAAATACCCAGACAGCAGATATAAAAAAAGCGTCTTTATTGCCCTCAATAAATCTATGTTATTCTCTATCTGATAAAATCAATATTCGAGCAGACTATTTTGCGTCAGTCAATCGCCCTGAGTTCCGTGAATTAGCTCCTTTCGCATTCTATGTTTTTGATAAAAATGCTGAAATAAAAGGTAACAAAAATTTGCAGATAGCTACTTTAAACAACTACGACGTTCGTTTTGAGTTTTTCCCGACCGGAGGTCAATTAATTTCAGCCGGAGCTTTTTATAAAACTATCAGTAACCCAGTGGAGTTGAGCATTGATGTTACACAACCATTCACCACTTTTACCTATAACAATGAAAAATCTGCTAAAATCTACGGTTTGGAATTCGAAATCAAAAAGAATTTAGAATTTTTAGGAAAAGCAAAATTATTAAGCAATATGTCAGTTTTTGCTAACCTTGCATTAGTGAAATCTGCCCTCAATTTTGATGCCGGCTCACAATCTAAAGCGGATCGTCCTTTGCAGGGTCAATCACCTTATGTTGTTAACTTAGGTCTTCAATACGAAAATCATGATAATGGTTGGTTTGGTAGCGTCGTTGCCAATAGAGTTGGTCGTCGTATTGCTTTCGTTGGTGTTGACCCTAAATTCGGTAATACGCGCCAAGATATTTATGAAGATCCGCGCACTGTTATTGACCTACAAGTGGGTAAAAATATCAAAAATATCAATATTAAATTGACTTTAGGAGATATTCTACACCATGATTTGGTTTATTATCAAGACGTAGATAATTCAGGTGGATATACAAAAGCCAAAGGAGCTAATGCTGACCGTCAAATGTTTTTGTACAATAACGGTTTTACAAGTAGTTTAACAGTTGGATATACCTTCTAATACTTTATCATTATCGTCTGAGTGATAATCATTCAGACGATAATGATAAAATATGTACCGCCTCTCCGCATGAATAGCATTTTCAAGGTTTACATTGATTTTCAATCTTTCTCATAAAAGATAGAGAAGAGCGAGTTATACTTTCAATTTAATATCAACATTACATTTTCAAACAATCTTAAAAATTTAGTAAGATGAACAAAAATTTACTCCTTCTTTTTGTCTTTGTTTTTGTATCAACTTTAGCAACTGCGCAAACAGATTTCAAATTGAGAGAAACGGGCTATATTGGAGCCTTGAATGCAGAGACTGCAAATGATTGGACGACTGGTTGGACTAATTTTGATCCAAAGAATACCGTTTATGGTGATGTAACAGACACAACATCTTTGAATGGTATGATTACAACTTTACCGGTTCCGGGCGAAAAAGACATTACAGGCACTACCACTTTAGATGCTACAAAAGTGTATTTACTTAAAGGTTTTGTAGTCGTAAGAAGTGGTGGTAAATTGGTTATCCCTGCCGGTACAGTAATTCGAGCTACTGCGGATTTGAATACTAACCCGAAAAACTATGCATCTATCATTGTTGAGCGCGGTGGTAAAATTGAAATCACCGGTACAGCTACCAATCCAGTTGTCATTACTTCTGCAAAAGCAGCAGGGGCCCGTGAAAGGGGTGACTGGGGAGGATTGTTGATTGCAGGTAAAGCTCCTCACAATCTTTTGAATGGCACTGATAATAACAATGTACAAATGGAAGGCTTCAATGGTGTTACTTTTGATGGTAACTTAGCTAAATTCGGTGGAACGGATGTTAACGATAACTCTGGTATCATCCGCTATTTACGCCTTGAATTTGGTGGTTTAGCTTTCGAAGTTAACAAAGAAATCAATGGCCTTACATTAGGCGGAGTGGGTGTCGGTACTGTGTTGAACCATGTTCAAGTTTCTTACTCAAATGATGATTCTTTTGAATGGTTCGGTGGCAATGTTAATTCATCGCACCTAATCGCATGGAAAGGCACCGATGATGATTTTGACACTGACAACGGTTATAGTGGCTTAAGTCAATTCGGGATTGGTGTTCGTGACTCGGCATATTATGACGGCACTTACTCATTGTCATCTGGTGCTTCAACTTCTGAAGGTTTTGAAAGTGATAATGAGGCTACAGGTACAGCAGCCGTAAAACCTTATACTAATGCTGTTTTTTCAAACTTTACTATGGTAGGGCCCGTTCCTGTTGGCAAAACATGGAGTGATCTTAGTTCAACAACAAAAGCAGCTTTCCGTCGGGGTGCACGTATCAGAAGAAATTCAAGCTTGCGCATCGTCAATAGTATTTTCATGGGATACCGCAATTTCTTGATGATTGATGGCGATAGCACTCTTCGCAATACGAATTTCCCTGCCGCTTTAGCTCTTTTAACTGCTCCTAACAATACGGCTGTTGATGTAAAAAGTAAACAAGTTCTGTTTTCAAATAACTTAATTGTCAATACTGCTGCTGGATTTTCTCCTATAACAGCCACCGCTAATGGTTTAGTAGAAGTATCTGCTGCTGACCGTTTAATCCCTGTAACTGACTGGGTTAAGCAAACAGGTGCATTGGCTAATAAAATTGACCCCGTAGCATTTACGGATGGGAATGTATTAGTCAAGCCTTTGGCATCTTCTACTACGCCTGACTTCAAACCGGTTACTGGTTCTCCAGCTCTTTCCGGGGCTAATTTTAAAGATAATCCGGTTTTAAATAATCTTTTTACCGATACTAAAGAAATTCGCACCGCTGAAAAATTAGCGCCAATTTACCCGAATCCTATTTCAAATGGTATATTACATTTCGGTCGTGAAGTCCTTTCTTTTGGCATTTTTGATAATACAGGTAGATTAGTTGCTCACGGTTTTGATATTGACCATGTGAACATTCAGAACTTTGCTAAGGGTATATACTTCGTAAAATTGGATGGAAAAGTACAAAAGCTTATCGTTCAATAAATCTTCAATACATTAAGTTTAAAAAGAATTTTGCGTAAACATTTTGTTTATTTTCAGTAAGCCATTCCAAGTCAAAAGGAATGGCTTTTTTTTACTTCGATACTACCTATAAAAGAATCTCCGAAACATGCTTTTGAATATTCTCCGACATTTTATCCAATGGCAAATCATTACCATCGCGCCCAAAAGGTTCTTCCACTTCCTCCGCTATCAATTCTAAGCTGGCTAAAACGTAAAAAATAAACGTCACCACCGGAATAACATAATATCCTAAACTGAGAACATAACCAATGGGTAAAGTCATGACGTAAAAGAAGATGAATTTTTTCACAAACATGGAATAAGAATACGGAATCGGTGTATTGCGAATGCGTTCACAAGCGCCGCAAATATCCGTAAAAGACAATAATTCAGGATTAAGGAACAGTAATTGCTCGCCCGTTATCTTTTTTTCTTCCAGCAAAGCATTGATTTTATCAAACATCAACAAAGCCACCTGATTAGGCAGATGCTTGGATGAGTTAACATCCATCATCGAAACATTTTTTTTATTCACCGTATCAAACAATTCGATGCGGCTCTGTTCGCGGCGCAAATGATCTTTCAAAACAATGGAATAAGAGGAAATAGTATTTCTGAAAAAAGCTCGGTCAGTGGGATCTTTCAAAATAGGTGACAGTTTAATCGCTAAATTTCGACTATTATTGGTCAAACTACCCCATAATTTGCGTCCCTCCCACCAACGGTCATAAGCCGTATTGGTTCTGAAAACCAACAACATCGAGATGACAAAACCCAATAAATTGTGCATCAGCGTGACGTTTTTAGCGTGGCTATCTTCAGAGAGTTTAAGCACTTCCATTTCGATATAGGCAATACCGAATGAATAAAGCGATATGACAATCATCAACGGAATAAGCTTGCGGAATGTATCTACGCGCGGAAACCGGAATATAAAGGTCAGCCAGTCTTTAGTATTATAATTGATCATAGGAAAGAGAACGGCGTAAAAGTTTTTAATTCAAAAGGTTTTTCAATCTTTCAGGCTTCAAGATGGTAATTTTGCCATCTTCTACATCAATCAGTTTTTCCTCCCTGAAATCCGTCAATGTCCGGATAACCGTTTCTTTAGCAGTTCCTGCAAGAGCAGCAATGTCTTCGCGCAACATCGAAATAGGAGAGTTGCCATAGCGTTGATGCAAGAGTGCCAACGCATCAGCTACCCTTTTCCTGACTGAATTGTACGCCAAATGCAATAATTGATCTTCTTGCGAAGCCACATTGCCCGCTAATATTTTAATAAACTTGGCGGAGACATCTCTGTTGTTGTTCAAAAGAGCAAAAAAATCATCTTTTGGAATCAGGGTCAACTCACAATCTTCTAAAGCTGAAGCTGATTCAGTATAAGTATCTCCTCTTAATAAAGTGGTGTGACCAAAAAATTCTTTTTCGCCTAAAATATTGATAATCAGTTCTTTACCGTCATCGTTGGTTTTAAAAGTTTTCACTTTGCCTTTTTCAATGAAGTACAAATAGCGCGGAACGGCCCCCTCAGTATAAATATTTGTTTTCTTGGAAAATGGGCGGGATTCTCTGGCATTGGTCAAATTGTGCAATGCTTCCGTACCTTTAGCTTCATTGATGAAAGTGTTCAAATCTTTGCCATTATCAAATGATTTGCGGACTTTTTCAGACTTCTGCAAACGCATCGCTACCACTTGAAGCAATTCGTTGCTTTCAAAAGGTTTAGTGATATAGTCGTCTGCTCCCAGATTCATCCCGTATCGAAAATCTGCCTTTTCAGATTTTGCAGTCAGAAAAATAAACGGAATATCTGCCGTTTGATTTTTTTTATGCAAAATATTCAACACGCCAAAACCGTCTAACACGGGCATCATCACATCACAAAGAATCAGATCTGGCAGTACTTTTTCTGCCATTTCAACGCCTATTTTGCCGTTTTCGGCTGTGTGTGTCTCATATCCGGCGAGGTCAAGTATCTCAGCGAGATTTTCCCGAATGTCTTCGTTGTCTTCGATTATTAATATTTTCTTATTCATTTTTTAAAGATTATGTGCCTTTCAAATTAAACACGACCGTAAATATAGAGCCTTTTCCCAATTCCGTTTCAAAAGAAATGGAGCCGTTCATGAGTTCGACATATCGTTTCACGATATTCAACCCCAAGCCGGTTCCTTTAATATTGATGGCATTGGACGCTCGGAAAAATCTGTCGAACATGTGGGGAATATCTTCTTCCGGAATACCGATTCCGTGGTCTTTGATGCTGATACTGAATTTATTTTTAACCAATTCTGTATTACAAATAATTTCAGATTTTTCATCCGAATACTTCGCAGCATTCGAAATCAAGTTAATCAATATCAATTTCAATAATTTTTTATCTAAAATAACCGGCACCTTTTCTTCAAAATGATTGGCTATAATCACTTGCCCCGGTTTCAGAATGGATTGCATTTCATCAATAATATCAACACAAAATTGATTAAATTCAAATGCTTCAGCATTCACCTCTACCCTACCCTCTTCTAAGCGCGCTAACGAGAGGAAATCATTCAGAATACCCGTCAAAGTCGTTACTGCCGATTTGATTTTGTTAAAATGTTTCTCGCGCTTATCCTGCTGTTCGGTCAATGTGTATTGAGCCATCAAACTTGCCGATGACAGGATGGTACTGAGGGGGGTGCGAAATTCGTGAGAAGCCATCGAAACAAACCGCGATTTCAACTCTCCGAGTTCTCTTTCTTTTTGTAAAGCATCCCGCAACTCTGATTCAATCTTTTTCAACTCTGAAATATTGCGCGTAAAAATAGCAATTCGGCTCACTGTTTCGTCAGTGGTGTATTTCAAAGGAAAAGCCTCTAAGGCAAAATGAAAACCATGAATGACTTGCGGCACTTCATAATCATGAATGATTTCCCCCTCAAAAACGCACTGTAAATCTTGCCTGATTTGTTCAATGGTTTCTTCGCTCATAAACGGAAAAACCCGCTTCCCTATCAAGTGTTTCACCTCATTGCCCAGCGTTGTATGCATTTCGCCGCCCGTAAAAAGGTAGTTAAAATCTTTATCTACCACGCTGATTGTTCCGTCAGGATAACTACTGACAATTTGTTGAAGCAATTCCTGAGTGCTGCGCAACTCTTCACGACTCATTAAAAGGGCTTGCTCTATCGCTTTGCGTTCTTGTATTTCGTGCTGCAATTGTTGATTGGTCTCGAGCATTTTGCTGACCACAGTGGATAGTTTTTCGGTGCGTTCGTTTATTTTGTCTTCCAGTTCATGATTAAAGCGAATCAACTCCTCCTCTACCCGCTTCTGATCGGTCATATCATGAACGATGCCCGTAAACATGCGCTTATTCTCAAGATTCACTTCGCTCACCGACAGCCAGAAAGGAAAAATTGTCCCGTCTTTCTTTTTACCTTGTACTTCCCTTCCTATTCCAATGATTTTTTTGACGCCTGTATTTTTATAGTTGTGCATGTAGCCATCATGGTGTTCTCTGTACGGCGAAGGCATCAGCATATTGATATTATTCCCAACCATTTCGTGCGCTTCATAGCCGAATATCTTTGTGGTAGCAGGATTGACGAACTCAATGGTAGCATGCTCGTCTATCGTAATAATGCCATCTACAGCCGTTTCTATAACAGCTCTTAATCGAGATGCGACATCCGTAGCACTTTCATTGTGATTGTAAAAAAGAGGTGTCATTGATATATATCATGCTTACTTTCTAAACAAGTAAGGCTTATTTATAAGAGTGTTTTATGAAAAAAAATACGTGAATAACGGCAAGATACGACAAAAATACATTTTCTGCCAAACAATCAACCCTGAAAGAATCATGGTCACAACTGATTTTTATCAATTGTGCAACTGAGGCATATCATTTTTGTTCATTCCTGTCTCAACTACCTTTGTTAAGATATATTTCTCACCCCTCAGTATAAGATGATTCCAAGCCGATGCCTAACAACATTTTTTTAACATTAAATTTTCAAAAAATGAAATTAAGACCCTCTTATATAAGCCAATCGTCATTCACAGAATGGGTGATGTTTATTTTTTCATTGATTGCATTATTGCTTTTATTGATAGGCACTACGACAAGTGCGCAAAGTATTTCAAATGCCGAAATTGACAAAATGGTGGATAGTTATATGGCGAATAAAAACAATCGCGCCTTGGTTGTCGGTATTATTAAAAACGGAAAACAACAGGTTTTTACTTATGGAGAAACGGAAAAAGGCTCACGCACAAAACCTGATACCCAATCTGTTTTTGAATTAGGGACTGTATCGGAAGTTTTTACCACGTCATTATTGGCAATTTTAGAAAGCAAGGGCAAAGTGAGCAGCCTTGACCCGGTTGGTGAAATTTTGAAAGGTGTGGTCAAAGTGCCTTATTATCAGCGGATTGTTTGTGAAAAACCTCCCCTCAACCCTACTACCGCCGAAGAATTGAGCAAAGATCGGTATATCTGTTTCCCTGACCCTTTCGACGTGCCTCAGATGATGGTATTGTGTGATTTAGCAACCCATTCAGCGGGTTTTCCCGAAGAACCGGGATTCAGTATTTTCAGCGGCAAAAATCCTTATGCAGATTATACTGTCGAAAAGTTGAATAAATATATCGGCTCATTACCACCAAATCAAGCGTATGGCTTTCAATACAACCATTCTATGATTGGCATGGCGCTTTTGGGTCAAGCTCTTATCAAAAAAACGGGCAAAGATTATAACACGCTACTGAATGAGGAGATTTTGACCCCCCTCAGTATGTCACATACTTTTATCACCCCGAATACAGAACAATCCGCTTTGTATTTGACCGGTCACACGACAAAAGGCAGTCCAACCAATCATCGAGATTATAATGCTTTCACGCCGGCTGCGGGTATCCGATCAAATGTACCCGATTTATTGCGCTTCTTAGAAGCCAATTTGTCCAATAAAACGACTAACTTAGATGTGGCGCTCTCTGAAACCCATCTTCCAAGACTCTATGCTGACCCATCCGATAATCGGTTTATGTTGGGCTGGGGTTGGGTTGTGATGCCGGTGAGCGATAAAAACAAGAACAAAATGGTGTGGCAATGCAGTGAAAAAGGCGGTTTCGCTTCTTTTATGGGTTTTGTCAAGCAAAGCCAAACAGCAGTAGTGGTATTGTCCAATACGGCTAACTCGGTTGACGATTTGGGAATGAAAATTCTGCGGTTGCTCGAACCTTCGGATCCCAAACAGGCTTCTGTCGAGGAGGAGGTTCCGACCTTTACCTGGCGTCAAATACTCGCCAAAAGAAAAAGTGTTGTTAAAGAATGAAGTGTGAATAAAATAAAGTGATTTATATTTAAACGGTGGCTGATATCAAATCGGTCATCGTTTTTTTTTGTCATTGTTCATTGTTGTCAGGCGCTTTTGGAGCGCCTGACAACTGATTAATAACGTTTTTTAATTACGTAATTACATAATTAAAAACGTTTTTAATTATGTAATTATAGGAGTTAATAATTACTGCATTTTATAATTTTAAAAGTAAGAAATCAAAAAATTACTTAATTGTATAATTTTAAAAGTAAATAATTACTAAATACTATAATTAAAAAAGTAAATAATTAAAAAATTGTTTAATTTTGCAATTATAAAATCACGTAATTACACAATTACAGCATTATGTAATTATTTAATTAAAAAACACCGAACCATTTATGAGTATTTTAGCCATCAGTAATCTCAAAGGAGGAGTAGGGAAAAGCACCATTGCTCAGAATGTTGCCCTGCAATTTGCCCTGAAAGGCGTCACTGTCTGCATTGCAGATACAGATACGGAACAAAAAACATCTGCCAAATGGGCAACACTTCGTGATTCCGGCGCGCTGAGCGTTCCTGTTTACACAATAAGCCCAGAGAAGGTGTCGCAAGAAATTCTCGCCTTAAAACAGAAATTTGACATAGTCATTGTGGACGGAACACCCGCGCTGACAGAGCTGACAACCCGCATCATCATCTTATCAGATTTGGTAGTGGTACCCATCTTGCCTGGAGGTGGCGATATTTGGGCATTAGAAAACTTTCTTGAACGCTACAAAGAAGCCAAAGTAACAAAAGAAAGTTACGGCGGTAATGTTGACATTGCAGTAGTTGTGAACCGTTATAATGATCGAACAACCTTAGATAGGGAAGTGGTAAATGCCATAAAAGAATTTGATATCAAGATACTGAATACCAAAATAACCAATCGAGTATCTTATAGAGAAGCTACTATATCGGGTATCAGCGTACACGATACAAAAGACGAGAAAGCCAAGCAAGAGATTGAAGAACTGACAAAAGAAATTGAATCACTTCTAAAGTAGTCATAACAAAATGAGCAAAAAAATAGATATTAAACGCACTTTAGGGAAATCGGTGACCCCCCTCAGTATAGAGAGTGTAGAGGAAATGACCCGCCTGATTCACAAAAAGCCCGAGGTAGAGACTCAAAAACCCTTGCCGGCAGAGGTTGCAAATCCCGTCATAGTGGCTCCACAAAAATCAGCGGATCAGAAAGGACAAAAAATATTGAGCCCGAACTATGAGAAAACTACGGAGCAACCCGAAAAAGGCAAAGCCGGACGCAAACCTAAACTTATCTTCGAACCGGAACGTCTTTTAAGAGTATCTGTTGATTTGCCGGAAAGTGTTTTTATCCAATTGAAAGTAGCTGTTATTCAACAAAAAACAGATATGAAGACTTTTATCCGGAAAATGGTGGAAAAAGAAATGGAAAAACTCAATAAATAGTATTTTTAAAGGGAGAAGGAGAATTTCAGAAAAATAAATTCCGTAGTTTACTCATAGTTCACCGTAATTTACTCATAGTTCCCGTATTTTTCCCAGAATTATATCCAGTGTACGCACGTGTGGAACACTTTTTTTAAAAAAAAATCATGGAAAAATAAAAAAACAACAACATTCGAATGTTGTTGTTTTTTTATTTTTAATAGTTTATTGTTTAGAAAACCTCAATCCATTGATATTCAATATCTTATAAGCTCTAACTATGGGTAAACTACGGTGAAATATGAGTAAACTACGGTGAACCATGAGTAAACTACGGAATTTGTATGAGTAAATTACGGTAAAATATGAGTAAACTACGGAACTATGAGTAAACTACGGTAGCGCCGAAATCTCTTTTCTCCATACAAACTAAAAGGGACTTACTAAATATGAAAAATATTAGTTCTTGAAAAAATATTTTCATATTTTTACGACCTTCTAAGGCAAATAATTTCTTATTAGACACTCTTCTCATATATAATAAGGGGATGCTAAAGAAAAACCGCTATTTCCGTAAATTTCTCATATTTGATTTATGACAAAAAAAGCTTCTGAAAATAACGCAATTTTGAATTCTACATTAGTAGTTACCTCCAATGATCTCGTTTTGGCGAAATACAACTTTTCACTTTGGCAAAAAAGGGTATTTAATTACTTTGTAAGCCAAATTGATAAAGATGCCCGCGAGTTTATGATGCAGCGGGTGTACGTGTCCGATTTGATTCGCTTTTTTAATGCGGGAGACGGTAAAGAAGTGTATGATATCATCACTAATATTCCGAAACAGCTATATAACCTCTCTTTGAAAATTCCTTATGTTACAGAAGAAGGTTTTCACCGTTATGGAGAAATGCGCATTGTTACGCGCTATACAAAACCCGAAGATCGCGAACCGGGGAATGCCTATATTGAATTTAAATTTAACGATGACCTGAAACCCCATCTTTTGGAGCTTAAAAGACGGTTTTCGAAATATGATTTGCACAATATTGTGGGTTTACAAAGCACGCATTCGATACGGATGTTTGAAATTTTGAAAAGCTACGAATATCAAGGTGAAGTGAGATTGGAGGTAGAATATCTCAAAACGGTCTTGGAATTGGGCGATAAATACAAATTGTACGCTGATTTTCGCCGATATGTCATTGACCGTTCTAAAGAAGATTTGGAAAAATATTGCGACATCTCTTTCGATTATCGCGAAATAAAGAAAAGCAGAAAAGTAGATGAGATACATTTTACCATCAAACGACATCACGCAACACAGCCGGAAAATTTTTCAGCAGATGAAGAAACCCTTGATGAGCCGACTTCATCAGCTGACCGGGCAGGTAGGGGAGGGATGGGAGAGAAACTGAGTGAAGTAATGGGGCAACTTTTAACGCGAGTGAATGGCTGGTGGGGCGTTTCAGAAGCCGAATTTTTGAAGCGCACCAAAGGAAAAACAGCCGACGACGTGGAAACGGCAATT
Source organism: Saprospiraceae bacterium (assembly GCA_031424115.1). Taxonomy (GTDB): domain Bacteria; phylum Bacteroidota; class Bacteroidia; order Chitinophagales; family Saprospiraceae; genus JAAFJT01. Next base: position 3,357 of record JANPGW010000429.1, on the reverse strand, counting down.
GATTTTACAAAAGAAAAGATAAAAGAAGGGAAGGCGAACAATCCCGCAGGTATTTTTTTGGAAGCTTTGACCAAAGGTTTTAAAACCTATCGCCAACACCATGCGGGCAAACAAGCTCAGAATCGGGAACAAAAAAAAGCACAACAGGCGCAATTGGAAAGGCTCAAAAAAGAATACGATACTCTTTGCGAAGAATTAGCCAATACCATCAACCAACAGATTAGACACCTCGTTGAGCAAGACCCCTCAGTAACCGAACGAGCCATCGCTCAAGTGACCACACAATTTGAGGCAACTAAACGGGCGCATTTAGTCAAAAATAAAACTGTCGAAGACTTTCGACAAAACCCCATACTTCGAGATGCGGTTATTGAGACCATTAAAAAAATGTTTCAACAGACCTTTATGCCACTCGAACAACGCTATACTATCCGCATTGAAGAATTAAAACAGCAAATGCAGCGAATAGTAACTTCTTAGCTATTTCAAATAACTGTTTCGGTAAGCCAATGGGGTAGTGCCTTTTATCAATTTAAATTGGCGGTTAAAATTTGACAAATTGTTGAAACCACTTTCTTCCGAAATACCTGAAATGCTCATTTTGTCTTGAACCAAAAGTTTACAAGCATGCTCAAGGCGTATCTCGGTGACGAAATGGGAAAATGTCCGGCGGGTTCGTTTTTTGAAATAACGGCTAAAAGCCGACTCACTCATATTGGCAAGTTTCGCTACTTGGGTCAAATCTATTTCTTGCTGATAATTTTGCATGACAAATGAAAAAACCCCACTTATTCGGTTGGAGTCCAAGTCATTTTGGAGATAAATAGGATTGGTTGTCAACTCTTCAACGTCCTCACTTTCGCTCATTATGGTCAAAATTGTTATCAATTCCATAAGTCGGTTGATGCCTGTCAAATTATTAAGATTTTTGATTTTTGACCCTACTTTTTTGACCGTTTTTTCGCCAAAATTTAGACCTGCTTTAGACCTTTCTAACAAAGATTTAAGAATTAAGCACTCAGGCAGATCTAAAAATTTGTCACCCAAAAAATCTTCTAAAAAATGCACAACGAATGATTTCGCCCTCAATGAGGAGGATTTATCGTAATATTTATCGTCATTCTTATAGTAATGAGGTAGATAGGCGCCAATCATACACAAGTTGCCGGGCTCAAATTCGGAAATATTACTGCCGACAAACCGCTTGCCGATACTCTCTTCGACCAAAACAATTTCAAATTCGGGATGATAATGCCAAGGTGTGCCGAAATAAGGGCAATCTTGGACAAAAAGATTAAAAGAATAATCCGGTTGAGTCGATATTTTTAATAGTTGCGGTTTCATTTTGTAGATATTATCATAGTTAGACAAACAAAAATATTTTCAAATTGAATAGTTGATGATACTGAGGGGGTATCAAAAGGTAAAAATAATGAATGAATTACACACTTGTACATTTTTTTGTCAAAAAAGTATTAGAAATCGGCAAAAATTCAGTATAATAGGAAAAGAACATTTCAGATATTTGTATCGCATTTCTATGCATTCTCAAAAAGAAATTTTAACTAAACAACGTTTTGCAATATGAAAAGATTATTATTAAAACTCTTACTAGGATTTGCACTCTTAATGGTAAGCCAATTGGCAAATGCTCAAACCCGAGACCTTTCCGGAAAAGTCACCGATGTTGCCGGTGCACCATTAGTGGGTGCCAGCATTGTTGAAAAAGGAACGACAACGGGGACTATTACGGATTTAGATGGCAATTTTACTTTAAAAGTATCACCCACTGCCGTATTAGTGTTTTCTTTCGTGGGCTACGAAAGTCAGGAAGTACCGGTGAACAATCAAACTTCCATAAACATTCAATTGACAGAAGGAAGTGCTTTGAATGAAATTGTGGTCACTGGCTATGGCACTCAAAAGAAAAGCCAAGTGACGGGCGCGATTTCATCTCTTAACTCTCGTCAACTCACTGAAATGCCGGTCACAAGTTTGGGACAAGCATTACAGGGTCGGGTTGCCGGTATTGACGTAGTACAATCAGGTAGTAAGCCGGGTTCTGTTCCAACGATTCGTGTTCGGGGGCGTCGCTCATTCCGCGCTTCTAATGACCCCCTATATGTTGTGGATGGTATTCCACTTGCGGGCGGTTACGAAGATTTGAACCCCAATGATGTTCAATCCCTGGAAATTTTGAAAGACGCCACTGCTACAGCGATTTATGGTGCAAGGGGTGCGAATGGTGTTATCCTTATTACCACCAAACGCGGTTCATTAGGAGGAAAGAAAAAAACAACTGTTAGCTATGATAATTACTTTGGTCAATCAAGTGCGTTGAATAAGCTAAGGTTATTTACAGGTGACGAGTTTGCGGAATATGTGCGTGAATCGCGCCGTGGTGTCGCAGCTGGCAGTATCTACAAAGATGCGAGTGGCAATCCAGTACCAACCGGAGTGAAAGATGATTATGCTGACTCAAAAGTGGACGTTTTTGACCCGAATGTATTGGCAGGTATCAAAGCAGGACGCAATACTCAATACCAAGATTTGATTTTGCGAACCGGCAATATGCAGAACCACTCATTGGGTGTACAAGGGGGTAATGAACGTACAGCTTTCTACGTTTCGGGCAGTTACTTCAAAGATAATGGCGTTTCTTATGGTTTGGACTATACTCGGATGTCCCTACGTGGTAATATTGACCATCAAATCAATGACCACATCAAAATGGGTTTGTCTTCTTACACCATGTACAGTATTCGCAATGGAGAGAATTTAAATCCTTATGGTTTTACATTGCAACAAAATCCATTGGGTACACCATACAATGCAGACGGTAGTTTGCTTTTTTCTCCAACAAACGATGCTCTTTTGACCAATCCTTTGTTTGAAATCATACCAGGAGCAAAAGTTGACGAGCAACGCCGCTATCGTATTTTTAATGCTCTTTATGCGGAAGCCAAAATTATAGATGGTTTAACATATAGAATCAATTTTGGTCCTGACTTCACAATTCAACGCAATGGTCGTTTCAATGGTTCACTTACTAATGATAATAGAGGCGGTTTAGCTACCGCTTCCAGCAATAATGTTTTTGGTTTCGATTGGACTTTGGAAAATATCGTGAATTACAATAAAGTTTTTGGTAAACATACATTAGGTGCTACGGCTTTGCACTCGATTCAAAAAGACCGTTTCGAACAATCCAACATTTCAGTACAAGGCGTTCCTGCGGAAAAACAATCGTTTTATAGCTTAGGTAGTGCAGGTACTGTGTTGGGCGTAGGTTCTAACTTGGTTGAATGGACAATCAACTCATTCATGGGTCGTATCAACTATGACTATGATAACAAA
>JANPGW010000428.1:0-7816 GCA_031424115.1 Saprospiraceae bacterium | reverse complement strand
GATGGAATGGTAGGTAAATGTCTTTGAATTGTACACTTTATTATCCAAACCCCGATAATCGCCGTTCACATCTTGCCATACTGAGGGGTGTATCAAAGTATGGTACAAAGCCGTGTAAAATATAGTGCGTTGGTCTTCCGTACCGCCTTCAATCTGGATGCGATTGAGGTATTTTTCCCACTTCGCCTCGGCTTCTTTTCGGGTTTTATCGAAATCCCAATGAGGGACTTCTTTTTGCATATTTTCCCTGGCGTTTACTATTTCGACAGGCGATAAAGCTACTTTTATAAGTAATTCATGTGTTTTTGATACATCGAAAGAAACAAAAAGCGGTTTATCCATTGAATATCTAAATAATGGAGAATGTTTTTCTAAAATTGGTAAATTGAAATCAATTGCAAAAAATACGCTTCTATTTTTTGCCCAATTAGTAGAAGTTAATGTACCGCCTAAGCTACTATCGCCATGTTGAATAAAACTGAAATCGATTCTGTTTCTTTTATTAGGATTTAAGTTGATAAAAACCTTTTTAATATTTGTTGGAAACTTATACCGATGAAAACCAACTCTTTCAGTGCTTGTCAATTCTACTTCAAAGCCATTATCTATTTTAACTTTGTAATAGCCCGCCTTCGCAATTTCATTTTTATGCTGAAATTTTAAAGGTTCTAAACTGCCAGATACTGAGGGGGTCAATAATATATCACACAAGTCATTCACCCCTGTCCCATTCAAGTGTGTATGTGAAAAACCGAGAATAGTAGAATCCGAATAATGATAGCCACTTGCGGCGTCCCAACCCTCCGTACGCGTATCAGGCGAAAGCTGGACCATGCCGAAAGGAACGGTCGCACCCGGAAATGTATGCCCATGCCCACCCGTGCCTATGAATGGGTTGACGTAATCAACGGGGCGTTTTTGGGCTAAAATACTGTCCGTTAGGACTCCTATGGAGAGAAGTAGTATTAAGCAAAAGTGGATTGAATATTTCATTATTTCATAGTTTAACCCGTGCCACCGCTTGAAGCGCTGGGACGGATATGTTATTTATCATTTTTAAAAATCGCAGCGGCCTGTTGCATGGATTCTTCATTTATCTGCTTTAAAAAAGTCATAAAGTCCGCATTGGGTTTTGAGGGTTCGGCTTTGGGTTTAGGCGTTTTATATAATTCTTCCATTTTAAAAGCTGTTATATCATCGCCCTCCCCTTCTATTCCAAATATTTGGTTGGCTTGTGCCTTACTTTCCTTTTCCATGTGCGCCACGAAATAAGATAAATCAGGCTTTAATGCCTCATCCAATGATATTTGAAATTTCTTTTTACTCATACTTTATTCAACTTACTTATTTGATGTCCAAAAATACGCAAGTTTAGATAAATACTGTGCTTGAGGAGGTTTAAAAGTTTTTAGAATTAAATAATGAAATCATTAATTAATGATTTCATTGATATTTACCATTTTGGACTACTGATTAATGATTTCATTTTAAAATTATATCATTATTCGTTGAAATAATTATTTAATGATTTTATTAATTAATGAAATAATCCTAAAATTGAATCAAAAAGTATATTTTTATAATTATTCAATGAAATAATTATAAAATACAATCATTAAATAATGAATAAATTATTTTATTAAAAAATGAAATAGTGAATTAATTTTTTAATTATTCAATAAAATAATTATTTTTGTGCGGATGTTATGCTGAGTTTCAAAAATAGGATTTATCTTTATTTTAAGCCTGTTTATAGCCAACTCTTGTACTCATTGGTTTTTAAGATGAAAACATCTTATAGCTAAAAAAAACATTGTTTTTGGACTTCTAATCATCCAGTTAAAATTTAAAAGAATACAAAATTCCGATTCTAAAGGAAATTTATCATTTAAACTCAAATTTCACACTGTATGAACATTATTTTCGGCAATCAAAAAGGCGGCGTAGGCAAGTCAACATTATGTATCATGTTGGCAAATTATCTCACTCTCGTGAAGAAAAAACAAGTATTGGTGATTGATATGGACTTTCAAAAATCCATCAATGAGCAAAGAAAATTCGATTTAACGAAAAACCCTGAGCGAGAAAACAGTAAACCGTACGAAATATTGGTGATGGACACCGAGGATTATCCCAAATATGCGAAGCAATTGAAAAAACTGAATGACTATATTTTAATTGATTTACCGGGTCGCTTAGATGATGAATCGCTGATTCCCATTTTAAAAGATGCGCATTATATCATTTGCCCGTTTTTTTATGAGATAAAATCAGTGCTGAGTACCTTAAATTTTTCAAAGTTTGTGAAGTTTTTGGACGAAAAGAAAGCCATATTTTTTGTTCCTAACCGACTAAAAGCCGGAACGAAATATGAAACCAAAGAAGATGTGGACGCGCTTTTACTGGGCGTGGGAACGATTACAAACGGTATTTCGGACAGGGTGACGCTCTCTCGCTTATCTACGTTCGATATTACAGACGAACAAAAAGGGATTGTGGAGGAAGTTTTTGATTTCCTCTATGAAAATATCAAGTAAGAAGTTGTCAGTAGCATAGTCGTCAGTTATCAGCTTTAGAAATATACAGACGCCTTATTTAACTCTAAAATTTTCAAGTCATGTCAAAAGAAATGAAAGATTTTCTCAGCCAATTTATGAATCAACCCGCAGCGCAACCCGCGGAAATAGTGGAAAAGAAAGCTGTTGAGAAAAAAGAAGCCAAGCCTAAAGTCGAGAAAAAAATAGAATCGAAGCCCAAAGCAATTGCCGTAGCGCAAACCAAACCGGTAAAAACAACGAAGGCGATTATTGCACCCCAAAAAGCTCTCCATACTGTCCAAGGGACTCCTTACGGAGAGGGGGTAGGGGAAATGCTCTCAGCGGAGGTTTTTTTACTATCCATCAACGATAAAAAATATACTTTCGATAAAAAGAAAAACTTACAGATTGATGACCAACTATTCGCTATTCTCAATCTTCTGAAACAACACGAGGGGATTAAAAGCATTGCCACTTTATTGAACGGCATAATAGAAAAGTATATTGATGATAATAAAGTGGATTTGAAAAAGATTTTGTCTAAAAACCCATTGGGTTAACGGTTGAATCGGTCAAAGGAAAGTCTCTTTTGGACGTAGCCTCCTAAATTTGATATAGTTGGAAAATTGTTTTTTTGAAAAAAACAAAAAAATTGAGTTAAATCCACTAAAAAGATCTGCTAATCGGATATTATATAATCCAGTTATCCTAATTTTTAAAAAAGAGCAACACCAACAAGTCCTCTTTTTTTGTTGTTGTATTCTTTTTATTATATTTTTACTTCTTTTACCCATCCATAACTCATTGATTATCAAAGAGTTAGATTGGTTTGTATATCAAATTTAGGATTGTTTATATCAGAATTAGGATTATCTATATCAAATTTAGGAAGATTTATATCATTTTTAGGATTTACTATATCAGAATTAGGTATCTATATCAGAATTAGGATTATTTATATCAATTTTAGGGTAAATATATCTAAATTAGGTTGTTTTTCCGAGGCTAATATCTATATTTACAACTCAAATGCCGCTCAAACCCAATTTATTCCTATTTTTGATATAGTTGCTATGGCGAAGAATCAACAAAAATCGAAATCTTTTAAAAATAAAGGCATTGCCCTTATCAAGAAATCGAACCAACTCATTGAGGCTCGGTACAGTTTTACTGTCTGGGAGATGCGGTTTTTTCTGAGCGTTATCGCTCAAATCCATCGCGATGATGATGATTTTAAAGTGTATCGGGTTTGGTTTCGCGATATTGTCAAGATGTTTGGTTTGAATAAAAACCATAATAGCTACGATTTACTGAGAGAGGGTGCAAATAAACTCATGGATAAAAGTTTTTACGTCCGGTATGAAGACAACGGAAGTCCGCGAGAGGTGCGCTATCATATTTTAAGGAAAATTGATTATTCCGCCATTGGCAAAGAAGAGGGTAGGGTAGAGAGCCAGGAATTCATTGACATCTCTATTGAACAGGAGATGAAACCTTTTTTGCTCCAACTTCAAAAGAATTTTACCACTTATGACCTACGCAATATTGTTAAATTAGGCGTTTATCCCATTCGGATTTATGAATTGTTGAAGCAATACGAAACAATAGGTAAAAGAACGTTAATCTACGAAGAACTCAAAGCTATGCTTGAATTGGAGCATTACAGTATGTTTGGAACGTTTTATCAACGCATCGTTGCACCGGCGGTTGAAGAAATCAATAAAAACACCGATTTATGGGTGTATGAGGTAGAAAAAATCAAAGAAGGGAAAAAAGTAGTCGCCTTAGAATTTTATTTCCGCCGCAAAACCGAAGAAGAATTAGCCAATATCTCGAGAACAAAAATGTCGGCTAAATTGAGAGATGGTATGACAAGCACTCCTTTCAACAAAGAATCGTTTGAAAAAAACAATGATAATACGTTAGATATTTCAGATTTGAATGGGAGTGGAAAAGACCAGCTTTTTGCTCTGCTTTACCCCAAAGTTGTTGAAAGTCTCGGCGTGACGCCTTTGGTTTTTGCTGATTTGGTGAAAATATACTCTGAAGAACAATTTAACCAAGCGATAAGAGTGACCAACCGCGCTAAAATTGAAGGGCAAATAAAAACCAACGCTTCTGGCTTTTTTATACAAGCCCTAAAAAACGGTTATACGGATCAGAAGGAAGAACTTGCTAAAAAGAAAAAAAAGGAGGATAAGGAAAAATCGGATGCCCAAATGAAAGCGTTAGAACTTCAAGAAGAAAGGGATTTGGCCATTCGTAACCGGATTCGGGAACTTGTGGGCGAAAGCCCGCACATCACTGACCAAGCTATTCAGCATTTACAAACTGACAAAAAAGCTCAAATTCTTATCAGCGAGCTTCAAGCCTTATATGGCAGACCCTTAGAAGTGGAAGATTACCGCCAAAATAAAGATTTGAGAACGATGGTTTTAGAGACTATTATTGAATTGAATAAAAATGTATTTTCTGATATTTTTTAAAAAGCCCATTTTTGAGTGCGTCATTGACTATCGTTTCGACGTTAAAAAACATTTTTTAACAACGTTATTACCCACTAAAACGCCTTGTTTTTGCCCGTTGGTAATGGCATCCATGAAATGAATACCGCCATAAAACCTTGAAATACCTGCTTCCGTTGCTGCTTGATTAAAGGATTTGAAAGGACGTGATTTTAAGCCAAAACGTTCTTCAACCGTATCATCATACGCAAAATTATCACCGAAATAAGCCGTTAAAATCGTGGCGGCCGTTGAAGAAATGGTAGAATGACCGCTTAAATACTCGGGAAAAGGCGGCGTTTGTAAAAAGGGTTTCCAATTCGGGTCAATATATTTTCTAATTGCCGTTTCTGGGCGAATGCGATTACAGCGGAATTTTTCATCCCAACAACACAAAAAACCATCCATCAAACCAAGCGCAACAACGGTATGAATTTGAAGCGTTTTAGCAAAACTCGCTTTCGCTTTTGCACATGCGATACCCGTAATACCCATCCAATGCGCGCCCGGCGATATTTTTTTCATACCCACCATCAAATGCCCGTTGTCTTCTAAGGCAAAAGGATTACAATCCCAAAAAGCAGCGATATCTTGATGCTCTTGAGGCAGTTTTTCCTTATAAACAGCATCCATCAAACGGTAAAATTCCGAGTTTTTATCTTTTGAAAATGGAGCGGGTGGGGCAGGCTTAAATTGCGCCGCCGAATCCAACGTAAAAGGACGAACGGTGTTAAAATATGGCTCAACTGGCGCCATATACCCTGGCGGCGTCGGATACCATGACCCCTCAGTATTCAAGGGGGTGTAACGGGGATAATTACTGATGCGGTTGTATTTGTCCGCCTTCGCATACTTCAAAATCTGTTGACTGACATCTTGAGCATATTTTAAAGAATTATCAATAATTTGCTTTGAAAAGCCCAAATTTTGACATGAATCCAAGTATTTTAATTCAAAATCGTCCAATATTTTACCCGAAGGTTGCATCTTTTTGGCCGTTTCTAGCATAGCTAAAACGGCTGATAATTGATACGAAAATGTACCTTCAATTTTAGGTTTTTCAATAGTTGGAAACTCATTTAAAACACCTTTCATAGAATGAATTGATGAATCATTTTGAGCCACAACCTCATATCCTGACAAACAAGCATACGAAAAAAAACGCGCTGCCAAAGGCGGATTCGTGATGTCATGCACCATAATTTCAGTCATATGGGCAATGACTTTGGGGATTTCAGAGCTTTCTAAAACAAGGTTTTTTGTTTCTAATGTTTTACAGCTTATTTGAGTTAAAATAAAGATAATTATAAGTGTATATTTTGTCATAGCTTGATTTTACTGAATATTTTAAGTCAAATATAAGTCAACAGTTTTTGAAATAGATTTTTTTATTTTTGACCAAGTTAAATTTTTATCAAATACTTTAGGGTCTGCAAATTCGTCGGCATCTGTGAAATAGGTAAGGCTTTTGACAACTTGATACATATTTTGAGTTTTAAATTTAACTTCATACGCTTCCAGCATTTCGTCTAACGATAGATGATTGAAAAGGTAATACATATAGTAAAAATCCTTTTTACTTCCTCTTTGCGAAATTGCGTTCAATTTCATTGGTGCAATATCGCGAATATCGAGCATCTTAACATCGTCAATTACTTTTATTGGATATTGAGGACTATAACGGACTTTGACAAAATCAGTTTTTACTTCATTAATATAAGCGATGGTGATAACAGGGTTTGTTAGTTCAATCGCCATTTCATAATTGTCTTTCAGACTATCAAACAGGCTGTCTTTATCAAAATCAAGGTGGGTAAAAAAGTCTAAATCTATTGAAAAGCGATGCCCTAACTGTAAAGCCAAAGCGGTGCCTCCGACTAAATAGAATGGTTCTAATTGAGGTTGAGACATTAGGCTTTTTAGAAGTCCCAATGTTGTGGGTTCGATTGTGCGAGTTTGTAGCATCTGAATTCAGTAATAGGTTTTTCAAAGATTGCACAGCACAAAGCAAGTGTCAGTTTATCAAGGTAACGGGCAGAAAGTGCGACATCTTTAACAACGTCCTTTCCGTAAAATTTAAACATAGCTTTCACTTCATTTATGCGACCCCGCATTAATGTTCTTTCAATAATTTGCTTTTTGTGCTTTTGCAAATCAATTGAATTAAGATCTGAATCCCAAAAAAGTGATTGACGAAGTTGCATGAATTTTTTTACAAATTTAATGAAAAAACAACACCCTCTCAGCATTTTCGCCCAATTATTTCATTTTATAAGCCTTTAAAGGTTGCTGATTTAACCCTAAAATCAACACATCTTTCAATAAAACAGCACTCCGCACATCGCCTGTCAACCTAAAACCGGCTTGTTGTTGGGTGATGGATGAAAATTGCCCTTGACCATTCCCCCTCAGTAAAAGGCCATAATTGGCGTCATATTTTCCGAATTTCAAGCGAGCGTGGTTGATATTGCCACCGAAAAACAAGTCTTTTTTACCATTTTTATCAAAATCTAAAGTTGTTATGGTGAAAATGGGTGATTCTTGAACTTCAATGGGTAGTTCTTTAGCTTGAAATTTATTAGATGCATCGCTGATGAACAGCATAGTTTTGAGTGTATTGGCTTCCAAACGGGTTGCACCTTTCAATTCTTCAGGTTTGAAAATATCTTTAAGGATGGCATCGGAATAACTTTGATAGTTGGGAAAACGCGTGCGCATGATGCTCATTTGGTCGAGCAATTCGTCGCGGGTGATATATGGAAAACTTTTGCCTTT
>JANPGW010000427.1:0-2144 GCA_031424115.1 Saprospiraceae bacterium | reverse complement strand
GAAACAGTGGCATAGGGCAATTGATTATTTCTTTCTTTTTCCCTTTATTTTCTTCACGCCATAACCTACGCCTACCACGAGTCGTTTTGAAACGCAAGCCAATATCAGTACCCATAAAAGTGCAATTCGACACGTATAAATTGCGAGCGCCACCTGACATTTCAGAGCCTATCACAAAACCACCGTGCGCCCGATACACACTATTATTGCGGATAATGGCATTTTCACTCGGTACATTGCGCTTACGACCTTCTGCATCTCGCCCCGATTTGATAGTAATAGCATCATCGCCCACGTCAAAAGTGCAATTTTCAATCATAAAATTTTTACAACTTTCAACATCAATCGCATCCGAATTCTGTGCATAAGACGGCGCTTTTGATGAAATACCCCTAACCGTCAAGTGCTCACAAAGCAACGGATGCACCGTCCAAGCCGGTGAATTTTGAAAAATAACACCCTCTAAAAGCACGTTCTTACAACGAGTCAAAACGATTAAATTGGCTCTTAAAAACTCTTTGATTTCAGCTGCTTTTGTCGAATCAAAACCTTCGGCAATCACGCCAGGACGTTTCATAGTTGAGCCTTTCAATGCTCTATCCGTTGGGTACCACGTTTTTTTATCTTCGGTTAAAACGCCACCTGAAGCGAGGACTTTTTTCCACTCCCCCTCAGTAACTTTGTCTTTTTTCAATGGTCGCCACGAATCACCCGCACCATCAAGAATACCTTTGCCCGTAATCGCCACATTTTCACAATCAACAGCCCAAACCGGCGGTTGCACTCGATAAGCATCATTGCCTTCCCAATTCGTTTTCACGATGCCATATTGACTATAATCCGTCGTAAATTGAACCAAAGCCCCTTGCTCAACATGTAAATTGACATTGCTTTTTAAAACAATGGGACCCGTCAACCACAAACCACGAGGTACCAAAACAACTCCCCCACCCGCTTGATTCGCCATGTCAATAGCTTGATTAATGGCTTTTGTATCCAATGTTACACCATCGCCTTTGGCACCATAACGGGTGATATTAAAAGTATCTTTTCTGAAAACAGGTTGGTAAATTTTAGGCAATTCGTGCGCATATTTTTCATCAAAAACCGATTTTTTCAAAAAGCTACGCAATGGATGTCCTATTTCAATCAAACCTTCACAAGCCGCACTCGCCATAAGTTCCGCACCATATCTCGTAAAATGTGTATTATCCTCCAAGCCTTTCGGATGCTTTGCATAAATGCCCGAAATGAGGTTTAAAAACATCTTTTTTGAACCTTCTATACCTTCTGCTTCAATGACTTTTTGGCTTTTAACGTGCATATCCACCAACGGTACAATCAACGTTTTAGCCAAATCACGCACCGCTTGAGGATACTCACCATGTTGGTCAATAAACGCCCCGTCTTCATCAAATTTGCGACGCATCACGGGCGTCATCAATATTGGATTAGCGCCTTTTGCTTTGATTTCTTCAATAAAACGAGTTAAATTCTGCTTATAATCCGTTTGTGGCGCTGCGTAACGCAATGTATCATCCGTCTTTTGGTTATTGTGCCCAAATTGCAAAATTACATAATCACCTGCTTTCACCTTATCAATTACCGCTTTCCAATGTCCCAAAGTGCGAAAACTCTTCGTTGAGCGACCATTCACCGCATGATTTTCAATACGCACAGCATCCGTGAAATACTCTGGAAAGACCATTCCCCAGCCCGTTTCGGGTGCATCAATCAGCGCTTTATTCGCCATCGTTGAATCACCACACAGAAAAACAGTTGGTTTGTCGTCTACAGAACGAAAAGCCCAAATACTTAGAATTGCTATTATAAAAAGCAGTTTTTTCATAAAATACTGAGGGGGTATTGTTGTTAGTTAAAAAGTCGTTTAACTTTGTTTAAAATAAATTAAAATGACCACAGCACGTTCAGTTCAGCAAAATTCTTTTAAAGCTGAAAAAACACCTCGCATTTATACTCTCCAAGAATACCTTCGCAGAGAAGAACATACTATTGACAAAAACGAATTTTACAACGGTCAAATCATCAAAATGGCTAACTCAAAATTTTACCATAACCTCATCGGAAGTAACACCGTTTTTGCTATAAAAAAGACTTTAGAGTCTATTCACAATGATAATTAT